>MABF01000325.1 GCA_002163025.1 'Osedax' symbiont bacterium Rs2_46_30_T18
AGTAGTGAGTAGTGAGTAGTGAGTAGTGAGCAGTGAGTAGTGAGTAGTGAGTAAATAAAAACAGCTGAGTTGGGTTTAAGCAAAGGAGAAAGTAACAAAGGAGGGTTTTAACAAAAACTGGTGCCCGGGGCCGGACTTGAACCGGCACAATCTTGCGATCGGGAGATTTTAAGTCTCCTGTGTCTACCAATTCCACCACCCGGGCTTCGAGTGTCGCGTAGTTGTTATTACAACCAGCGAAGGGAATAAATGGAGGCGCGAGTCGGAATCGAACCGGCGTGGACGGAGTTGCAGTCCGCTACATAACCACTCTGTCATCGCGCCCCATACTTAAAACATTGAGATAGATTGGAGCGGGAAACCGGGTTCGAACCGGCGACCTCGACCTTGGCAAGGTCGCGCTCTACCAACTGAGCTATTCCCGCGTCGTTGCTATCTCTGTAACAAGTGGGGCGTATTATAGAGATATCAGCGGGCATGTCAACAACTAATAATAATATAATTTTTGCTTAAATATTAGTCACTTATATAGAAATATCGGATGAATTTCAGCCATTATCCACAGCCGTTAAACAACGCTCTAAAGCTTTATCTGATATTTCAAGTACTTATAAAAATTAACGGCGAGCACTACTGCTGTCCCGGCCCTTTCTGTGTACTTCGTTTTAACGAGACAGCAGGCTATTTATGTTAACTGTGTTTTTTTAAATCACTCCAAGCCGCTTGTAAATAGATCAACATAGACCATATTGTCAGCAGTGCAGCGATATACAAAGCACTGACCCCAGCCCAGCTCCAGAGGGTCTCTGGTTCGACCGAAAGTAGTATTAAAATTGATATCATCTGCATCGCGGTCTTTACTTTACCGACATAAGAAACCGCCACATTAGAACGTTTTCCCAGTTCTGCCATCCATTCGCGCAACGCCGAGATCACTATCTCCCGGCAGATAATGACGATAGCGGGAATAGTCATCCAGGGGCTGGCATAGCTAACGCATAACAGGACCAGAGCGACGGCAACAATTAATTTATCCGCGACGGGGTCTAGAAACGCCCCCAGGGTGGTACTTTGATCGAGTTTTCGAGCCAGGTACCCATCTAGCCAATCGGTCACACAGGCAATCGCAAACACGGATCCACAGGCGATATTTACCCAGCTAAAGGGTAGGTAGTAAAGTACCACCAAAATTGGAATTAGTGCGATTCGAATAAGGGTAATAATATTGGGTGTATTCATAAATTAACAGCTGACTAAACTATCGGCAGAGGGTCATTTCTCTGAGTAATAATATTAGTTAATAACTGGTTCACTCCTAGCTTGTAACTATTGATCTGGATGCAGAGCTGCGTAAATATCTTCAGCAAGCGCCGTGCTTATAGTAGAGACTTTTGTAATTTCTTCAATGCTTGCGCTTTCAATTGAGGGAATTGAGCCAAAATGTTTCAACAATTCTCTACGACGCTTGGGCCCAATACCGTCAATATCTTCTAATTTGGACTTGCCCCTGGCTTTACCACGTCTCGCTCTGTGACCGGTAATGGCAAAACGGTGTGATTCATCTCTGATATGTTGTACTAAATGCAACCCGGGCGAATCTGCTGCAATCATGATCTCCTGATTGGTATCTGGATTTATCAGCGTCTCTAAACCCGGTTTACGGGTCACACCTTTGGCAATACCAATGACCTGAATATTGAAGATATCCAAACTCTTAAGCACATCTACCGCCTGACTAACTTGGCCCTTACCACCGTCGATAAATAAGATATCAGGTTTTTTCCCCTCCCCTTTTTTCAGCCTGGCAAAGCGGCGGGTAAGCGCTTGATGCATAGCGGCGTAGTCATCCCCTGCGGTGACTCCCTCTATATTGAATCGACGATAATCGGTCTTGAGCGGGCCGTTATGATCGAAAACAACACAAGAGGCGACTGTTGCCTCGCCGGAGCTGTGTGAGATATCGAAACACTCCAGCCGCTTGGGTATTTCATCTAACCCTAAACTTTGCTGCAAAGAGAGGAATCGGTTATAGATATTCTTTTTGCTGGCCAGCTGATTGGCTAATTGCTGTTCGGCATTGGTTTGTGTCAGTCGCTGCCAACCGGCACGATCACCACGCACGTTAAAACTGATTTCAACTTTCGCTGCGCGCCGACCAGTCAAGACTTCCTCAAGGCAATCGACATCTTGCAGCTCGTGACTACAGATAATACTCTCGGGAATTTCTCGATTAGCGGATAGATACCACTGAGCTACAAAGGCGGAGAGCACATCAGATTGCGTCTCTTCAATGGCAACTTTGGGATATAATGCCTTAGTGCCAATAACTCGACCACCTCGAACAAACATCTGATAGATACAGACGCCTCCCGGGGACATGGCACAGCCGATAATATCGGCATTGCCCTTGCCGCCAATCACCGCCTGTTGCTCTTGGGTGTGTTGCAGTGACTGAATCTGGTCTCTAAGTTGAGCGGCTTTTTCAAACTCCAACGCAACCGCTGCCTCTTCCATTTGCCGAGCCAGTTCTGACATGATTTTAGTACTCTTACCCTCTAAAAACATCATGGCGTGCTTTATGTCATAGGCATACTGCTGTTTATCTATCAGCTCTACACAAGGAGCTGTACAGCGCTTAATCTGATGTTGCAAACAAGGTCTGGAGCGGTTTTTATAAAAGCTCTCATCACATTGGCGAATCTGAAATATTTTTTGCAGAATACTTAATGTTTCGCGAACCGCAGTACCACTGGGAAATGGTCCAAAATATCTCCCTTTACGCCTTTTCGCACCGCGATGAAAAGTCACCGACGGATAGTCTTCAGCATCGTTAATAAAGATAAAGGGGTAGCTTTTGTCATCGCGCAACAAAATATTATAGGGGGGACGGTATTGCTTAATCAGATTTTGTTCTAAAAGCAGTGCCTCTGTCTCACCGTGAGTAATCGTGATTTCTATATCGGCGATTTTTGCCACTAATGCTTCAGTTTTTGTCGACAACCCACTCGCCCGAAAATAACTGGCGACTCGATTTTTAAGGTTTTTAGCCTTGCCGATATAAAGTAACTCACCTGCTGCATCGAACATTTGATAAACGCCGGGGCGTTTAGTTAACCTGGCTAAAAACTCTTTACTGTTAAATGGATCCAATGCAAAACCTTATCAATCTTTAACTTCAATAATCACCTGTCGGCCAATTTATCCGCTGCAACATCAACTCCGACATTGGCTGCTGCGAAGTATTGCCCGGCAACAAATGCTGTTAACAGCTACTTTACCTAACTATTTATTTGGTTATCACGCTTATTTGCATCCATCAAACTGGACAGTGCTTGCTGATGAATTTCACCCAGCTGCTCTCTGGCATCATCAGTAATTTCAGATCCCGAGGACAGAGAGACCTCCAAATAGACGCCTATTTCTGCAAAGTAATAGGTTCTTGCGTTATGACTATTCGCGCGGCGCAATTTACTCAAAGAAATCTGCGCACCGTGGAGTAAAATGTGATTGATATCAGTGGCGCTCATCAAAGGGTTGCGCTGTTCTTGTAGCGCTTGTTTAGGCTTATTCTGTGCGCTGTCTTTGTCTGTCATATATTGCTCTTTTGCCAACACTAGATAACTATATCTAGTCAATGCATGAAATAGACTGCTTATTGATGACGACTACAGCCCAATAGGATAACAATAAAATACTCTGAAAGCTCATGAAGATGATTGTTTTAATTGTCGGGAAAATAAACACTAACCCGAACAAATACATCGCTGCAGTATAGTTCAACAAAAAGAAATTAAGTGGTGCAGAACGACATCTCTATTTTCTCGGCAGATTGGCCGCCACAGTGACACAACAGGGTGATACTAATGCAGCCGCCTGATCAGGGCTTAATTTTGGCTAAGTACATATCAACTTTAGCGCATTTCATATCGCTGGCGGCTGTCTCAATACGCTGCATGACATCATCAGGTAGCTGAGCTATTACTGAAGCGGACTGCGTCTCAAAAGCTCCTCTGAGCAGGTAAATATCTTTCCCTTTGACTTCTATGTACATCTCATCAAAAGCTTTGACCGACAAATAGCCTACTCCACTGAACAAATCTGTACTTTTGTCCCTGGCTATTTTTCCCTGGAAACAGGTAGGTAGGGCCCCTTTACCGGCTGCAGTAGGCTGAGTGATTGTACTGGGATCTAGTCCTGCTAAAATTTGTGTTTGTATGCCACTAATTTCAGTATTTTCTGTCGCAGAGTCAAATTTCACAAAGGGCATATTCCAGTGACGATCGTCAACAGAGAGCGATATAACGCTGGCCACCCCAGCGAGCAGTAACAGTGTAATGCCTTTATAAACATCTTTCATATATCACCGATAACCCCAAGATCTTTTACAGTATTAGTGTCAACAGCTTGGCTGTCCCAACCCATAAAATCACAATCAAATAATATTGTTATAGAAGTTTAACAGCTTTCAGCCAAAACAGACCGCTTTTTGCTAAACAATCGTTTTAAAACCTCTATTTAGATAAGCATAAGCAGGCATATGACAAAAATTCATCATCAGTAGTCGCTAATTTGCAACAGCCATTCGCTAAAGTCCTGAATATCTGCCTTTAATTCTAAGCACAGCATGATTATCTGTGAAATTGCTTCATAGTACCTTTATATTCATTCAACTATATTTAACAGGCGCCGATAGCCTATTATCGAATCAATTTTAGAGGGCAATGTAATGATTAATACCTTTTATTCCAATACCTCCTATGTAGCTCAGAGTACTGAGTTCAGCTCATTCGAGCACGAGGCCCACCGCAACCCTGGAGCGACTGCTAATGAAGCATTATTGGCGCGATTGGCCAAAAATGTCCCGGGTCTAAAAAAAGACGATGTTACAGACCTAGCTAGCAATGATTTCAGCCCTAACAAAGTCGCTGAAAGAATAGCGAAGTTCGTCGCTCTCGGTTTGGAAAATGCCCGCAGCGAAGGCCGTAGTGAAGAGGAAATCCAGAGTAAATTTGATGCGGCGATGCAAGGGGTGCAAAAAGGTTTTGATGAAGCGCGAGAAATCCTCGATAACCTGAATTTATTGACTGCTGACATATCCACCACTATAGATGAGACAGAAGAACTGACTTTCAAAGCTTTAGAGGCCCTTAACCCCTCTCAAAGTAGCTCGCCTAGCCTGCCGGTGTATCACACCCAAGTGGCGGCGGTTGAGCGCTACTCCCAGGCAGAGTCCTTCTCTTTGGAGCTGGAAACTCAAGACGGAGATAAAGTTAAGATTCAGTTCGCCAATCAAAGCAGTAGTGAATCTGCATTTGCCTACAGCGGTGACGACCAGGGCAATCATAGTGCAGTCTATAGCTTGACCCAGAGTCAGAGCAGCGCTTTCCAATTCCAGGTCCAGGGAGACCTAGACGAAGATGAACTAGAAGCTATTGCCAAGCTGATTAACGATGTCAGTGAAATTTCTAATGAATTTTTTAACGGCGACGTGCAAAAAGCCTTTGAAATTGCCACGCAGTTCAACATGGATAAGACCGAGCTAGCCTCTATGAACTTACAGCTAACTCAATCACAATCATACTCGGCAGCGGCGAGCTATCGCAGCGTAGAGCAAAATTCTGTACCGGACATCGGAAAATTAGCGGGACACTTCTTAAATAATATTGATCAGGCAACTCAGAGACCTGAATTAGATTTCTTGCAAAACATCACCGATGTCAGCCAGCGTCTATTAGACAGCTTGGTTCAGCAGGATTCCAGATTCATTGACGGTGATGACCAGCAGCAATCAATATTTGCCGCCAGCCTCTCGCGCATTAAAGATATCATTGAATCAATGCAGCAACAGGAAGTGAATGACGTTGCACCTAGCGCTAACGCAGATGTCGATTAACCTTAAGTACCTGGCAGCACAGTTTTCAAGCTTGCTGCCAGCCTTTGGTTGCCGCACCATTAGCACTGATAATACTCTCAGTTAACCTTGAGCGGCAGAGCATTGAAGATAATATGTCCGCCAATTACTGAGCAAAGCAGATAATCCCCTGACAGCGCCACCGATAAACGGTAATATCTTACTCCATCAGGTATACATCCCATTATTAATTATCCAGGCACCTTCAATGAGCGATAACGTTATAGACTTTAAAAGTCGCCAGCAGCAGGCTGCACACCAGCGCAAGGAAGCTGGGTTTAAAGATATGCAGCAACGATTTGAGACTGCGCTTCCCAATGAAAAAGGGAGCAAAGATAAATTGCTTGGCCTATTCAAAAAAAAGAAAAACCCCCGCACTCCTAAAAAGAGCTAGGCACTTTTGTATGGATTAAAAGACTTCTCGGTAGGCAAATAACCCCTGACTGCCGCCGGTATGCAAAAACAACTGGTTGGAGCCCTCTGCAATTATCCCTTTGTCAGACAAGTCGATGAGCCCTGCCATTGCCTTCCCAGTGTATACCGGATCGAGCAACACCCCCTCAAGTGATGCACAGCGCTTCACTGCCGCTATCATAGGCTCTGTAGACACTCCATAGCTTGCACCATAATAGCTGCCATTGGTATGTACCCGCCCTTCTGCCAAGCCCGGGTCCAACTCCAGATATTCCAACACAGAACACAACAACTCGGTCACTAACAGCGCTTGTTGCTCTGTCGTTTTACTGACACTGATCCCTAAGACTTTAATGTCACTGCCACAGGCTATTAATCCCGCTAAAAGCCCTGCCTGGGTCCCAGCACTGCCAGTGGCTATCACTATCTGATCTATACTCAATTGCTGCTGCTCGATTTGCTGCACTATTTCCATAGCGCAACGTACATAACCTAAACTGCCCACAACATTAGAGCCGCCAATAGGAATAAAATACGGTTTTTTCCCCTGGACTTGTAATTCTACAATTAGGTTTTCGCAATAAGTTTGTGGATTCTCATCGGTACCTAAGCGGTGGATAGTGGCCCCTAACAGCTGATCTAATAAGATATTGCCATTGTTATAGAAGTCAGTTTTGGGTGTATTTGTAACATCTTCCAACACCAATTCACAGTCCAAGCCAAATTTTGCCGCAGCCGCCGCACTTTGGCGCGCATGATTCGACTGCAGACCGCCGATTGTGACTATAGTATCTGCGCCATTAGTTAACGCCTGCGCAATCAGATACTCCAGCTTGCGGGTCTTATTACCGCCGCCGGCCAGCCCCGTGCAGTCATCTCTTTTAAAATACAAATTGCAATTGAGCGTGGCAGACAGGCGCGGGGCACTCTCAAGCGCTGTGGGGCCATGAGTGATAACGACTCGATCTATTGCAGAAAAATCGCGCATACTTAAACATCTCCGAAGGTAGAACATGGAAGAAAAGGAATATTATTGGGCAGTGCAAAATATACCGCTCTACACGGCATCTCTCAAAGCTTTTTTATCAGAAAGGAGGCCTGCTGTGCCTGATAATCACCTAAAATCTATAGATTCACGTTATTATTAACTGATCAATATCGATGGATTTAAAAAATGATCGCCCTGCTGAGAATACTGCTAATCCTGCCCGTTTTTATTTTAATCTGCACCACAGGCAGCATATTTTGCCTTATCAGGCCTTTTCACAAAAACAATACTCTAGTCATCGCCCGTACACTAGGCGCTCTGGCGCCGCTCTTTGGCATCAAGCTCATTGTTCGCGTGCCGAAAAGAAGCGTTTATACGCCGCAAGTATTCATCGCCAACCATCAAAATACTTATGACCTAGTGACACTCACGGCTGCTGTGAGCGAAGGCACAGTTAGCATTGGCAAAAAGAGTATTCGCTGGCTGCCATTTTTTGGCCAGCTCTACTGGCTTTGCGGTAACATATTGATTGATAGGAACAACAGAACCAGCGCCAGAAAGACGATCGACCAAGTTTGTCAACGAATAGTGGATAAAAAACTGTCAGTTTGGATGTTTCCCGAGGGTACTCGCAGTCGTGGCAAAGGCCTGTTAGCTTTTAAAATGGGGGCATTCCACACCGCCATTCACGCTAAAGTCCCTATCGTACCCGTGGTATTAAGCACCACCACTAACTTTAAACTTAACTGCCTTAATAACGGCTATGCCATTGTAGAGATGCTTGAGCCCATCGACTCTGAGCCCTATCACACAGCAAAAGCATTAGCGGCGGATTGCCAGCAATTAATGTCGGATAAGATCGTCACCCTTGACCGAGAAGTCTCAATTTTAAATCAACGTAACTAATTTACAGAGTTTAATCTTCCGACAGTTTTCAGGCATGAGATAAACACTGGAAAATCGGTATTTCTGCTTGCCTGTAATTGCAGTTGCTACTAGACTTGCCCCTGATCTTGTCGGGGTGCCTTATTTTTAGGCTGAGATTGGCTGTGCCAAATCCCGTTGCACCTGATCAGGTTAATGCCTGCGTAGGGAACAAGTGACACTGTAATTGCCTTTTAAACTCAAGGCATATAGCTATGTTTTAGATAGCATCCAATTACAGCTGTACTACTTGTCCCAGAATTTATTGCTGACTGGGAATCATAAATGCCACTCTCTCCTTCGTTAAACATAGCCATTGTCGGCGCCGGTCTTGTCGGCAGGTTACTGGCCTATCAGCTCAGTCAGCACAAACTTAAAATTAGCTTATACGAAGCCAATAGGCTAAACAGCCACACCCCAGCAAATCAATTGGACGCGGCAGCCTTTACCGCCGCTGGCATGATAGCTCCGATCTCTGAAGCGCTGGAAGCCGATTTAGATTGCTACTACCTAGGTACAACTTCTCTTGCTCTTTGGCCCAAGATTGTCTCTGAGCTCAACTTGAAAAATGCTGCCCAAATTCATTATCAGCAAAGTGGCAGCCTGATCATCAGCCATCCACAAGATCGCGCTGAACTCCAGCATTTTTCCAGAGCGACGCAGAGACTCGCAAACACCACCGGCGCAGCATTTACTGCGCTTAATGGCAGTGACATTCGCCACTTGGAACCGGACATTGGCAATGGCTTCGAACAGGGCATACTACTACCCGATGAAGCGCACATAGACAATAGAGCACTGATGGCCAGCCTGCTACAGCAATGCCTGAAGCAAGAGGTAAAACTCATCGATGACACTGCAGTCGAAATCGACAACAATCGGGTACTGTACGGCCAAAATCGCCACAGTTACGATTGGGTTTTTGACTGTCGCGGTATCGGCGCAAAAGTCCACAGACCTGAGCTTCGAGGAGTGCGCGGCGAACTATTAAGAGTTTACTGCCCCGAGGTTAACTTTAACCGGCCAATTCGGTTAATGCACCCGCGTTATCAATTGTACCTAGTCCCTAAGCCTGGACAACAATTTGTAATTGGTGCCACGCAAATTGAAAGCGAAGACCGCTCGGCCATGACAGTACAATCTATGTTAGAGCTCTGCAGTGCTATGTACAGCATCAATCCGGCCTTTGCGGAGGCGAGAATTTTAGAGCAGAACACAAATTTACGCCCCGCCTTAAATAATAACAAAGCCAGTGTCTTAGTCTGTGACCGGCATATTTCTATCAACGGCCTGTTTCGCCACGGCTACCTAGTAGCTCCCGCCATTGTACGCAGTGTTATTCACTGGCTACAGGGACAGCAATGCCAACATCATAAAATACTTTTCAGTACCTTGGAGCATCCCTAGTGCTTAATATTTCAGTTAACAACCAAGAATTTTCGGTCGATGAAAACTGCACTTTATTGCAATTAATTTCGCTGGCCGGCTTTGCCGATCAAAGGATTGCATTGGCACTCAATGGTGAGTTTGTAGCAAAAACTCACTACTCAACAACTGCGCTATCGCACCGCGATAACGTTGACATAGTTAAACCTATTGGAGGCGGCTAATGCAGCACAGCGATACTCTGACGTTATATGACACTTCCTTTAACAGCCGGTTCTTACTGGGAACAGCTCTGTATCGCTCACCGACACAGATGAGCGAGGCGATAAAAGCTTCAGGCTCTGAATTCATTACTCTAAGCTTGCGCCGGCAAAATCCAGAACAGAGCGATGGGGACGCTTTCTGGCAACTAATTAAAGAGACTGGCTGTAAATTGCTGCCTAATACAGCGGGGTGTAAATCTGCAAAAGAGGCGATTAACCTCGCTGAAATGTCGCGAGAGCTATTTGCCACCGACTGGATCAAACTTGAAGTGATCGGTGACGATTATAACTTGCAGCCCGACCCGTTTGAGCTAGTCATCGCTGCCACCGAACTGATAAAACGCGGTTTCAAAGTATTACCTTATTGCACTGACGATCTGGTTCTGTGCCTTAGATTACGTGACGCTGGCTGTCAGGTACTGATGCCCTGGGGCGCTCCTATAGGCACAGGACAAGGGCTTTTAAACAAATACCACCTGCAGAGCCTGCGTGAGCGAATCACCGACATCCCGCTGATTATCGATGCGGGGCTAGGCTCTCCCTCGCAGGCCGCTGCTGCATTAGAGATGGGTTACGATGCGGTACTACTTAATACCGCGGTAGCTAAAGCCGATGACCCAGTGTTAATGGCAAGAGCCTTTTCACTCGCCATCAGTGCCGGGCGCAGCGGATATTTAGCGGGCTTGATGCAGCGCAGGCAAACAGCAGCGCCGAGCACCCCAGTGCTAGGACAACCTTTTTGGCACCAACAATAGAGTTAAACAGCGATTATGTCTTGGACACTTTCCTCCTTTGAACAGCAATTTTGCGGCGTTAGTTATTTTGACTGCAGCACAGATAAACAATTTGTGGTGCGCGATGTTCTGACACCTTTGTTAAGGCAACCTGTTGATGTAACGCAATTGCAGCAGCAAAACATCCACGCAGCCAAAATCATTAGAGTCGTTATCGATGTACAGCTGGTACAAGCCTCACTAGATGATGTTATTACCGCCTTACTGGTCTTAAAAACAAAAACAGTACACATTGTCTGCGAGCTATTACTAAGCCCAGAGCAACTGCATAGCTCGGCAAATAGCAAGAGTCAGTGCAATCAACTGCTGCATCTGGCGCAATTGTCAAATTTGTTAATCTGTAGCACCGAGTTGTTTACCCTTATAACCGGCACAGCAGGTCTGACAGAGCATCGGCAGCAGAAAAATTCACAGTTACTGTCTGACTTATCTCTGCAAACGGTAATTCTCAGTTCTAACCACGTTAATAGCCACTGGCTGTACTGCACTGCAAGTACTTGGGGACAACTGGCTTTTGACAATCGACAAAGTAGCAAATTCAGGCTCTCTACTTCGGATACGGTAGCTGACCTTAGCCAATTCGGCTTTTTATCCGCCGCTATCTCAGCCTTCATGTTACAGGGCAAACGCTGTTGTGATGCCTTAGTACTATCACTGGCTTACCTGCAACAAAATGCAGATCGCCTGGTGGCTGATCATCTATTGGAAAGCCAGCCAATAACTTTAGCAGGCGGCTGGCCTTGCGATTTGTCTTACTACCCCAATTTAGACACTGGACTGACCCGCCATAAGCCTACTATTTTTGCCTCTACGGATACTCTATCACTGGGTCTCTACCCGGTAGTAGACAGTATCAGCTGGCTGGAAAAATTATTAAAGCTGGGGGTAAAAACTATTCAGCTACGGATTAAAAACACTGCTGAAGAACAATTAGAAAACCAAGTGGCAACAGCGGCGCAGCTAGGCAGGCAATATCAGGCCAGGCTATTTATCAATGATTACTGGCGCCTTGCTATCAAGTACCAGTGCTATGGTGTACATCTTGGACAGGAGGACTTAGATAATACTGATTTGAGCGCCATTGCGGCAGCGGGGTTACGCTTAGGTGTCAGTACCCACAGTGAATATGAATGGCTCAGGGCTGTTGCCATTAAGCCCAGTTATATTGCAATGGGCACTGTCTATCCAACTCAGACTAAACCGGCCATCTTAATTGGTTTAATTAATTTACAGCGCTGGTGCAAGACCTTGGCCGATCACTACCCTCTGGTCGCCATCGGTGGTATCAAGTTAGCTAACATTGAACCTGTATTAGCATCTGGAGTTGGCTCTATCGCTGTGGTCACTGCGATTACCCTGGCCGAGGATTATCAGCTGGCAACTGAGCAGCTGACTCAGTTACAGCTTCCACAGCGGCAAGTTTAATTAGCATTGCTGACAGTGTATAAAAGGTTTGGGAACACAAAATCAAGGAGCCACTCTTTTATAGATCAAAACTTTGACGCTTTTTTCACGCTCTTGCTCGGCAAAGTCTTCAGGGACAGGCAAATGTTGTTCGAAGACAAAATCACTGCACTGGGAAGCCATTAAGGATTTAACAAACTGACTCGTTTGCTCAGGGTCATTATGACACAGCATCACGGTGGCATTCGCGGTAGTGAGCTGTGACAAACGCCTTAGCACTTTACAATAATCGCGCTCGGCGATAAAAGAGCCCGGCTGAAAACTTGGTGGATCTATAACCACAATATCGTAGGGACCGGGCTTTTTTATCCGCGACCAAGATTTCAACATATCGTAAGGCATGAATTGACTGGCCGCTTTGTCCTGGTTATTCAACTGGTGGTTCTTACGACCAATTGTCAGCGCTCTCTTACTCACATCAACATTCACGACTGACTTTGCTCCGCCGGCGATCGCCGCCACCGAAAAGGCACAAGTATAAGAAAACAAGTTCAGCACTTTGGCGCCTTGTGCTTGTTCCCTCAACCAACTTCGACCGTTGCGCATATCCAAAAACAGACCAAAATTTTGGAATTGCAGCGGCTCTATTTGGTAGATCAATCCCGACTCAATAACTTGCATCACCTCTGATACTTCACCATAGGGGATACTAAATTTGGTGTCGCGTTTTCGCCCTCGCTCTTGAACCAACACTCCCTGAACAACTTCTCTGGAGGCTAGCAAAGCCACTAATTGATCTAATAAAGCTATTTCAATATCATCGTATAAGCGGATAACTGCCACAGGTGGCAGCCAGTCAATGACGACTGCATGCAGTTGATCAATGACGCCACTGCGACCGTGAAACAGTCGCCGCACTTCCCATTGGCCTTCGATGAGAGATTGGCTGAACTGATGATCAATCCAGGCGTTTAGCTCAGGTGGCAGTTCTGTTGGTAATTCTTTTGGTAATACAGGGGTATCAGACATTTAGGTAAGGCTTTCAACAAATATAGGGGTTTGCAGCCAATAATGGCGCTGGAATATACGAATTATAACTTATCATCGATAAGAAAATAGCCACGGCGCAAATAAATCGGCTCCTCAGCCGATAAAGCCGACAATCAACTAAGAAAATCCTCATCTAACTGCTACAATGCATTTAATATTTCCCTAACTAACTCAGACATATATCGCCCTTATGATAATTGAATACATCAGACAAAGTATCTTTTTTTTCCGCAGTAACATCACTGTATTAGCAAAAATTCATCTACCCTTTATTTTGATCTTCAACCTTTTACTGCTACAGATAGAGCAACCTTTAAGCAGCGAAAACAGCGACTCTCTGTTGTACATCTCTGCGCTGAATTTACTCTTTATCCCTATCTATTGGGGAGCGACGATCGCCTTTATGCAATCAACCGTTGAGGGACCACAATACACTGCTGGACAGGCCATAGTGGCGAGCTTTAGTAACTGGCCAAGGCTATTCTTGGTCTTTTTAATTTCAAGCATCTGCATCATATTAGGTTTTATGGCATTCATAGTGCCTGGTATCTATATTGCAGTAAGACTGTCAATTGCTGACTACATATGCGTGGTGGAGAAAAAGACGCCACTGCCGAGCTTAAAGCAAAGCTGGCAGCACACCGAACAATATATTTGGCCTATTTTAAACGGTACCGCCGCTATTTTGATGGCTATTATGCTGTCAAAGTACCTGCTAACTAGCTTGCTAGGTTCTATTCTCAATGACTACCAGTACTTAAGTTTATTACTTGATATCTGTTTCGACTTTATGAATGTACTAGTGATGATCTACGGATTCAGAATTTACTGTCTGATCAAGCAGGAATTATAATAAAATTTAAACGCTGACTCGTTGACGAGCCAAGATATCCCTGTCTATTTTTCACTCTTACCTTATAATGTTAAGGCGTTAAAAATAACAATTTTATGCTCATATTTACTAAGGATTATCCAATGACTACTTTTCACTTGAAAGATCCGATTGATAATGAGCTATTTTCCGAGGCATATGACGAATTTTTAGAACAGTACAGTATTTGCGAATCAAGCATCGTAGATTTAGAGCACGAGCCTAACAACACTGTGTTACTTGATGATCTGTTCCGCACTATCCATACGGTTAAAGCCAACACTAGCCTTCTGGGCTTCGCACCCATGGTCGTGATACTGCAAGAGCTTGAGACAATCCTCGATTTAGTGCGCCACGGAAAAATCCCCTTTACCGACCGTGCCGGCGACTTGACTTTACTGTTGATGGACAAAGCCAGAGACTTTATGGAGCAGTTTAGAAGCGCTGCAAAAGTCGAATATGACAACGAACTCTATCACTCTGTAGAGCTGGGATTACAACAGCTCGCTGCCAGTTCGCCAGAAATGATGGCACCCATTCTAGTCAATATCATCGCCCTGGTTGACCCAAACACATCACTCTCTGCAAACAATAAAAAGAACTGGCTGCAAGCACTCTCTGCAGATAACGCAGATTTAGAATTTTTATACCAGATGGCTAAAACCTGTGAGAGCCGAGTCGGTTACTGGCAGGGGCGAACTGACAGGATTGGCCAACTGGCACTGGCAATGAACCAGGCAGCCGGCTCACCCGTCGACCCTGTTACATTAGCAGCTTCATTATTTGCCCATGACGTAGCCATGGCATTTCTGCCCACACCGCTGTTAAACCAACAGGGCAAACTCAATGAGAAACAACAGACACTAGTGCGACAGCACGTACAAACCTCGTCGCAATTAATGCGCTCACTATTCAACTCTCACCTCGCCGGACTGATGCTGATGCAGCACCAAGAGTTAGTTGATGGCACCGGTTACCCCAACGGCCTAACCGGTGAAGATATTAACCCTGGGGCAAAAATAATTGCCATAGTGCACACCTTTGAAGCTATCACTCACGGTCATACCAGTGTCTCATTACATAAAAGACCGTTGATGCGGGCACTTTTAGAGATCAACAAAAAAGCCGGTATTGAGTTCAGTGAGCGCTGGGTGGAAATATTTATGCAAGTTGTACGCAAGTTCAACTGAGTATTTTTAACCCAGGCAACTGCCAATACCTGCAAAAAACTGCCATAGCAAAGCAACCGGTTTGACAGCCCGCCCGGTAAACGACACTTTTATATTACTCAGTTTTTTTACAAACGATAGGAAACAGCGACCAGTGAAGCGTAAATTTTGGAGCAAACAAATATTAGATCTCGTCCCTTATACCCCGGGAGAACAACCAAAGATTAATGATCTGATAAAACTAAACACCAACGAGAACCCCTACCCGCCCTCTCCATTAGTCAGCAAATTGCTCGCTCAATTTGATATAGACCACTTGCGTCGCTATCCAGATCCGGAAAGCTTTGAGCTTAGCCAGACACTGGCTGATTACTACAATGTTGCAGTCGACAATATCTTTATAGGCAACGGCTCTGATGAAGTATTAGCCCACGCATTTATGGCCTTTTTTCGCCAGCAGCAACCGATTTTAATGCCGGATATCAGTTATAGTTTTTATACTGTGTACTGTGATCTATACGCCATCAAAGCTACCGCAATACCCATCGAAGATGACTTTTCTATCGACTTAGCTAAATATAACATCGCCAATGGGGGAATTATTTTTGCCAATCCCAATGCACCCACTGGCAGTGCCATTTCACTGCAGAAAATCGAGCAATTATTAGAAACTAATCAGCAATCTCTGGTTATAGTTGATGAAGCTTATGTGGATTTTGGCGCACAATCTGCGGTGGCTCTGACCCAGAAATATGATAACTGCCTGGTGATTCAGACACTCTCAAAATCCCGTGCCCTGGCAGGATTGCGAATAGGCTATGCTATTGGCAATAAAAACTTAATTGAGGCACTGGAGCGCGTTAAAAACAGTTTTAATTCTTATCCTCTGGACATGCTGGCTCAAGCCTGTGCTAAAACAGCCATAGAAGATGAAGACTACTTCCAGAGCAGCCTTAAAAAAATCGTTGCCACCAGGACATGGACAGAACAGCAATTAGCGTCACTCGACTTTAAGGTTCTTCCCTCCAAAACAAACTTTTTGTTTGTGCAGCACAAAAACCTTGCAGCCATTGAAATCATGCAATATTTGCGAGACAACAAAATTATTGTGCGTCACTTTACTAAAGAAAAAATAAGCAACTACTTGCGTATCAGTATAGGTACACAACAGCAAATGCAAAGCTTGATAGAATGTTTAAATACATTACTGCGAGAAGAGGAGAAATAATACTGTCATTTTCTGATCGAACACCAGGCTAGGACACAACAGCCTGGTGCTACTATTATTGATTTTTATAAGTTTTCGTCTATTTCAACTCGGTTACTACCGCTGGCCTTGGCAACCTGCAAATTCTCTTCGGCCCGGCGCAGCATTGTCTCGTGAGTCTCTTCAGCATCCCCTAAGGTCACCCCACCAATACTGACTGTAAATTTCAAATCACCTTGCGGAAAGGGGATTTCCAATTCTTCGACCATTACCCTAATACGCTCGGCAGCTAAGCCGGACTGTTCAATATTAGTTTCCGGTAAAAACATAACGAATTTATCATCGCCATATCTGGCCAAAAAGTCCGCTGTCCTTTTAAATCCATGCAAATTAGCCACTAGTTGCTGCAGGATCAGATCCCCAGCGTCCCAGCCAAAACTTTCATTAAAGGCATGGAAATTATCTATATCGACTAGCAGGAAAGAGCAGAGCCAATCGTAGCGTTGCGCCTGAGCCACTGACTGACTAAGCACTGTCATTAAGGCACGGCGATTATAGGCACCTGTCAGAGGGTCGCGTTGAGCCTGATTGATAATCTTGCGCTCTAACTTCACTTCCTCACTTCTATCGGCAATAACAAACAGCAATTCATTGTCAGCCGTTCTCTGACAGCGAGTTTGCCAAATGTGCGGCTCCTTCATCCCGAGCTCTACCCAATCCGGTGATTCTTTTAGTTTCATCGAATATTGTGCCAACACGGAGTCAGAGCTGTCTATTGCGGCGTTTATCTGCGTATTTACTTGAGTCATCATTTCAGAGGGGAACAACAACGGAAACGAAAGCCCTACCAAACTTTCAAGTTGCAGCCAATTTTCAACACCGGCACTGGCTCTTAGCACTTCGCCCTGATTGTTTAATAAGAGCACAATTTCTTCAACATTCGCCGCTAAAAGGTCAAATCGATCTTGTATAATTTCTTCGGCCATAAACTTCACCTAGACATCGTAAAAAGATAATTTAATTGTTATAACATCAGTTTAGCACTATATGCGATTGACCTTGTCAGAACAACTAAGAGCACATCTGTTTAAAACATGATTTTTTCAGAACAGTTATATGAATTAACAAATATACAAAGTATTAACGAGAGTCAACAAAAATGCTATAAGATTCGTCAAAGTTTTAACGAACCTTGGCTATAGTGTGCACTGCAAGAGTCAGACGTGACGGCGACAGAGCTAATACTACTGCTGGTACCTTCTAATCAAACGAGCTTCGTCTGCGTGGATATCAATATTATAGCTCAACCTCAGTTCGGAAAAACTAGCCACCCAAAGATCAATTTCGCTCAGTTCAAGCTGCACTTCCCCAAACATCAATACATCGCCACTTCCCTCAACGGTCAGCTGCACACCAGCCCCCTGAAGGCTAAATTCGTTGTCGCTGACTTTTTCACAACGCCATTGAGCGCAGCAGATACGCTCTACTAACTGCTCAAGTGGCATTGCACTGTACAGCGTGGCAAATAGCTTCATTTTATCTCCAAGTGATCAGGACGCATTGGCCCGGTGCATTAATTTAGTTAACACTTTAGCGGCCGCCACCATAGCAAAAGTGGTAGTGACGACAGTAGCGGCACCAAAACCTGTGTTGCAGTCCAAACCACCTTCAGCGCTACTGGTTTTTGCAGTATCAACAGTACCGTCTCCCTGAGGGTACTTCAACTGCTCGGTAGAATAGACACAGTCAACACTAAAACGCTTACCTGATCGGCTAAAACCGTAATCCCTGCGCAACTTAGAACGCACTTTCGCAGCGAGAGGATCATTTCTGGTACGCGACAAATCCGCCACTGCAACACAAGTGGGGTCCCACTGGCCACCCGCCCCACCAATACTGATAATGTTAATTTTACTGCGTTTACAGCTGGCGATGACTGCTGCTTTATCACCGACACTGTCGATTGCATCCACCACATAATCCAAGTGGGGCATCAGTATCTCACGCACATTATCGCTATTGATAAACAATTGCTCTTCATGCACTAAACATAGTGGGTTAATGTCTCTTAAGCGATCGGCCATGGCCGTTGTTTTACTTTGACCTATAGTACTCTCAAGTGCGTGGATTTGGCGGTTGGTATTGGTCACACAGATATCGTCCAAATCAACCAGCGTGATCTCGCCAATACCAGAGCGTACTAAGGCCTCCGCCACCCAGGACCCCACTCCACCTATACCTAATACGCAGACATGAGATTGGCTAAATTGCGCCAGCGCATCTTCCCCATAGATCCTTTTTGTTCCAGCAAAACGCTCATCATAGTTGGACACTAATACACCTTTATCTAGACAGACTAACGCCTACAGATTAATTACAATAAGATTAAAATTCGTCATCGGTAAACTCAGTCACTACTATATTTGAACAAACTTTACACTTCCCCTCGACATATATTATTCCCGACAGCTCATACTCACAGGGACTATTGAGTCCTAAGTTCTCTTTCTGGCAACTGTCACACCAAGTATTTTCAATAAAATCCCGCTGCTCGGCCTGCGAGCGCGCGCTAAAATCTCTTACTTTTTTCTCGTCTACTTTATCTGTCATAATATTCCTTGTTCTATAATCTAGGGTGCTATTGAATAGCACTGGTAAATAGGTCAATTCCCCCTTGGCAGGCCACAAACGGCTCTACATCAAGGCCAGTGACGAACATACTTAAGCCTGCGACCATTTGATACTACCAGGGTCGGACCAAGGTTCTAATAAAGCAGTCAACTCGGGGCTCAAAAAAAGCACTCCCTGATCGGGATCGCTACGAAAGTTATACTCTTTATTGGCGAAATTAAATGCTAGCTGCCAGGCGTGCAAGTAACACCTGTCTGCAACTAATATGTCATCCACAGTTGATTTATCTGTAGTCGCAGCCCCATAGATAGGGTCGCCAATAATTGCAGAACCTATGCTTTTAAGCGCAACCCGCAACTGATGGGTCTTTCCCGTTTCAGGTTTCAACAGAAACAGCCGCCTACCTGCTCCCGCGCTGACACTGATAAAGCGACTAATTGCCGGGTTGTTGACACTCTTTAGCAACTTCCAGCTGGAACGCCTGGACTTCTGCATATCACCTTTTACAGTTCCCTGCTTTTTTCGCGGTTTCTTATCACTCAGTGCCAGGTAATACTTTGCAATTGCATGCGCTTCAAACAGTGCGCCGAATTGAGCAGCGACAGCGGAAGATTTGGCAAATATCATCAACCCCGAGGTAACCTTGTCCAATCTATGCACTACATAGAGCTTAACTTGCAATTGTTTGGACACCAGGGCTGCAAAGCCCACTACCTGATCATCACAGTGGACACTGATTGAAATGGGCTTACAGACGACTATAAAGTCTTTATTTTCAAATAACAGGGCAAACATAAGACACTTTTTTCACTTGAGAGCATTAATAGTTCGCTCTGTTGATAATTTTGAATCCGATGATACAGCTTTCAAAGCGGCATAAAAATAGCGGATATAGTCCCATCTTAGCCAGTTGAGTTTGGCCTACAGCAATGGCAACAAAAATCACCCAATCTGAGATGTTAAAAACAGGCGCCACAATGCAGCAATATTGTTGGCGACGCAACTGAAAAATATAGCACTAACTACTTAGAACAAACGCTGCTGCTATAGAGATTATGCTCATAGACAAATAAATAGCTCTTACTGCTCTGATTTACAGTAAATTTAAGGACCCGAACATGGCTACAGGCGAACTAGCGCCAGACAAAAGCCATCGTCGCGTGGATTAAACACTCATGCTATTAGCCAGTATTGATTGACAGCTATTAACGCCTTAGTGCAGCTAATGAAGGCATAGATGTATAGCTCACACCTTGAGTGACAGGCATAACTATATAATCAATTCGGCTGTACAGCGAAGCTTAAACAACAATAGCAGCGTTTATTGATGCTGTTTGGCATTAATAATCACGGACAGAATTACTTTCCTTTAAACATGCACGAGCAATACACAATCAATGTTATACAATTATAAGCGACCCACTACACTTAAACACTCAACAAGATCAATAATCAACCAACATGACTCTAGTATTATTATTTTCCTAAATAATTGAACTATTTAATTAACATTAGATGAATATTTTTTCCCGAGGAGTTATCATCCTTTTTAATTACTAACTTGCCTCATTCTGATATAGAATTAAGTACTTAGAAGAGACACAAAATCATCTTTTTGAGTGCAAATACCGACAGTTAACATTTAGTTTTATCTAAAAGAATGTTTTCCAAACTTCTCGGGGAGAAAAGGAGAGTTTTGGAAAATTTTGAACAACAAAAATTACACACAGACTAAGCTGCAAAGCAAAAAAACAACAAAGGAATAGGTATTAATAATGAATAACTATCAAACATTCAAAAAAGTGGCTGGTGTTTTTACCCTTTCACTTGTTATCACAGGCTGTACCACAGCCACCAATAGCAAGCCTGAGCCCTGGGACACAAAGCGAGTTCTCTGTGTCGCCGCAGGTGGCTTGGCAGGTGTCGCTCTTGATGCTGCAGCCAATAGTAGTAGCGATGGCAGCTCAAAAGCTGTTGGCGCTTTAGTTGGTACTGGTCTAGGCGCAATATTCTGCGCACCGGGCGTGGTACTGGATGGTGATCAAGACGGTGTTATAGACAAAAATGACGAATGCCCGTATACCCCTCTTGGTACAGCAGTAGATGCAGTAGGCTGCTCATTGGATGATGACAAAGACGGCGTTGCTAACACTATTGATCAGTGCCCTAACACTCCTATCGGTACAGAAGTAGACGAAACTGGTTGTGAAATACTCAATGACCAAGACGGTGACGGCGTGTTAGACGAAGCAGATCAGTGCCCTGATACTCCAGCGGGAACAGTGGTTAACTCTATCGGTTGTGATGCCAGCTTGGCATTTGTTCTTGATGGCGTTTTCTTCGAGTATAAGTCTAGCGATCTAACCGCTGACTCTAAGCTAATATTAAACAGAGTTGCCGCTAAGCTAGTAGCAGCAGATGCCAAAGTACTGGTTGCCGGTCACACTGATTCAATTGGTGGCAACGCTTACAACATTGGTCTCTCTGATCAGCGAGCTGCCTCCGTTAAGCAGCACTTAATTTCTCAAGGCGTTACTTCAAATAACATTTCATCCCAAGGTTTCGGCGAAGACAATCCTATCGCCAGCAATGAAACAGATGCAGGACGCGCCCAAAACAGACGCGTTGAGATGCAAATTCAAAACTAGTAACTCTGAATTACCCAAGCCGGCCTAAGTGCCGGCTTTTTTGTGCCCTCAGCAACATCAAAACAATATACGATTAAGTCTCATTTACTAATTTCCGTCAACCTACTACAAAAATGCTCATTTACGGGACAAATTGGTAGTTACATCTTAGATCTTCAATTATTAAAGCCGATAGACTTTAGGATTGTCGACAATCCATTTGCTATAAGGTAGAATACCACTCCCGTTTCAATAGCGAGAGATAAACTCGAACGCTATTGAATATGTGCCGGAGTTTCCCATATTAAAGCAATTAACCGGCAGATTGACAGATGAGGGCTAAACCGTGCTTAAAGCTTACCGTAAACATATTGACGAACGCGCCATTCAAGGCGTTCCACCAAAACCATTAGACGCTGACCAAACTGCAGCTCTGGTTGAATTACTAAAAAGCCCACCTTCTGGCGAAGAAGATTTTATTTTAGACCTGATTAACGAACGTGTACCCGCTGGCGTAGACCAGGCGGCATATGTAAAGGCAGGTTTTTTAGCAGCTATAACAACTGGCGACGCAACTTCACCCCTTATCGACAAAGTTTCTGCGGTGAAGATTCTAGGCACAATGCTTGGCGGTTATAATATCCAGCCACTTATTGCCTGCCTGGACGATGACAGCTTGGCCCCAGCAGCTGTCAAAGCATTATCCCACACATTATTAATGTTTGATGCTTTCCACGATGTTAAAGAAAAGATGGATGCAGGTAACTTATTTGCCAAAGCGATTATCGAGTCTTGGGCAGCTGGCGAATGGTTTACATCTAAATCAAAACTTGCTGATAGTATTACCTTAACCGTCTTTAAGGTGACTGGCGAAACCAACACCGATGACTTATCCCCGGCACCCGATGCCTGGTCCCGCCCGGATATTCCGTTACACGCCAATGCCATGCTGAAAATGTCTCGTGATGGTATAGAGCCTCAAGAGCAAGGCGCCATTGGCCCGCTTGCACAAATTGAAGCCGTTAAAGCTAAAGGGCACCCGGTCGTCTACGTAGGCGATGTGGTAGGTACAGGCTCTTCTCGCAAATCGGCAACCAACTCAGTGCTGTGGTTCTTTGGTGATGACATTCCCTGTATCCCCAACAAACGTACCGCTGGTTTTTGTTTTGGTAACAAAATCGCACCAATCTTCTTTAACACAATGGAAGATGCCGGGGCGCTGCCGATCGAAATGGACGTCGATCAGATGCAAATGGGAGACGTTATCGTAGTCTACCCATACCAGGGCAAAGTGACCAATGAAGCCGGCGAAACTATCTCCACGTTCTCGCTGAAAACCCAAGTGTTACTGGATGAAGTACAAGCCGGTGGACGCATACCGTTGATCATTGGCCGAGGCCTCACTGAGAGAGCCAGAGAGGCACTATCCCTGGCTCAAACAGATATGTTCAGAACTCCGGATCAGCCTGTTGCCAGCGCTGACCAGGGCTACACTCTGGCACAGAAGATGGTAGGCAAAGCCTGCAGTGTTGAAGGCATTTTACCAGGGACTTACTGTGAACCTAAGATGACCACTGTCGGCTCTCAGGACACTACCGGTCCTATGACTCGCGACGAGCTGAAGGATCTTGCCTGTCTTGGTTTCTCTGCAGATCTGACCATGCAGTCTTTCTGTCACACCTCTGCCTACCCTAAGCCTGTTGACGTCAACACTCATCACACACTTCCAGACTTCATTATGAACCGTGGCGGTGTTTCACTGCGCCCTGGCGATGGTGTAATTCACTCTTGGCTAAACCGCATGTTGCTGCCTGACACTGTAGGTACTGG
The DNA here is from genome assembly GCA_002163025.1 of 'Osedax' symbiont bacterium Rs2_46_30_T18. Classification (GTDB taxonomy): domain Bacteria; phylum Pseudomonadota; class Gammaproteobacteria; order Pseudomonadales; family Balneatricaceae; genus Rs1. The sequence continues at coordinate 23,470 of MABF01000325.1, forward strand.
TGGTGATTCTCACACCAGATTCCCTCTGGGCATTTCATTCCCGGCCGGCTCCGGCCTGGTCGCTTTCGCAGCGGCTACCGGCGTTATGCCATTGGATATGCCAGAGTCAATTCTGGTTCGCTTCAAAGGTGAAATGCAACCTGGTATCACCTTGCGAGATCTGGTACACGCTATCCCTTACTACGGCATTCAAGAGGGGCTATTGACGGTCGCTAAAGCCGGAAAAGTCAATGAATTCTCCGGTCGCATCCTGGAAATTGAAGGCCTGGAAGACTTAACCGTTGAGCAAGCTTTTGAGTTAACTGATGCCTCTGCTGAGCGCTCGGCCGCAGGCTGTACTATCACTTTAAGTGAAAATTCCATCAGCGAATACCTGAGATCAAACATCACCATGCTCAAGTGGATGCTGGATGATAATTATGGCGATGCTCGCACCATTTCACGCCGTATAGTGGCAATGCAAGAATGGCTGGCAAACCCAAGCATGATGCGTGCTGATGCAAACGCCAAGTACGCCCACGTGCTCGAGATCGACATCTCTGAGATCAAAGAGCCGATCCTCTGCGCACCGAACGACCCGGATGATGCCCGACTGCTTTCACAGGTACAAGGCCAGAAGATCGATGAAGTATTCATCGGCTCTTGCATGACCAATATTGGTCACTTTCGCGCCGCTGGTAAGTTACTGGAAGCAAATAACAGCCCTCTGCCTACCCGTATGTGGATTGCACCACCGACAAAAATGGACGCAGCTCAGCTCTCCGATGAAGGTTACTACAACATCTTCGGCAGCGCTGGAGCACGTATTGAAACACCGGGCTGCTCTCTGTGCATGGGTAACCAGGCGAGAATTGCTGACAAATCCACGGCGGTCTCAACCTCTACTCGTAACTTCCCGAACCGCTTGGGTACTGGTGCCGATGTATACCTAGCGTCTGCTGAGCTCGCCTCAGTCGCCGCAATTACAGGTAAGTTACCGACTGTTGCCGAGTATATGGAACACGCCAAGACTTACGACACTATGTCTGATGAAATATACCGCTACTTGAACTTCGACAAAATGGAAACTTACGTAAAGAAAGCCTCGAATGTAATCCCATTAGTAGAAGCTTAGTAATAGCTGCGCCCTGCTCTTTCTGAACAGGGTTAATGCCAGTATAATATCCCGTTACAGCAACAGCTGTAGCGGGATTTTTTTTGCCTGTCCCCTCGCTGCTGTTTCAGCATCAACATTTTACCTTCACTAAGACGCGACTCACTTATTTATGGCCAACCTTATTTTATTAAACAAACCTTTCCAAGTGCTCAGTCAATTTACCGATTCTGAAAACAGAGCCACCTTAAAAGACTTTGTCACCCAGACCGGCTTCTATCCGGCGGGAAGACTGGATTACGATTCAGAGGGCCTATTAATACTTACTGATGATGGACAGACCCAGCACCAGCTTGCAAACCCGGCGTTTAAGCTGGAAAAAACTTACTGGGTACAAGTGGAAGGCGTAATAACAGATAAGGCCTTGCAGCAACTGATGAGAGGAGTACTGCTAAAAGACGGTAAAACTAAACCTGCAAAAGCAAAGGCGATAACGGAGCCGCAGATATGGAACAGAACCCCGCCAATCCGCGAGCGCAAGGAGCAACCTACTTCATGGCTGGAACTGAAAATAAAAGAGGGAAAAAACCGCCAAGTGAGACGCATGACCGCAGCTGTGGGCTTTCCCACTTTGAGATTGATACGCTACGCGATCGGAAACTGGAAGGTCGACAATTTAGCACCGGGAGAGAGCCGCACAGAGACTGTACATTTAGGGATTGCGAAAAAAAACCAATCACCACACAAAAATAGCAATCACAAACCCAAGTTTACAAAAGCCGGCAAAAACTCTAACAGCATCCAACTACAGAGCTCTCGCCGCAGAAAACCTAAATCAGGCTAATCTTCGATCAGACTAATACCTGTCTTAGAAATCTCGATCCGCCCCAGCTTCTTGAGAGTTCCCAGCGCCATTTTGTAGGACTTTTTACTGATGCCAAACTGCTGATAAATATCTTCAGGCCTGCTTTTATCGCCCAGGGCACTCTGCCCACCTCGGTCCTCCAGATCATCGAGGATTTGCTGACAGAGCTCATCGACCTTCGCATAGCCGGGCTTATCCAACATCACATCGATTTTGTCGTGATCTAGTAGTCTTTTAATATACCCTTTGCGCTTATGCCCTGGACGCACTGTTTTAAAGACATCTTTGGCATGTAACACCGCCCAATACAGATCATTAACTATGACACTGAAACCCAGGTCATTTTTTCTCACCACAAACAACGAAACTTCATCACCCATTTTCAACTGCGATGAGTCATTCTTTAAGAATTTGTCAAGCTTAGTAGAGGCGGCAATCCGATCAGTATTATCCAAGTAGACTCGAACCGTAATTCTCTGCCCTGGTTCTAATGTTTTGCGTTGCTCTGCATAGGGCACTAACAACTGTTTAGGCAGCCCCCAATCCAAAAAGGCGCCAGTATCATTGACTTCGGCAACCGTTAAGGTGGCAAATTGATCTACTTGCACTAAAGGCTTTATCCTGCTGGCAATCACATAATCATCTGAATCTAAGTAGATAAATACTTCAATTATGTCGCCTTTTTTGCAGTTTTCCGGCACATCACTCTTGGGCAGTAAAATGCCGCCATATTTTCCACCTTCCAGATAAATACCGACTTCTGCTTCGCGAATAACTTCTAATTTGTTGGTTTTACCTATTTCTATCACAGGGCGCTCTCAATTAATTATTTAGACAAAGGACGCTAAAGCATTTAGCAGGCCTGCCAACTCACAGTTAATATGTTATAAACTGCGCTTAGTATAACTTATCTTCTATCTCTATACTGCTAGTCTCTCTTACAGAGCTCAGGACTATAAAACCTCAGCCATAGCTACGCCCATAGCGAGGCGACTCCGCCTATGGCGCCACCAAAGACACCACCCCACACGACCAGCCACCCCAAGTGTTTTTTAATCATTTTTTGCACTATTTCTTTAACCAGCAACGGGGTTAATTCCTGCAGCCTCTGCTCGACAATCAACTCTACCTTTTCAATCAGTCCACTAACTTTTGCGGGCTGCTCCAATTCACGCGCTAGCAGCTGTTTAAAGCTATCAGATTTGGTCGTTTCGACGATAGATTGTTTCATTTTCTCGATAAAAGGTTCGCGCATGGGCTCTAGCGCTGCTCTTCCACCGAGCATTTCCAACATACTGCCAAAGGAGGAGTCCTGAATAACTTCAACCAAGCTTTCAAAGGTCGGTGCAAAATCGACTTGCTCTATCACTGGTTGCAAGCTTATTTCAGCGGCCTGCGCCTCAGAATGCATAAATTTTTCTATGTTCTGAGCATTAAAAAATTGCTCCATGATCATTATTTTTATGCCCAGCTTAAATTCTTTAAAGCGGGCGGGAATCACTCCCGAACCATACAGGCCAGGTACCTTTTCAAATAACATATGGATAGCCAACCAATTAGTCACCGCCCCGGCTAAGGCAAAAATACCTACGTAATACAAAGCGTCTAACTCTAGGTATACCGCCGCCACCGTTAATAGTAACGCTAGCAAATTTGTACCAATACTTTTGTTCATTAATATTCCCCCAATAACAGGCGGCTATTATGAGGATCAAAAGGAAAATTTAAAAGATCAGGAGGGAATTTATTACGGTTTTTTTGTCAGCATGGATAAATAAATGTGACGAATTTTCAGCGAGCTATAACACACGCAATTTCTGTAGCGGGACCTGAGCAATTACTGTTTATTCCCGGATGCTACTGCAGGGCATGACTAGATTCTATTCGGCCAGTAAATCATTGACCATTTTAATGGGGACGTAGCGCCTGGCGCTGGCCTATTTCTCTCTTTAGTATAAGCCCGTGTTTTTTAGCCAATAACATAGCGATTTTAGTGACACCGGTAAAGTGCTCGCCACTTTGCTGGGAATGATTTTCCACGGTACTACTAAGTATTGAAATCATTTCATTGAGGGTGTTTTCAGTTTCCTGCCAAAAGCGCATTCGCTCTTGTGCAATCGCTACACTTTGTACAAATAGCTCGATTAAGCTGGTATCACCTTGTGAAAAAGACTTGCGGTATTTTAGGCACAAGAGTGTTTTATGATTATCTCTGGTTTTATAGGAAAATAAAATCTTGTTATCGATCTTACTCTTGTAGGTTACTTGGTCGCAGTCACTCCACTGTTTCAGTGTCGCAGCCGACAATATTACACTGGGGGGCTGACCTACATGCTGCTCATAGGCTCCGACTGCAGCGATAATCTGACCCGAGCGCAAAATATTCTCGCCAGACTCTATGTTGATTAGTGCAGCATCAGCCTCAAAATATAACAGAGAGGTAAGCTGCAGTAGGACCCCTGAAGCGTATTCGCTCATATATTGTTTTTTAAATAAATCCGCGGTGGCCTCTACTACTTTTTTCAGCCCTGCACTGTGATTGGCCAGCGCAGAAACATCTCGAAATGCACGAAGACCGGAAATAACACAAGAAAACAACTTTTGCGCCGTTAATTCAGTCTTGTTTTTATAATCAAAAATATCATAGTTCAAGATAACCGTTTTTTCCGGCGCCTGACCTGGTTGGCCGGTGCGCAGCACGATGCGAATTAGCTTATTCCCCAACTCTTCCCTAATCCAGGCCGCAACATCGAGCCCCGCGGTCTCTGTCTCCATAACTACATCGAGTAGTACCAAGGCAATATCAGTTCTGGAGTTCAATATCTCCTTTGCTTCTTGTGCGCCAAAAGCCGAGATAAAAACCAGTTTTTTACCATCAAAATATTCGTCTTCGAGAGCGAAACGCGTAACCGAGTGGATAGCGGGCTCATCATCTACAATCAGAATTGGCCAGATTTCATGTGAATTCTGCTCATTGGTGCGCTTTGTCGATTTATCGTCTATTAAGAACTCATACACAGCCAATCTCCCTGAATAAACAGTCAAGTAAACGCTCTGCAGAGTTGAATCCCAAATTTACATTTTCAAACAAAAGCTAACCTTTTTCAGTAAAGTCAAAAACGGTAAAAATATTAAACCTACAATTTAATAGTACACTTTAACTTACTCATATACATAGAATCATTGAACATTTAAGACTATTTCCAATGACTAAGTCCCTTGCAAAAGCTATCGCCAAACATCCTACAGAAAAACAAAGCATTTCCTTTTTATATGACCGCAGATGAATCACCGCTTAACTTTCGAAACAGCTGCAGACAAAGCGTCAAATAAAACTCAATGCTTATTCGACGGATAGTATATTGCTAAGTTAACTTTCAAGCTCTTCCACAGGTCTGGGCCAAGCACTAATAATTGCTTTAATCAGCGTTGCCAGTGGAATGGCGAAGAACACCCCCCAAAAACCCCAGATAGTCCCGAACACTAACACAGCCATGATGATAGATATCGGGTGCAGATTAACCGCTTCAGAAAACAGCAAAGGCACTAATACGTTACCATCTAGTGCCTGAATTACTCCGTACACTAGCATCAGATAAAAAAACTCATTTCCCCAGCCAAACTGAAAAAAACCTATAACGGCTACCGGCAAGGTTACTAGCGCGGCACCTATGTAGGGAACTAACACTGAGAGACCCACCATAATTGCCAACAGTGCTGCATAATCTAAATCGAAGAAAATAAACCCTAAATAGGTGACAAAACCAACAATGAAAATTTCCAAGGTTTTTCCACGAATATAATTGGCGATCTGCACATCCATTTCATGCCAGACTTTAGTCATCATTTCCCGCTTGTGCGGAAGTACTGAAGTCCATGATTGCACGAGTTTTTTCCCATCTTTTAAAAAGAAAAACACCAGTATTGGCACCAATACAAAATAGATAAGCAGCGCCACTATTGTACCCAGCGAATTAAAAGAATAGGCCAACATCCACTGGCCAACCGAAGACAACTCTTGAGTGGCCATTGCCACCACTTGGCTGATCTGCTCTTTTGTAACAATTCCGGGGTAATTTTCAGGAAGAACCAGCAACCCCGCTTGAATTTGTTGAAAAATATGCGGGATGTCGTTGAATAGTTTGGCCAACTGTTGCCAGGCTAGCGGTATCACGATAATAACGAAGGCTAACAGTGCACTGAAAAATGCAGCAAAGACTAAATTAACCGAAATCATGTGAGAGATTTTTTTATTTTCTAACCAACTGACGGCCCCCTGCATTAGAAAAGCCAAAATCAGTCCTGCAATCACCGGTGCCAGGGGACCACCAAGGGTTAAAATGACAACCAGAGATACGGCCATCAATATAAACAGAAACAGCGCCTCTTCATTTGAAAAATAGCGTTCAATCCATTTCGAAAAAATTCTTTTCATTCATTGCTCTCAGACAAAATATTATAATTGTGAAGTGGCTTTTGCAAACCACTTGGGATTGCACTAAAGCCTATAGAAACCCGACGCTAATTTTTGCGAATAAAATAGTAAAAATATTGCTCTAATTCATATCTTTCTAGCATCTCATGTTCACTGTGCTCGATAAACACACTGAAATCGCGTACTGAACCTGCATCAGTGGCTAACACTTTCAGAACTCTCCCCTTCTCCATATGCCTGAGCGCTTGTTTCGCCTTCAACAGCGGCATAGGACAGTTGAAATCAGTTACATCCAATAGCTGGTCAAAGTGGATTTCAGACATAAAAACCTCTAACAAATAAAAGCCACAAATTCAGGCGATAAAAATTGGCTTTGGATAATGACATGCTTGGGGTCATGATAACAGCAAAGGCATAAAATAATTGAGCTTATGAGCGGCAAAAATACAGATAAATACAACTATAAGAATGCATCGGTCAGGTTTAGAAACTATAATCAAATTCAGCGGTCTAGCATAAAACCATAAACCAAGTTGCCTCTGCCACTTTAGACAACAACGGCAATGGCGGTAAAAAACATTTACGACAGTTTGTAGAACACTTTCAAGCAACACTTCCTTCGATTGTATTACTCAAAGGCAACACTCAATATGCTAACAAGCTCCAGAAGTTTTTTTCCATCATTACTACACTACAATAGCTCTCTAACAAAAACAGTTCTGCTGACCAGTTTTATCTGCCTGGTTATCTCTACTGCTGGCAAGACTTTTGCCAACGGCCTACCCGTGTTGGGAGATTACAGTTCATCGATCATCTCTCTAAACTCTGAATACAACTTAGGTCAGGGTATTATCAGACAAATTCGCAACACCCATCAATCTATCGACGACCCCCTGGTAGAATCCTACCTGCAAGATCTAACCTGGGATTTAGTGGCTAAAAGCCAATTACAAGATAAACGTATTTCACTGGCAGTTATCGGCAACAAAAGCGTCAATGCTTTCGCAGCTCCTGGCGGCGTAGTAGGCATACATGCTGGCTTAGTCATTGCAGCTGACGCGGAAGATGAACTGGCTTCAGTGATCAGTCATGAACTTGCTCATTTAAGCCAGCGACACTTCGCTTCACAACTTGAGCGCAATCGCATTAACTCACCCTTCGCGATTGCCTCACTGATCACCGGGGTGCTGATTGCGGCTGCGAACCCGGAAGCTGGGACCGCCGTGTTGTCGAGCAGCATGGCCAGCAGTATGTCGGCAAGCCTTGCTTTTAGCAGGAAAAACGAACAGGAAGCCGACCGCATTGGCATGTTGAACCTCTCTAAAGCAGGTTATGATCCATCTGCTATGCCGAGAATGTTTGGAAGATTACTTGAGTTACAGAGATTGCAGGGCTCGCTTCCTCCCGAATTTTTACTCACGCATCCCAGCTCCAGTTCTCGGGTCGCCGACAGTAAAAATCGTGCCATGCAATTGAACGTTGGCAAAAAGAGGGCGGCGAGTTTAGACTTTGCGATTATTAAAGCCAGATTAAAAGTAAAATACCAGCTCACGCCAAGCCAGTCACTTAGCCACTATAGAGCCATCGCCAAGACCGATAGATCTGCGATCAACCTCTATTCACTAGCGCTCGCACAGGCTCGCTCCAGCCGTTTTAGTGAGTCGATAAAGTCACTGCAAAAACTCCCCTCGCAATGGCGCAAGCAAATGTTGATCAAACTTAGCTTGGCTGAAGTTTACCAACGTGGCCAGAAACCTGATAAAGCCCTTAAAATACTCAACAAATTAAATTTGATCTACCCACATCACAGTGCAGTGCAAATGCTCATGGCGCAAACCTTACTGTCTGCACAGCGCCCCCAAGCGGCAATAGAAATCTTGCGTCAGATCACCGAATACGCACCGGATAATATAGATGCCTGGTATTTATTGGCCGAAGCACAAGGGTTGGCTGGAAACCGCAATGCTTTGCACATTGCCAGAATTGAATATTTCTTGCTCAGAGGACAAGTCAGAACCGCCAGAACCCAACTCGGTTTTGCCCGCAGAGAGCGAAGTTTAAAGGAGCAGGATCTATACAAACTAGACGATTTGGAAGAACAGGCAACTGTCGTTGAAGACTATTTAAACACGAAGTTTTAAAGCTGTCGTTAGCCGCGGACAAGCAGCGCCAACAACCGCTAAATTCGTGGATAATTCAACCTATTAACGAGTTTTATATAGAAATATCGGGCTAAATATGCGATTATTATAGCCGCTAAACAAAGTGCTACGGAAATTTCAATTAACATGTTTCACATCTTGTTATTCCCCTTCTACATTTTGTGTAATCGCAACAGCAACGTATTCGATCCCTTAAACATTACAGCCTCGAGTATCTAGTATTAGGCATGTTTTTTTGCGTCCAATATAAAACATATTTGAATAATTTTTTGCAATAGACAAACAGTGCATTTTAGACTTACAAACAATTTTGCTATCGAGCCGTTCAATAATATTTTCTTGATATGGCGGTAAATGTTAGAAGCCCATCTTTAGTTAGCGAATATTCCAGTCTACTTCTGCAGATTACTACCCGGCAGATAAATGCTTTTAAATACCTGAACGTGGAAACTCATTAGCGGTTCAAACATGTCGCTTTTACTACTCACGTAATTAACTATCTGTATTAAAATAACTAACCCGTTGGTTGCGCAACAGCAACCGCATTAAGACATAACTTTAATAAGGAGTAACAATGTACACCTTGATCAGCATATTAGGCGCCGTCTCTCTGCTTTTGTTTGGTATGGAGTTGGTAAAACAAGGAATCATTGGAGCTTTTGATAACGATTTAAAACGAATTATCACCCGATTTACGCGCAATAAAACATCGGCTTTTGCCGTGGGTCTAGGTATAACCTCTGTCTTACAGAGCAGTACTGCTACCGCTTTGCTAATTTCATCTTTTGCCAGCCGCAGCCTAATTGCCGGCGCTCCCGCACTTGCAGTAATGCTCGGTGCCGATATAGGTACTACTCTGGTCGCTCAAGTGCTGTCATTTGACTTAAGCTGGCTCTCTCCTGCTTTGATAGTAGTAGGCTTGGTCTCCCATAGGCGCGCCACTACTGAAACAATTAAGCACGTGGGAATGGCACTTATTGGCCTGGGACTGATGTTACTGTCCCTTAAACTGATCGGCTCATCTACCGGACCACTGCGAGACGCCACTGTCCTTCAAGAGTTATTTCACGCCCTTGAAGATGAACGCATGCTGGCGATGCTGCTGATTATAGTACTTACCTGGATCAGCCACTCCAGTATCGCCATGATACTCTTAATCATGTCACTGGCTGCCAGCGCTATTATATCTCCCCAGCTAGGCCTGGTATTAGTGCTCGGAGCCAATATAGGCGGCACTATCCCAGCGGTATTAGCGACGTTAACCAAAGGGCCGCAAGCGCTGCGCATCACTGTGAGTAATAGCTGCTTTAAAATTATTTCCTGTTTAGTCGTACTGCCATTTATCGATCTCATATCCGAGTTACTATCAACCTATATGACCACCGACGTGGCCCGCCACGTAGTCGACTTTCATACTATTTTCAACATCATGGTCGCCGTGGTATTCCTGCCACTGACAGGAAAAGCTTATTCTCTCATTAAACGCTACATTCCCGATCCGGTGAAAGTAACCAACGCCAACGAATCGCGCTACCTAAACGAAAAATTAATTTCAACCCCATCGATGGCTATAGATTGCGTAATGCGCGAGACCATGCACATGGCTGAAGTGGTTTACACTATGATCAGCAACTGCTTGCCTGCACTAACATCCGACAGTTCAGCGCCGAGCCGCGAACTGATGAAAATGGAACGCTCGGTCGATCGCCTGCACAATGAAATAGCCAAGTACGTTACCAAATTGGGCCGCCAGGAGTTAAAAAACGAGCAACTGTCCCACACTAATCGGATATTGGCTTTTTCTTTAAACCTCGAACACTCGGCAGACATCACTGAAAATATCGCCGAGATGACCCATAAAAAGGTTCAGGACAAATTAGAACTCTCAGACGATGGCCTTGCAGATATAGTCACTATTCATGAAACTGTCTTAAATAACTTCCACTTGGCGATGCGTATCTTCACCACCCAAGACATCGATCTGGTACACAAGCTGCTTGAGGGCAAACGCAAAGTTAAAAAATTAACTGAGCAAGCTAACCAGGACCACCTGCATAGATTGCACGAGGGAAAAAGCGATAACAACATGCTGCACTTAGACATCATTCGCGAGCTCAACAGAATCAACTGGCACATAACCGGAGTTGCCTACCCAGTTCTGGAGATAGAGCGAAACAAAGACCTGGTACAAGAGAAGAGTTAGTTTTCAGCCAGCAGTACTTTAAGCTAAAATACAAGCTTGGCTTAAAGTGCTGCAAACATTTATAATCCCCTTTCTTTGAACAATGATATTTAGCCAGTACTGGCAAATTCTGATAGGCACTCCCATGGCCAATTTTAGCCAATTAAATCTATGCCCTGAACTACAATTCACCCTCGAGCAATTAGGTTACAAACAGACCACTGAGATACAAGCCAAGGCAATTCCAGTGATTTTGGCGGGTAGTGACATCCTCGCTCAAGCGCAGACAGGAACAGGCAAGACCGCTGGTTTCGCCCTGCCTATGATTGAGAAACTACGCCAGCGCCAACAGACTAATGACTACCACCCCATTCGCGGTTTAGTATTAACCCCCACTCGGGAACTGGCGATCCAGGTTGCAGATAAAACGCTGAGCTACGGTAGCGAATTGGGAATGCGCGTAGTCTCTGTCTACGGCGGTGTACGCTTTGATAATCAGATTCGCAAGATGAAGCGCGGTGCCGACATATTAGTGGCTACGCCCGGACGACTGCTGGAAATGCTGATCCAGAGAAAATTCTCTCTCGACCAGCTAGAGATACTCGTGTTTGATGAAGCAGATCGGATGCTTGACTTAGGCTTTATCCACGACATCAATAGAATCATGAGTTTCGCCCCTAAAACCAGGCAAACTTTATTATTCTCGGCCACCTACAACGACAAAATTGAGAGCTGGGCAAGCTCTGTACTCAACAATCCGCAGAAAATTAGCGTCAGCCCCAGCAATTCTGCCGCCAAAAAAGTCCAGCAACTGGCCTATAAAGTCGACAACAGCAGCAAAGAAGAAGTTCTGATCCATTTAATCACTAGCGGTAATTGGAAGCAGACCCTTGTTTTTACCCGCACTAAAAGACGTGCAGACAAAGTCGCCACTGCATTAATTGATGCAGGCATCAACGCCATGGCGATACACGGCGACAAACTGCAGAAAGAGCGCATTGAGGCATTAACCGCGTTTAGCGAACAGCAGCTAGATGTGCTAGTTGCCACTGACGTTGCCGCGCGCGGGCTGGATATTGAAGCGCTACCCAGAGTGGTCAATTTTGATCTGCCAAACCAAAGTGAAGCTTACGTGCACCGCATCGGTCGCACCGCCAGGGCGGGAAAATCAGGCCAGGCAATTTCTTTTGTCGCCCCTGACGAGCGCCAATATTTACTGGAGATCGAGAAGCTATTAGGCAAACAATTGCAATTCCACAGCATCCCATTACTAGAGAAAGGCAAACTGATCAGCGAAAAAGCTGCTGGCATCAAACGCGCTAACAACAGCAAAAGAAAGACTGCCAAGGCAAAATTTATCGCCCCAGAGCTGGAGAAGACCAACAAGCCCGCACTACGCCCTTCGCTGCTAAGCAAAAAGAAATAAAACTGGCACGACTTAACACCAAGACATAAAAAAGCCGGCTCCTGTGCCTCAGCAGCCGGCTTGGGTTTCTTGCAGTAATTACTACGCTTGTAGCGCAGCCACTACAGCATCACCCATTTCACTGGTCGACACTTTAGTTGTTCCCTCGCTATAGATATCAGCGGTACGCAACCCCTGATCAAGCACGCTCTCAACGGCCTGCTCAATCTTATCGGCAACATCTTGCATGCCAAGAGAGTGGCGTAACATCATAGAGGCAGACAAAATCATTGCCAGTGGGTTGGCAATCCCCTGCCCTGCAATATCAGGTGCCGAACCGTGACAGGGCTCATACATACCTTTGCCATTGATATCCAGTGAAGCTGAAGGCAGCATGCCAATAGACCCGGTCAGCATCGCCGCTGCGTCCGACAAAATATCACCAAACATGTTGCCTGTGACTATCACATCGAACTGCTTGGGGGCGCGAATCAGTTGCATGGCAGCATTATCGACATACATGTGCGACAACTCAACTTCTGGATAGTCACTGCTCATTTCATCCATTATTTCACGCCATAACATTGTGACTTCAAGGACGTTAGCCTTATCCACCGAGCAGAGCTTCTTGTTGCGTTTCATCGCCGTCTCAAAGGCCACTTTACCAATGCGACGAATCTCGTTTTCATCGTATACATAAGTGTTATAACCCTCGCGAGTACCGTCTTCTTTAACTCTGATACCCCTTGGCTGTCCAAAGTAGATACCACCGGTTAACTCACGAACAATCAGTATATCTAAGCCCGAAACCAGCTCTGGCTTTAATGAAGAAGCTGCAGCCAACTGCGGGTATAGGATAGCCGGACGCAAGTTGCCAAACAACTCCAGTCGAGAGCGAATTTGCAGCAAACCGCCGATTTCCGGACGCTCTTTAGGCGGCAGCGAATCCCATTTAGGGCCACCGACACAGGCCAGTAGTATCGCATCAGCGCTTTGGCATTTCTGCCATGTTTGCTCTGGGAAGGCACTGCCGGCAGCATCAATCGCCGCACCGCCCACTAAAGCGTGATCCAACTCAAGCCCCAGCGAATACTGCTGGTTTACTAAGGCTAAAACTTTATCAACCTCAGTTGAAATTTCCGGACCAATACCATCACCTGGCAATATTAAAACTTTCTTCGACATATCAACTCATCCGTTTAATTCATTGAACATTAAATATACATATCGTTAATTTGAGGACAAATACCGCTAATCAACTGAGTTTTCAGGACTAATGGCCCCAAATAACCAGGGGGCTGCCAGCTTGCGCTTAGCTTCATAGGCTTGAATATCCGCGGTATTTTGCAAGGTAAGATCTATATCATCCAAACCCTTTAGCAGGCAATGTTTTCTAAATGCCTCAACCTCAAAACTGTGCTCTTCGCCGCTGGGGGTAATTACCACTTGCCGCTCCAAGTCGACATTTAACTGATAGCCTTCAGTGGCAGCACATTCACTGAACAGCTGATCGACAATCTGCTCACTTAGCACTACAGGTAACAAGCCATTTTTAAAGCAGTTATTATAAAATATATCGGCAAAACTCGGTGCGATTACAGTGCGAAAACCAAAGTCCTCGAGTGCCCAGGGGGCATGCTCTCTGGATGACCCGCAGCCAAAATTCACTCTGGCTAGCAGCACCGAAGAGCCCTGATAGCGACTTTGGTTTAATACAAAATCTTCATTTAAGGGCCGATTGCTGCAATCTTGATCGGCGACACCTTCATCCAAATAGCGAATTTCATCGAATAAAAAGACTCCGAAACCAGAGCGTTTGATAGATTTTAAAAATTGCTTGGGAATAATCATATCAGTATCGACGTTGGCACGATCAATAGGGGCAACTATTCCTTTGTGTTGTTTAAATACATTCATAACTTATTGCTCCACCATCTCTCTAACATCAACAAAATTACCGGCAATCGCCGCCGCTGCTGCCATCGCCGGACTCACTAAGTGAGTTCTTCCGCCGTTGCCCTGTCGCCCTTCAAAATTGCGGTTCGAGGTTGAAGCGCAATGCTCTCCAGGCGCTAACTTATCCGGATTCATTGCCAGACACATGGAGCAGCCAGGTTCACGCCATTGAAATCCAGCGGCTTCAAATATCTTATCCAGCCCTTCAGCTTCCGCCTGTGCTTTGACCAGCCCGGAGCCAGGCACTACGATTGCCTCTTTAATACTGCTGGCAACCGTTCTTCCTTTCGCCACTTTTGCCGCATCACGCATATCTTCAATGCGTGAGTTAGTGCAAGAGCCGATAAAGATCCGGTCTAATTTTATCGAAGTGATTGTCTGATCGGCGCTCAATCCCATGTATTCAAGCGCTCGATTAATCCCGTCAATTTTTACCTGATCAGTTTCATTGTCCGGGTTGGGAACTTGCGCGTCTATAGCGACAACCATCTCAGGTGAGGTACCCCAAGTCACTTGGGGCAGAATATCCGTGGCATTAATATCCACCACAGTATCAAATTGTGCATCCGCATCGGAGTGCAAATCTGCCCAATCAGACTCTGCCAACGTCCACATATCCCCTTTAGGGGCAAATGGGCGACCTTTTACATAGTCTAATGTCAACTGATCAACAGCCACCATGCCCACTCGAGCACCCGCTTCGATTGCCATATTACAAATAGTCATGCGCCCTTCCATGGAAATACTTTTCATGGTCGAGCCGCCAAACTCAATGGCATAACCTGTTCCGCCAGCGGTACCTAAAACACCGATAATGTGCAATACCAAATCTTTTGCAGTCACACCCAGACCCAACTCGCCTTCGATTTTAATCAACATGTTTTTCATCTTGCGGGTGATAAGACACTGCGTTGCCAATACATGCTCTACTTCAGAGGTTCCGATACCGTGCGCCAGGGCACCAAAGGCACCGTGGGTAGCAGTGTGCGAATCCCCGCACACTACAGTAGAACCCGGTAGTGTTGCCCCCTGCTCAGGGCCGACAACATGCACTATGCCCTGGCGATGATCATTCATTTTAAATTCTAAAATGCCAAAATCATCACAGTTATCATCTAAGGTCTGCACTTGGATACGCGAAATAGGATCCACTATTTTTGAGACACCGCCATCGCGATTAGTAGTGGGAACGTTGTGATCCGGAGTTGCCAGATTTGCATCGATGCGCCAGGGCTTCCTTCCCGCCAGTCGCAGGCCTTCAAACGCCTGTGGCGAAGTCACTTCGTGTAATAATTGTAAATCTATATACAGTAGCGCACTGCCATCATCATTGGCGCGCACTAAATGGGCATCAAATATTTTATCGTATAACGTCTTGCCAGCCATGTTGTTAACTCCTCACTACTTCCACTAATGTTCTTGTTGTCTCTATAACCCTTAGGGGTTATCTCTATTATCGTTGCTCGCGATATCTAATTTTTATAGGGCTATTTTAATCCGATAAATTATATAACACAAATTCATAATTTTTATGTAAACTATTCCCAGAAGGAATAGATAACACTCTCCCATGGAAACTTTTTATGGACACTAATACATTAAATGCTTTTATCGCTGTCGCTGAAAAGGGCTCTTTTTCACTGGCTGCTCAGCAACTATTTATCACCCAGTCAGCCATCAGTAAAAGAATTGCCCTACTTGAGCAACAACTGGGCAAGAAATTATTTGACCGTATTGGTCGACAGGTAAACTTGACCAGCGCCGGTCAGGCCCTGCTGCCCTGCGCTGAAAAAATATTAATGTCATTTGATGATGCTCGCACTGTGATCGATAATCTGGACAGCCAGATCAACGGTACTTTGTCTCTGGCCTCTAGCCACCACATTGGACTGCATAGACTGCCCAAAGTACTCAGGCAATACAGCCAAAGGTATCCGCAAGTGCAATTAAATTTAAGTTTTGGTGAGTCAGAAACCGCCTACCAAGGGGTGGTAAAAGGGCATTTAGAACTGGCACTGATCACTTTGGCGCCGCTGCCAGACCCAGCTATTAGTGCTACAAAAGTATGGACCGATCACATGCAATTTGTCGTGGCAACAGATCATCCCCTGGCCCAACAAGACCAAGTCAGCTTGGAACAACTCACCCGGCACCAGCCTCTGTTACCGGATCTGCAGACTTTCACCCGGCAGATCACCGCTGAGCGCTTCACTCAACAGGGACTTAATTTAGAGGTAAGGATGTCGACTAACAACTTGGATACGATAAAGATGATGGTCAGCAACGGGCTTGGATGGAGTTTACTACCTCAGAGTATGATCGATGACTCACTACAAGTACTGGCAACCGATCAATTACCTATCTATCGCAGTTTGGGCTATATATATCACCGCGAGAGAACCTTATCTAACGCGGCCAAACAATTTATAGCTCTGCTCAGCGATTAAGCGGCGGGCTTAGAGCGCTGCCCACGTCCCGCTGTCGTTGAAGCAGAATTATTAGTTCTGTGTCTTCTGTTTTTAGAGACGGGTTTGTGACCGCGCACATTCTCGCCAGAGCGCTGGCCATCCCTGTGATCTTGACCGGCCTTTTTCGGCTTTTTGTCCTTAAATGGACGAGTATCTAACTTGGATTCAGGCAGTTTGTTGACAGGTGTAAAGCCCGGGGCAATCTTTCTGGGAATCAACTCTTTAATCAGTCGTTCAATATCTTTTAACTGCTTAAACTCGTCCGCTGTTACCAATGAGACTGCATGCCCCTCAGCGCCTGCTCTGCCCGTTCTTCCGATACGGTGTACATAGTCTTCTGATACATTCGGCAGATCGAAATTTACAACTTGTGGCAGTTGATCTATGTCTATACCACGTGCGGCGATATCGGTCGCGACCAACACTTGAACACTGCTATCTTTAAATCCGGCCAGCGCTTTAGTGCGCGCTCCCTGGCTTTTATTACCGTGAATAGCTGCCGCTTTGATACCGGCGCTCTCCAGTTGTTTAGTCAGTTTGTTTGCGCCGTGTTTAGTGCGGCTAAAAACCAGTACCTGAAACCAGTTATGCTCTTTAATCAAATGGATTAACAGCGACGCTTTTTGGTTTTTATCCACCGAGTATAGTGACTGCTCGACAGTGCGAACTCGAGAGTTGCGCGGAGAGACAGATATTTCAATCGGATTATTGACCATCCGCTTGGCCAACGTTCGGATATCGTCTGAAAAAGTCGCAGAAAACATTAAATTTTGTCGCTTGGCAGGCAGTAATGCCAGTATTTTTTTGATGTCGTGAATAAAGCCCATATCTAACATTCGATCGGCTTCATCCAGCACCAATATTTCTAACTGATTAAATTTAATAGCATTTTGACTAAATAAATCCAGCAGTCGCCCCGGTGTCGCCACCAACACATCCACTCCCTGACGAAGTTTTTGCATTTGCGGGTTAATTTTCACCCCGCCGAAGACCACGGTAGAGCGCAGCGGTAAATACTTGGAATATGTTTCAACGTTGTCGGCAATTTGTGCCGCCAACTCTCTGGTAGGCGTTAAGATCAGGGTGCGCACACAATTTGCTTTAGCCCTGTTTCCCTGGGATAGCTTTTCTAAAATAGGTAAGGTAAAGCCAGCTGTTTTACCTGTGCCGGTCTGTGCCGCCGCCATAACATCCAATCCTTTGAGCACTGCAGGTATCGCTTCAGCTTGAATGGGTGATGGTTTATCGTAACCTTTTTCAGCAACTGCTTTAAGAATAGGCTCACATAGACCGAGATCGGCAAAACTCATAAATACTTCTCTTTTATAAAAAAATAGGGGGGGCATTACACATACAGAGGCTGTAAAGCGCGCTGCAGTGTACAGTAGCTACACAAAAGGTACTACGATTTTTTGCAATAAGGTCGACTCGCTGCGCTAATTAAGCTTTTTTCCGAGTCATTGGTAACATCCGATGCCGGCAACTACTACTGAGGTAGTGTTAAAATGGCGCTAACACAGGCATAAAAAAACCCGCACATGGCGGGTTTTATGCTGAAAACACTAGAAGTGTTTAAATAACTTCAGCAGTATTCTTAGCTAAATCTACTAGCTCTTTGCCTGCAACTATGTACATCGCATAGTCTTGTTTTTCGGCATTGCGCAATTCATCAAGGACACTACTCCAGCGCACTGTCAGGGACTGATGTTTATCAGCCCACTTTTCAACCACTGACTTAATATTATCGCCTTTCTTAAAGCCTAGTAACACAGACCTTAACAGAATTCCATGCTGCCACTCTAAGTCATCACGGAAAGCTTCACGGGCAAGCCCCTGCCAGTGGCTCTCCACATTAAGGGCATTCAACTGCTGCGCAAACCAGACTAATTCAAGCTTGTTACCCACCTTAAAATACGCTCTGGCGACATTCTCGAAAGAGACATTAACCGCCTTGCCTATATCGCCAATGTCCAACACAGAATAAAGCCCGCGGGTGCTGGCAATCGCCGAAGCAATATCTTCACTCACGCCTAAGTTTACGTATTTATCAAAGGTTTGCTTCCAGCGCTCCAGTGGTTCACCGATCAGGAATTTGTCCATACCTTTTGCGGCTGTATCGATAAGGCCGGCGAATTGATCAAACTCGATCTGGCAATCTAAGCCGCTAACCCGGTTGCGTACAAACCAGCGTGTGGCACGTCGAGTCAGATGTTGCAGGTCCTGCATCAGATCCAACTGTACGTTCGAATCAATACCGTAGTCCATGGCTTCAATCTTGCTCCAGGTCTCGGTCACCTTGAAAATATCACGCACCAGAATATAGGCCCTGGCAATGACTCCGACATCTGCACCGGTAGAGGCTACCAGACGATCTACGAAGTTAATTCCCATAAAATTGACAATATGATTGGCAACTTGAGTGGCGACTAATTCTCGATTAAGACGATGCTGCTTCATTTGCGCGCCGTATTGTTGCTCTAACTTCACCGGAAATGAAGTGGTCAGCTCACGTGAAACATAGACATCATCGGGAACACTGGTCAGTAGTAGCGATTCCTTCAGATCTGCTTTAGCGTAGGAAACCAATACTGAAAGTTCCGGACGGGTAAGACCAAGACCAGAATGGGCACGCTCTATCATCACTTCATCGCTAGGCAAAAACTCCAATTCCCGATTCAGCTTACCTTGGGATTCGAGGTTATTGGTAAATCTTCGGTACTCAGCCATCGATTTAACCGCCTGACGCTCAGCCAAACTGATCGCTTGCACTTGACGATAATTGTTAGACAACACTAACTCGCCCACTTCATCAGTCATTGACGCCAATAAATTGTTGCGTTGCTTCTGGGTCAAATCACCATCATCCATGATGCCTTTAAGCAAGATCTTGATGTTAACTTCGTGATCCGAACAATCCACACCCGCTGCGTTGTCGATAAAATCGGTATTTGAACGGCCGCCATTAAGGCAGTATTCCACTCGCCCTAGCTGAGTAGTACCTAAGTTTCCACCCTCGCCTATCACCTTACAGCGCAGCTCATTACCGTTAACTCGCAATACATCATTGGCCTTATCCCCTACTTCTTCATGAGATTCGGAAGATGCCTTAATGTAAGTACCAATACCACCGTTCCAAAGTAGGTCAACTTCTGCCTTCAGTAACGCATTAATTAACTCGGTAGGC
The DNA here is from genome assembly GCA_002163025.1 of 'Osedax' symbiont bacterium Rs2_46_30_T18. Classification (GTDB taxonomy): domain Bacteria; phylum Pseudomonadota; class Gammaproteobacteria; order Pseudomonadales; family Balneatricaceae; genus Rs1. The sequence goes on from MABF01000325.1 coordinate 43,220, forward strand.
GTCATGCTGGCGGTCTTAACCCCTAGCATCGCTTTAATTTCCGGGGTTAATTTGATCGACTTAGCACTGCGATCAAATAAACCGCCACCTTTGGAAATCAGAGTTTTATCATAATCCGACCAGCTGGATCGTGGCAGATCAAATAAGCGCTGACGCTCGACAAAGGTTTTAGCGGCGTTTGGTTTTGGATCGATAAAAATGTGCAAGTGGTTGAAAGCCGATAACAGGCAAATCTTATCGGAAAGCAACATCCCATTACCAAATACGTCACCGGCCATGTCACCTATACCGATGACACTAAATTCGTCTTTGGCGGTATTAACGCCCATCTCTCTGAAGTGGCGCTCAACTGACACCCAGGCGCCTTTCGCAGTAATACCCATGCCTTTGTGATCGTAACCGACACTGCCACCAGAGGCGAAAGCATCGCCCATCCAGAAACCGTACTCATCGGAGATACCGTTGGCGATGTCTGAGAATGTCGCAGTGCCTTTATCGGCGGCAACCACCAGGTAAGGGTCATCTTCGTCACGGCGTACTACATCTTTAGGCGGTGCCACCTCGCCCTCTACTAAGTTGTCTGTAATGTCTAAAAGCGCACTGATGAATATCTTGTAGCATGCAATGCCTTCAGCCAGGAATTCTTCACGGGACAAACCATCGTGTAAATTTTGCGGTACGAAGCCACCTTTGGCACCGACTGGAACAATAACAGCATTTTTCACTTGCTGCGCCTTCACTAGACCTAGGACTTCGGTGCGGAAATCTTCAGCCCGATCAGACCAGCGCAGGCCACCACGGGCAACCTTACCACCGCGCAAATGAACACCTTGCACTCTCGGTGAGAAGACAAAGATTTCAAACAGCGGTGCCGGTAGAGGAATCCCGGGAATGTTCTGAGGCATCAACTTAAAACTCACATAAGTTTTGTTGCTTCCAGTGCTATCATTCTGGAAGAAGTTGGTGCGAACAGTGCCTTTAATTAACGCCAGGTACTGCCTTAATACTCGATCATCGGTAAGGCTAGTGACGCTATCGAAGCTACTAATCAACGCCTCTTCTATTTTTTCAGCCTTTTTGACTGAAGACTTCTTGGGATCAAAGTAAGCGTGAAATAAACTGATTAACTGTTCGGCAATAGCCGGGTATTGATTGAGCGTCGCAATAATAGCATCGGTACTGATAGGAAAGCGGATTTGCTTCATGTAGGCCGCATAGGCGCGCAGTAACACTACATCACGCCATTCCAGCTTGGCACCTAACACCAGACGGTTGAAATTATCCGAGGAGGCACGCTTGTTCCAGATGGCCAAGAAGGCTTGTTGGAAAGAGATGCGGTGGTCTTTGACATCAATACTACCATTGCCATTGTAAACTAAATTAAAGTCGTGCAACCAGACAACAGCGTCACCGGCCTTAATCTGGTATGGGTGTTCATCGATAACTCTCAGCCCTAAATGCTCAAGTACGGGCAGCACATCAGACAAAGGAAGGGGTTCCTGTAAATTGTACAATGTCAGATTTAGCTCGTTACCTTCGTTTTCTAACTGGCGGTAAAAGCTTAACGACAGCGGTTGCTGTTCGGTCAAATGCGTCATATAGCCAATGTCGGCAACACCCGTGCGCGGATTGAAAATTTCAGTGTAGCCAGCTGGGTAATTAACCCCGTATTTGTTATAAGCGTTTAAACCTTTTTCCTCGCCAAACTTCTCTACCAGTGCCATTTTCAGCTCATCCTGCCAGCTTCGAGACGCCTGGCGAACGAGTGTTTCAATAGCTTTAAGATCAGTACTAGAGCCGACATTACCCTTAGAACTGCGCAAGGTAAACTGGGTTCTGGCCAGAATCGATTCAGAGAAATATGTGTGGAAATCGGATTGATCACAGCCCAGTGTCTCTTTGAGAATATTCTCAACTTTGACCCTAAACTCAGTGCTGTAGATATCTCTTGGGGCGTAGACCAGACAAGAGAAAAAATGCTCGCCTCTATCTTTGCGAATGAACAGGCGAATTTGACGACGCTCATGAATTTGTAAAATGCCCATGACCATTTCAAACAACTCATCGGTCGGGGTCAGGAATATCTCATCGCGTGGGTGTATCTCTAGTATCTGCAGCAACTCTTTCCAGTTGTGACCTCCGTGTGGCAATTCGGACCTTGCCATTACCGATTCAACTTTGCAGCGGATGATAGGTATCAAGGTAGAGCTTTTGTTATATACAGAGGATGTATACAAACCTAAGAAACGGATTTCTCCTACCCACTTACCGGCACTGTCAAACTTTTTAATACTGATATAATCGGGATGTGATGGACGGTGAATCCGCGATTTGGCCATGGCCTTGGAGAAAGTAATGATGTCGGTTTCATCCAGCGCTACATCATCGGAGATTTCATGAAAAAGTTGTGACTGACAGTACTCATCTCCAGATTTCAGCAAGCCTAGCTGGGTTCCATCGATAGCAACTAACTCAGTCTTGCCCGCTTTTTTAACTACTTTATATTCGTCATAACCCAGAAAGGTGAAATGATCTTTCAGCCAAATCAGAAATTCTTTAGTCTCTTTAACATCTTCCTTAGTGTTTTTAGCCGCTTTACCGTTAAAACTATCAATGGCAGTTTCACAGTGCTTGACCATTGCCGGGAAGTCACCGACAACCGCTAATACCTCGTTGAGTATCTCGGTCAAAGTTGCACGCAGATCTTGCATTTGCGCTTTGTCAGTATGGCGATCAATTTCAACTGAAATTAATGACTCCCTGACTGCTGAGCTGTCTTTGGCTTTGCCAGTAATCAGCTTCTTTAGCTGACCTGAAGCATCTCGCGTCGTAGTCAAAACCGTATTATTAATCGCGTGTATAGTTAAATTGCGACGGTTTAACTCCATTCTAAGTGAATCTACCAGGAATGGTTTATCTGTTTGTAAAACTTCGATAAAAGTATGTGTCGACTGCCAACCGTTCTCTTCATAGCTAGGGTTGTAAACGCGAATTGCCGGCGTTTCTCCACTGTAGCTTTGAATAAACTGCCAACTCTCTAAAGTGGCTCCGTACAAATCATCTAGGCGCCAGGCTTCTAAGTCTGATTCAGAAGCTGCAGCGTAGTATGCCTGAGCGAATTGCTTTACCGCTGTCGCTTTCTTTTGAGCCAGTTTACTGTCGAGTTCTTCGTTCAGCTCTTTTAGCAATGAAGCCTTGATTGTTCCGATTTCAGTTGACATCGTCCGCGGATCCTTGGGTTTTTATTTGGTTATTAATGATTGTAAGTATAGACTAGGTCTGAGTGACGTTCACACCTGCAGTACGTTTTTTGTTCTTTATATCAATATTTTAATTATTTTAAGGGATGTTTGCACTATCTCCCGTCATCATTGATAATTCAAACATATTAGCTTTATCTAGCCAACTACTATTGCTGAATTACTGTGAACTTAACCATGCCAAAGCCTTTTATCCAAACTTTAGTCGGTATATCAATACTTTTAATGCTACCACTGGCGAGCCATGGCGCATTGACCGCCAGTGCCAATCGCACCCAGTACGCGCCCAGGGACAACATAGTATTAAAAGTTGAAACAGATAATCCATCCCAAAGCCCTTTAGATACCACCCCACTGCAGAGCCAGTTTATTATTCTCGATCAAAAAAAGATGATGATAAACTCTTACGCTGAGGGAAAGCGCTCGAGTATGGTTCGCTGGGAGCTGCAATTGCGAGCGAGAAAATCTGGCTATCTGGACATTCCGAGCCTGACGCACAATCTCGAGAGCAGCGATGCTTTTAGCATCTATATTAAAAGCAAAAGCCCGACCCGCTTTTTACCTGTCACTGACATGCCGATTATTTTAGATGCGCAACTGCAGCTCGATGACAATTACGAACAAGCGCTGTACCTATATACCCTCAATATCTATTCAGATCAGCCACTGGCAACAGGCTACACAATATCTGAGCCCAAAATCAACAAAGCACAAGTACAGTTACTCGATCAAAGCGCCGTACAAATCATTGAAATTCGCGGCCGTGAATACCATGTGATTGAACAACGTTACGCTATATTCCCAACTGAAATGGGCAGATACATTATTGAGGGCCCTATCTTTAACGGCTCACAACAAGATGGCAGTCAGATTCAGGTGAGAGCCAACAACTTGGAAATTAACGTCCGTGCCCGACAGGACTACGACAGCGCAACTTACTGGCTTCCGGCAAGTAATGTCCGGATAACAGAGTCCTGGCAGAAGAACCCGACTCTTCGAGTAGGTGATATTATAAAACGACAGATAACCCTGACAGTCGATGGTATTGCCGCTGCTAACTTGCCTGCGCTAATCACAGAAACCCCGGAAACCATCAACATCCAAGACACTAAATTGGCACTTACCGATAAGACCAATAAAAACGGCGTGCAGGGGATTCGCGTCGAATTGCAGAAAATTCAACTACTGGAACGCGGGGAGATCACCTTCCCTAAGATTCGCATATATTGGTGGGACACCAACAGCGACAGCCAGAAATCAGCCACTATCAGCAAACAAATTTTAAAAGTGTTACCGGGAATCAACGGTGAGTCTTCTATAGAACGCGAAATAGCACAAAACTCTGTGGCGCCCGCCGAACCGCCCTCTGTACAATTAGCAACTGACGATATCTCCTGGTTGTTATGGCTACTTGGGGTGCTAGCGCTCCTTAGCTCAATAGGCTGGCTATTTAACTTACGTAAAATAAAACAGCTGAATGAGAGCGAGCTGGAAGGGTTTGAGACAATTACTAAAACGTCGAATGCAGATTTTGATATTGGCCCTGGAGACAACCAAAGGCAGGAGCCAATAATGCCCTCCAGGGGAGCTGAACTATCTTCATTTAATGCCAAAGCAGAACTAAATACTTTTCAATTACTTGGCAGAGCTTGCCTTAAAAATGATCTATTGAGTGCTAATAGACGCTTACTGGAATGGGCAAACCAATTCTGGTACGAACAACAATTGGAAAACATTCAGGATATAGCCGACATTGCCAACGATTCGTCACTTGAGTTAATACTGATGGAGATGCAAGAGCTGCTTAATATTCAAGCACAAAACCGCTGGCAAGGCAGAAAGCTTTTTGACATGTTAACTCAGCTGCGGGAGAACTAATCTTGTTAACAACCCTAATTGCAACCTGCCAATGAGACCGCAGATACACTAAACCCGGCGGCAGTGCTTTGATCCGCTACCTGTGGTAGTAAAACCAGGAACGGTTGCTTTTTGGGCTTTCTGTCGTTTGCAGAATTGATAACCAAGCCGGGTAAAGGCCTCGGTTAATTCTTGATGACGCGCACTGTCATCCGATTGCGGCAGCGACTCATTGATAATAATTGACCCTTGCATATGCTCACCTATAGCTTTAAAAATCACTCGTCAGCCTCAAAAGCTTTAACACTTTTCGAATCTACGAGATTAATTTAGCAAATTTCAGGCCATCTTTGAGCAGAAAAATATCTGGGTGCAGTGAACAGTAGATGCTGTTAATTGTCGGATTTTTTTTCCTTGGGTTCAGTCGCTACAGAGCA
>MABF01000110.1 GCA_002163025.1 'Osedax' symbiont bacterium Rs2_46_30_T18
ACTACCTGAAGGAGAAGTTCGGGCAGCTCTGAACCACAATATTGACAATATGAGCCGTCTAGTCAATCAATTATTGCAACTGGCTAGGCTCTCTCCAAAATCACAGCAGAGCATAGTGCTAGAGAGTGTCAACCTCAATGATCTATGTGCTGTTGTCATTGCTCAAATGCACCCTAAAGCACTACAAAAACAGATGACAATAGAGCTTATTAGCCGCAACCAAAGTGAGGTGTTAGCCAGCACTACTCTACTGGAAGCGCTCATCGTCAATCTATTAGACAATGCCATTCACTACAGTAAACCCGGAGACAATCTGCAGATTATAGTTGATATCAGTGAAGATTACGGATCTGTTAACGTCATAGATCACGGCCCAGGCATATCAAGTGATGAGCAAAAAAAGGTGTGGGAGCGCTTCTATCGGGTTAATCACTCGCAGGAAAAAGGCTCTGGGTTAGGCCTATCTATCGTGAAAGAAATAGTGACTCTGTTCAATGGCCAGTACGCGCTAAAAGAAACCCAGTTTGGCGGACTCACTGTGAAGATACTTATCCCACTCGCGCAATAAACAGTTCTTGGGGGATCCTCTCATCTTCTATCGCATTCTCAGCAATCACTATCTACCCATTCATTCTTAAGTTTTCTTTAAGTTTTATGGCGCATTATTTTATTCTCACCCACAAGGAGAATAACTATGAGCCAGCTTTCCAACAAAGCCATAAGCTTAATCTGCGTTGAAAAACGCAGAGCGACAGAAGATGTCATCGTCATCACCTTAGCTCATCAACAAAAGCAGGTAATAGCATTTAGTCCCGGTCAATACATAACACTAAGCGCAACCATCGAGGGCAAAGCTTACGATCGCTGTTACACTATTTCCTCTTGCCCTGAGCAAAGTGAAGGCATAGAGATAATTGTCAAGAGAGTCTCGCAAGGGGCTATGAGTAACTGGTTATTAGATCAACTCGGTGTCGGTGATATCATTCAGGCGAGCGAAGCATGCGGTCAATTCCACCTAGCTCGTTCAAATAAACCTAAGCTACTTTTACTCAGCGCTGGAGTAGGTGTCACACCCCTATTGTCGATGCTAAGACATATCGCCAAAAGTCACTTATCTTATGAGGTCATTTTTCACCACAGCGCCAAAACTTTTAGAGACATTATTGCGGCGGATGAACTGAGTGCATTAGGTGATCAATATCCTCACCTTACTATCAGTTACAACCTCACCAGAGAACGAGCCAACTCTAATTCCAATCAATATAGCGGGCACATTTGTGACCAAATGTTACAGCGAATCTGTACGGATGTCCCACAGCGCGACGTGTTTGTCTGTGGGCCCAATTCTTATATGGAGCGAGTACAACAAATACTAACCAAGCAAGGTTTACCCAGTAATCAATATTTTCAAGAAGACTTTGAGATAGCACCGTT
>MABF01000066.1:0-1412 GCA_002163025.1 'Osedax' symbiont bacterium Rs2_46_30_T18
ACCGGTAATGACGGCTAGTTTGCCGTTTAAGTCTTTCATGTTCATCACTGCACACCTTTATATTTATTTTAATGCGCTACCGCCCCACAACTTAAAAGAGGGGTGACAGCTTTGTTTTATGGGTGTTTAAGGCATGGATGCCGACTCAAGCCCTCATGGAAGAGTTCACGGCGTCCTAATAAAACAAGGTTGTTGACCCAAAGCCCCTATAATCGAGTGTTAAATTACAACACTACAACGAAATTAATTAAGTAGATCACCATGGCTGATACTGCCATCTTTTAAATCTATGGAAACAAAACTGCCATCCTGGGCAATGCTGAATTCTCCGTCATAGGCATCGGCGACGCCTTCAACAAAACGCTTTTTTAAATTATTTATGGGTAACTGAGGCACAATATGGCTGAACAATAAAAACGGCACATTGGCCCCTTGTGCCACTTGGGCAGCTTCTACTGGGCTAGTGTGGTAATCCAGAATATCTTGTGTAATTTTAACCACACGCGGTTTGTTTTCTTGACTGGCCACTGTTGTGATCATATTTACTATGGGTGTGGACAGCGCTTCATGAATTAGTACATCACTGCCTTTTGCGAATTTTTGTACCACAAGGCTTTTAGCGGTATCGCCACTGAAGACTAGGCTGTGCCCCTGGTATTCAAATTTGTAACCCACCGCTGGGTCCACTGGGCTATGGTCCACCGCGAAGGCGGTGACTTTTAAGCCGCTCTTCTCTAACACCACTAAACCTTCAGCCGGCGGTAATTTAAAAGCATGAGCTTGGGCAAGGCCGCCCTGTGGGGGCATTACGGCAGTGGTATGATGAGCTTCGCGATAACTGCGATCGCTGCCATAAGCCATGTTAAAACCGTTCACTATCGTATTTGTGCCATTGGGGCCATGTACCGCTAGCGGAAAGTCTTTGCCTGAGTTGGCCCATCTTTGGGTCATGAGTTCACCCAGGGAATTAATATGATCGGAATGGAAATGGGTTAAAAAGACGTTATCCACAAGCCCCAAAGAAATCCCCATGGCACTTACTTGGCTCACGCCACTGCCCGCATCAATCATCAGCACCTGATCACCAGCAATTACCAACGCACACGAGCCGGAGCGCTGTGGATCTGGTATGGGGGAGCCTGCGCCACAAATAACCACACTAAGAGTATTGGTGAATTGCTGTAACACAACGCCATTAAGGCGCTCTGCTATACGCTTGTTTATGAACTTATTGACTAGCTGGTCCTGAAACGCAAAAACGGCGACTCCGGCAAGAATAACAACAGCAATAACTACTTTAACTACAGGCATACTAATTACTCAAGATGAATGACGTGCTTTATTAAATTATATGACATGTATTATGTCAATATATTATGACGCTTTAAATTTAAACTTGATATGGCCGATTA
>MABF01000066.1:1559-8493 GCA_002163025.1 'Osedax' symbiont bacterium Rs2_46_30_T18
CTTGCTTAGCGATGTCAACAAAGCATAACTGCCCTTGCATTTGCGCTTGGGCAACCGCCGTTAAGGTGCGCAATTTAGCCTTAGACAGACCGCAATCAAGTAACAGCTGCGGCTCAACAGATAGAAAATTAGCCGCAGATAAAGGGGAGACTAAGGTGTTTAATCGAGCGGAGATGGCCTTGGCACTGGCCACGGATAAGAGCTGGGCGACGACTATATGTGCCAGCCCGTCAAACCCGGGTGTGCGCAAGCGCAGTGGCACATTGTCCACTGCCGCCAGCACCGGCTGAAGACGTTGGTCTATTTGCACTAACAGTTGTAGGTCTTGTGATACATCAGCCTGGGAAGTTATCTGTCGCAAACTCACGGTTTATAGCCCTGTTCCTGTCAGCACAAATGTTTTAGCTTTCTTCTGACTGCTGCTTCTGCTTAGCTTGTGCTTTGATTTTAGCAGCGAGGCGCCCATTGGGCACTTGCACTAATTTAGCAGCGGCCTCGGCCTTGTCTTTCACTTGAGAGCGGTTTTTTTCAAAAGTAGATTTAGGCTTTTTCTTTGCATCCATAGCCTTTTTCTTACGGCTCTCTCTGCTGTCCGGATCTTCCAGAAATTCTTTTTTGCTGGGTTTACGCTCTAATACTGTCATCAAGCCAGTACGTTTTTTCTTTAATCGTGACATTGCTGGTCACCTCTATATTGTGCTTTCTTTTCGTTTTCTTCACGCTCACGACGGGCATCGTCGATCGCGTTCTGCGTTTTATAAGCCTGGCGTTGCGCATCGCGCTTGGCCCGCTCCTGATCTATTAAATCTTGCTTAGCACGCTCTACTTCAAGCTCTGCCAGTTGGTCTAATTTTCGCTGCTCGGCCTCGGCAAATTTAGTGTACCACTCGGCCACAGTCTCGTAACTGATTAGCCCCAGCTTACCGCCGCGAATATCCTGTATCATTACTTCAGCGGCCTTGTGCATGTCGATTTTGCCACCTGAGCGCAATCCGCCACGCTTACTGCCAATCACTTTCAACATTTCTGTGTCTGTGCTCGGTAACTCTTTCAGTTTATACCTCTCGATCATCCTCTGCGGATATTTCTTAAGCATAAACGCAGCGGCGTATAGTGCTACGCTTTGATACTCTAGTGCTGTATCGCGTATTGCACCGCTGGTTGCGAGACGATAGCCTGAATCATAATCTTCAATCTTCGGCCACAAAATTCCCGGGGTATCAGACAAGACTAAGCCGTTGCTCAAGTTGTAGCGCTTTTGCGCTTTCGTCACTGCAGGCTCATTACCTACTTTGGCAATGCGTCGCCCGATCAGTGAATTGATCATGGTTGACTTACCTACATTGGGGATACCCATGATCATTACCCGCACCGACCTTTCTTTAAGGATGCGAGCTGGTGCCATTTTCTTGGCAATTTCCGGAATTCTGGCAATCAGTTTTTTGTTAGCATAGTCGATAGCAATCGCCTGGATGTTCTCCTGGGCGTTGAAGTATTCAACCCACTCGGCGGTTGTCTCAGGGTCGGCCAGATCTTGCTTGTTCAATAGTTTAAGCACCGGTGTACCGGCACGTAAATCTTTGATCATCGGATTTTGGCTGGACATAGGCAGGCGCGCATCGAGTACTTCGATGACCATGTCTATTTCATCCATGGCCAGCGCAATCTCTTTGCGCGCTTTGTTCATATGCCCTGGAAACCAGTTTATCGACATGTCACTTTCCTATTGGTTATCTGCTCTGGTTGCAGCTGTGCTGCAACCTACAACTTGCCAGTATTACTCTTGGCTCTTCAGGTATTCTTCGTAACCGCCACGAAAATCAACAATGCCCTGCTCGGTGATTTCCAGTACACGGGTTGCCAGTGAAGAGACAAACTCGCGGTCATGGCTGACAAAGATCAAAGTACCTTTGTAGTTATCCAGCGCCAGGTTTAAAGACTCGATAGACTCCATGTCTAAGTGGTTTGTTGGCTCATCCATTAACAGGACATTGTTTTTGCCAAGCATTAGCTTACCAAACAACATCCGCCCTTGCTCACCACCGGAAATTACTTTTACCGATTTGTGAATATCCTGTTGTGAGAACAACAAACGCCCTAGTGTTCCGCGGATCACTTGCTCGTCATCACCTTCCTGACTCCACTGACCCATCCAGTCTAGCAATGGTTTATCTTCGGCAAAATCACTGGCATGGTCCTGGGCGTAATAACCTTTAGACGCATTTTCTGACCACTTAATTTCACCGGCGCTCGGCTCGACATCACCCTGAAAACATCTTAGCAGTGTGGTTTTACCTATGCCGTTGGGGCCGATGATCGCAACACGTTCACCTACTTCAATCATCAAGTCCAGCTTACTGAACAGTTCTTTATCGTAGCTCTTAGCCAGCCCTTCAACTTCTACTGCTAAGCGGTGCAGCTTTTTCTCTTGCTCGAAGCGAATAAAGGGGTTCTGGCGGCTGGAGGGTTTAATTTCAGCCAATTGAATTTTGTCTATCTGCTTGGAACGCGATGTCGCCTGTTTTGACTTGGAAGCGTTAGCCGAAAATCGGCTGACAAAGGCCTTCAATTCATTAATCTGCGCTTTTTTCTTGGCATTGTCTGTCTGTAACTGCTCTTGAAGCATGGTAGAGGCAGTCATGTATTCGTCGTAGTTACCTGGGTACAAGCGCAACTCGCCGTAATCCAAATCAGCCATATGGGTGCAGACGCTGTTTAGGAAGTGTCTGTCGTGCGAGATAATCACCATTGTGCAGTTGCGCTCATTGAGCACGCTTTCCAGCCAGCGAATGGTATTGATGTCCAAGTTGTTGGTTGGCTCATCCAGTAACATAATGTCCGGATCGGCAAACAATACCTGGGCCAGTAATACCCGCAATTTCCAGCCAGGTGCCACTTCACTCATCAGACCAAAATGTTGCTCTGTGGGAATACCTACACCTAACAGTAACTCACCGGCGCGGGACTCTGCGGTATAACCATCCAGTTCTGCAAACTCGCCTTCCAGATCCGCTACTCGAATACCGTCTTCTTCGGTCATATCCGGGTTAGCATAGATAGCGTCGCGCTCTTGCTTGACCTTCCACAGCTCTTTATCGCCCATGATCACAGTATCTATAACGCTGTATTGTTCAAAGGCAAACTGATCTTGGCCCAACTTACCAACACGTTCCATAGGGTCTGTTGAGACGTTGCCGGTAGATGGCTCTAGGTCACCGCCTAAGATTTTCATCAAGGTTGACTTACCGCAACCATTGGCGCCGATTAAGCCGTAGCGGTTTCCGCTGCCAAATTTAACCGAAACATTTTCGAATAATGGTTTTGCACCAAACTGGATACTGAGATTAGAAGATACGAGCAATTGAATTTACCGAATAAATAAGTGAATAATATGAACAACTTAATGTACATATACAAAAATATTTGCAGCTTAGTGACGCTAAAAAGCGATCATCGCGACTAAAAAAGCGGCAAAGTATAACACCTAAGTTGACACAGGTCACAACTCCAGACGCATTAAGCTACATTTTAATCCTTATTAGCGCTTACTGGTATCCCCTGCTATCGAAGCTATCCTTAATAGTAAATATACAGCTACCACAATATTCGCTAATAAAGCGGTAATTTTTATCTGATTGGCTCAAAATTTAGCAATTTACACAAGCTTTTTGCTGGCAGCTAAAGGCAATTGTGCCGATTTACGATGCAAAATCTTGTATTTGCTAGTATAATTAGCCACGCAAAAAACGCACAACGATTCAGAAGCAAGCCAGAACATGGCTTAAATTTCTTATTTATCAGATCGTTAAGTTAATTCAAAACCGTCTTGAGGCCTATATGACAGCTAACAACAGCACTATTTACTACACGCTTACTGACGAAGCACCCGCACTTGCCACTTACTCTTTACTACCAATGGTAAGAACTTTTACCTCTGCTGCGGGTATCGATGTTCAATTAACTGACATTTCATTAGCAGGGCGTATTTTAGCTGCTTTTCCAGAGAACTTAACAGCAGAACAGCGCGTAGAAGATGGCCTGGCGTTCTTAGGACAACTAACACAAGATCCAGCCGCTAACATCATCAAACTGCCTAACATCAGTGCTTCTATTCCACAATTAAAGGCATGCATTGCTGAGCTGCAATCTCAAGGGCTAAACATCCCTTCACTACCAGAAAACCCGCAAAGCGATGCTGACAAAGACATCGCGGCTCGCTACGGCAAGTTACAAGGCAGTGCGGTAAACCCAGTACTACGTGAAGGTAACTCAGACCGTCGCGCGCCTCCTGCAGTAAAAGCTTTTGTGCGTAAGTTCCCGCATTCAATGGGCGCCTGGAGCAAAACTTCACAGTCGCACGCCGATTACATGCGCGATGGTGACTTCTTCAGCTCTGAGCAATCTATCACTGTTGATAGCGCTACTGATGTACGTATTGAATTTGTCTCTGCCAGTGGTGCTGTAGAAGTAAAGAAAGAGCTTAGCCTGGAAAGTGGTGAAATTTTAGACTCTATGTCTATGAGCATCAGCACACTTCGCGATTTCTTCGAAGAAACAATGACTGACTGTAAAGAAAACAACGTTATGTGGTCGCTGCACGTTAAAGCCACAATGATGAAAGTTTCCCACCCTATCGTCTTTGGCCACGCGGTAACTGTTTTCTTCAAAGACCTGTTCGCCAAACACGGTGAACTATTTGCACAGTTAGGTGTTAATCCGAACAACGGTTTTGGCAGCGTTATCGAAAAGATCGCCGGCTTACCTGATGCACAGCGCACCGAAATTGAAGCCGACATTCAAGCTTGTTTTGATTCCCGTCCAGAAATAGCCATGGTTGATTCGGACAAAGGCATCACTAACTTGCACGTACCTAGTGACGTGATTGTCGATGCGTCTATGCCTGCAATGATCCGTAACGGCGGTCAAATGTGGGGAGCAGACGGTACTGCCAAAGATGCTAAAGCAGTTATGCCTGAAAGTACTTACGCACGTATTTACCAGGAGACTATCAACTTCTGTAAAACCAACGGTGCATTCGACCCTACGACACTAGGTACTGTACCTAACGTTGGCCTGATGGCGAAAAAAGCCGAAGAGTACGGATCTCACGACAAGACTTTTGAAATGACTGAAGCCGGTACTATGCGTATTGTCGACAGCAAAGGCACTGTTCTAATGGAGCACGCCGTTGCAGTGGGCGACCTTTGGAGAGCCTGCCAGACTAAAGATGAGCCAGTACGTGATTGGGTTAAGCTAGCGGTAAACCGCGCACGTCAAACCTCTACACCAGCGGTTTTCTGGTTGGATGCAGAGCGCGCCCACGACAGACAGCTAATTATTAAAGTAAACAACTACTTACAAGAGCACGATACCAACGGTCTTGAACTGCCAATCATGGCTTACAACGAAGCGATTCGCTATTCTATGGAGCGCCAGGTTCGCGGTTTAGATACAATATCTGTCTCCGGTAACGTATTGCGCGACTACCTGACTGACTTGTTCCCAATCATGGAGCTGGGTACATCTGCGAAGATGCTGTCTATCGTACCTATGCTCAAGGGCGGTGGCATGTACGAGACAGGTGCTGGCGGATCTGCACCTAAGCACGTATTACAAGTTGAAAAAGAAAACCACTTGCGCTGGGATTCACTGGGTGAATTCATGGCCGTTGCGGTTTCTCTTGAAGACATGAGCATCAAGCACGGTAACAAGCAGGCAGCTATTCTAGCCAAGACACTGGATCTTGCTACCGCCAAACTACTGGAGGAAAACAAATCTCCTTCGCGTAGAGTTGGCGAGTTAGACAACCGTGGCAGCCACTTCTACCTAAGCATGTTCTGGGCTCAAGAGCTTAGCACACAAACTGAAGATACTGAGCTTGCAGCAAAATTTACAGCCCTTGCCAGCACTCTGACCGACAATGAAGCCAAAATCATTGCCGAGTTAAATGATGTCCAGGGACCTGCTGCTGACCTGGATGGTTACTACCACGCCAGCCCAAGCAAAATTGAAGCGGTAATGCGCCCAAGCACTACACTAAACGCTGCTTTCGCTTAATATCTTTTAAGCCTTAGTAACAACAAAAGCCAGACCTGTAATGGGTCTGGCTTTTTTGTGCGCGTGGCGCGGCAAGCCGCGAGTCGTCAGTTGGAAGCTGGAAGTTGGAAGTTGGAAAGAAGATACTGACTTAGGATGAGGTGACAGCCTTGAGCGCATAAAAGGGCGTGAGGCGTGAGGCGTGAGGCGTGAGGCGTGAGGCGTGAGGCGTACAGTATCAGACGCTCTTGTAGTGCAAGTGCAAGTGCAAGGATAAAGAAGATAGAATCGTGCAGAAAGATAGTATCAAAGTGACACTGATGGGTGGAAAAAATAGCGGGTTATAATGCTCAACCAAGTGAGAATTACCCACTATATTTTCCGTTAGAACGCCTCATTGGCGCTGATAATTTAGCGACTCAGAATTTGATTGATGCCAAAGAACATGATCAAAGAACCAAAAACCGATTCAAGATAAACTTTTATGCTTTTGTAAAACGCCGATGCTTTTGGGGTAGACAAAAACAACACCACACAAGTAAACCAGACTGTCGCTACACATAATACTACTAACACCATCAGTGACAACAACCCGTAAGATGCATCAAGGGGGGCCACGGCAGTTAATGCTGACGCATAGAAAATAGCGGCTTTAGGATTGGCGATCGTTGCCGAAAATCCTTTTACAAAGCTAGCCAGCACCCCGGGAGCAGATTGCTCTGCTGTAGAGCTCATTGGAGTTTTGGCCTGACGCAACATACGAAGCCCCATATAGATCAGGTATGATCCACCGATGACTTTAAAGGCTATAAACAGTGTCGGAAACAGGATAAACAAAGTTCCGACACCAAATAACGCTGCGGCTGCCCAAATGCCGTTCCCTAAAACAACACCGGCA
>MABF01000344.1 GCA_002163025.1 'Osedax' symbiont bacterium Rs2_46_30_T18
AGCCTGGAGAGTTAGAAACTTAAGTCATTACTAACAGCGGCCCAGATGCTTTAGAGAGAGTCAACTGGGCTTTAAAGACAAGCCTGGCAACTTAACTCAAGTACTCGGCCAGCTCTTCTGTTAGTACTTGCAGCTCATTGTCTGCTTTGAGTTTGGCTTTTTTAGTCAGTGCCTGCAATGCTTCTGTCTTTGTAGCTATCAACTGTTGCGCTGCCTGTGGCACATTATCACTGCTCAACACTTGCTCCAATGTCCCTTTCAGCTGCATCAAAATTCCACGACGTCTGCCCTGCTCTGCCCTGGCAATATCTTCGGCGCTCTTTTGCGTCTTGGCTTTTTTCGCTTGCTCTGTAGGCACAAATGGCAAGGGTCTGATGCCCACCGCGATCCGTGCTTGCTCTAGCAATGGCGCCGCTTTGGCCCGGGCTTTATCGGCACCTTTTAGCAATACCGATTCAACATAGCCGAGATCGTTCATCAGCCTATTGTACTCTTCCCTTGGCTGAGATAATTTTGCATCTAAGAATTCAAACAACTCTTTCTTGGCATCACCCCAACCTATTCCCTCGACAAAGCGCTGACGCATTTGCAGTGCTTCGCTTTCATTGGCAAAGCAGTTGTACAACTGGAATAAGGTGCTGTTGTCTGCGTCTTTAGGCTCCCCTGGTAACTTAGAATCCGTATCTATCTGTTTGATCAACTTATACAGCTTATTTGGGGCACAAAACAGTGGCAGTGTATTATCGTAACTCTTAGACATTTTGCGGCCATCGAGTCCCGGTATCAGTTGCGTATCCTCATCTACCTGAGCATCCGGTAAAGTGAAAAGTTCTTTATAGGTATTGTTAAAGCGACCGGCGATATCACGGGTCATTTCAATGTGCTGGATCTGATCTTTACCGACAGGGACTATATCGGCACCAAACATTAAGATGTCCGCGGCCATCAACATCGGGTAACTAAACAGCCCCATAGTGACACCGTCATCCAACTCTTCTTTACCCGCATCACGATTGGCATCCACAGACGCTTTGTAGGCGTGCGAGCGATTCATCAAACCCTTGGAGGTCATGCAGGTTAGAATCCAGGTCAGCTCGGGGATTTCCGGAATATCACTCTGGCGATAGAAGGTGGCTCGGTCGGTGTCTAGACCCATTGCCAGCCAGGTTGCCGCTATTTCACGTGAGGACTGTGCCACTCGCTCAGGGTCGTGACATTTTATTAAGGCGTGGTAATCCGCTAAAAAGAAGTAGCTATCAAACTCAGGTTTTTCACTTGCCGCAATCGCTGGCTTTATGGCACCGAGATAATTGCCGATATGCGGCGTTCCTGAAGTAGTAATACCTGTTAATACTGTTTTCTTCGACATATATATTCCTTAGCGCCCCATTAAAATCAGGGACAAATTCTATCAACTGCCGACATCATACACTAGAAATAAACGACCATGGCCCCCTTGTTTTGAATAAACTTTAATTGCCTCTTTTATGCTGAGCACAGTAGTGGTACAAAGGGCTCTGTTATTTTTTAGAAGGGTGTTTTTTTAATGCAAATTGTTATTTCTCCGGCAAAAACTTTGGACTTTGAGAGCCCATCTATCACCGATATCCACAGCCAGGCGCAGTTTCTCGACCGATCGCAATTATTAATAAACAACTTATCTAAACGCTCAGTGCAAGACATCGCCAGTTTAATGAGTTTAAGTGACAAGCTCGCCGCGTTAAACGTTGCCCGTTTTGGCTCATGGAGTTTACCTTTCACCGCAGATAACGCCAAACAGGCCGTGTTAGCTTTTAAAGGCGATGTCTACACCGGCTTAGATGCGCAGACGTTAACTGACGACCAGCTGGCTTTTGCGCAAAAGCACTTACGGATTCTGTCAGGTCTCTACGGTCTGCTACAGCCACTGGACTTAATCCAACCCTACCGGCTGGAGATGGGTACTAAGCTCAAGTACAGAACCTCTGAAAACTTATACCAATTCTGGGGCGAGCGCTTAACCAAAGCACTGAACTTACACAGCCAACAGATGAGCGATGAACTCATTGAGCAAAATACTGATGTCGGTGATTTGCACGAGGCAACACTAGTTAACTTAGCCTCCAACGAGTATTTTAAAGCGGTACAAGTTAAGAAGCTGAAGGCGCGTCTAATCACCCCTATTTTTAAAGATCAAAAAAATGGCAACTATAAAATCATCAGTTTCTTTGCCAAGAAAGCGCGCGGCATGATGGTCCGCTATATCATTGATAATCGTATTACCGATGCCCAGCAGTTGAAAAATTTTGACTATGCAGGCTACTACTTCAGCCCGGAACTTTCCAATGCAAACGACTGGGTATTTTTACGAGAAGAGCAGCAAGCGTAATCTAAACTGAAAGCCTGTATCAGCGCTATGACTTTAGTCGTCATAGCGCTGTTGAACTACATTTTAAACGGAATATAGATAGCGATATCCGGGATAAAATAGATAGCCACGACCGCGGCAAACATAATAAAAATGAAGGGGTAAACTCCCGCAATTACCTCGGTTATCTGCGCTTTTCCCACCGCCTGTATGACAAATAGATTCAGACCTACCGGTGGCGTGATCAGCGCGCACTCGATCATAATGACAAAAATAATCCCGAACCATATAGGATCTATGCCCAATACCGCCAGAGATGGCAACAGTACTGGCACCATGATCAGCAGCATCGAGATTGATTCCAAAAAGAACCCCAGCACTAGCAATACCAGACAAACCACCAGAATAAACAAGCCTACCTGATCAATATTGGCAGTGATTAAACTGGTAATATCCTGAGGTATCCGATAGAGCGTGATCGCCTTGGAGAATATTTTAGCCCCGGCAATAATCATAAAAATAACCACTGTGGTTTGCAGTGACTCTTTTATGGCTTTGTGCAAGTTGACCAAGCTCAGAGATTGGCGCAAAAACACTATGATTAAGGCGCTGATCAGACCTATAGCGGCACTTTCGGTGGGGGTGAACACTCCACCGTAGATCCCACCTAATACCACTGCCGCCAGGATAAACACCGGGCTAGCGCGCAAACTCGCTGCCAACCTGTGCTGCATGTCCGCCTTGGCTGGGCGCTGTTGCGCTTTGTGACGCAGCGCAAAGAAAACGCAGTAGCCGGTAAACAGCAGCACTAAGAATATCCCGGGACCTATACCTGCCATAAACAAGTCGACGATAGATTCTTCTGTGATCACGCCATAGACAATCATCGGAATTGAGGGCGGGATCAATATTCCCAAAGTGCCACCGGCCGCTAGCA
The DNA here is from genome assembly GCA_002163025.1 of 'Osedax' symbiont bacterium Rs2_46_30_T18. Classification (GTDB taxonomy): domain Bacteria; phylum Pseudomonadota; class Gammaproteobacteria; order Pseudomonadales; family Balneatricaceae; genus Rs1. The sequence continues at coordinate 3,285 of MABF01000344.1, forward strand.
GGCCATAGACAAAGTGTTTTGGATAACCTCGGTTGATCATTTCCGGAATAGCCACAGTGCCAATAGTCGCGGCGGTGGCTACAGATGATCCGGAGATAGCGGCAAAGAAAGCGCAGGAGAGAATTGTCGCTATACCCAGCCCCCCCGGTAAGTGACCCACCCAGCTCTGTACCGCATTAAATAAATCGCTGCCCACACCACCTTTTAGTAACACGTTTGACATCAGTAAAAACAGCGGTACTGATAGCAAGATAAAGCTATCAATGCTACTAAGCAGGGCTTGGGAGGCGATCAGCGGCGAAAAATCCGCCAGTATTAACATGCTTAAGCCCATGCCACCGAGTGTAAAAGCGATGGGGACCCCTATTAGCATTAACGCCAACATGCACAACAGTACTAACAAAATAGTCATATATCGTGCTCCGTCTTAAAGCTGACCTTGTCCTGTTGGCAAACCACCATAAACTCCACCAGACACTGCATTAGCAACAAGACAAAACCTATGACGATAGAGAGCTCGAACACCCAGGAAGGCAGCCCCAACATACTGGAGGTGTGTCGATTTAGATGCACGGAATCCAGAGTAATGACACTGGCGTAGTAAATAATAATTACCGAGAAGATCCCGATAATAGTAATGGAGAGTAGTTCGGCAAGTTTGGCGTATAACCCGGACAAGCGCTCTAATAAAATACTGATACGAATCATCTTACGCTGCTTTAAAATCCAGGCCATGGATAGATAGCAGCCCCATAATTGCAGTACTCTGGAGACTTCTTCCACCCAGATAGTCGGCATATTAAACAAGTACCTGGCCCCGACTTCATAGGCAATGATCAGCCCTATGCAAAAAAACAAATATGCGCCCAGCAATGCACTCAGGCGACTGAGTTGCTCTATCCAGCTTTTCATTGATACTCCATGTTACTACGACACAACAGCGCCATAGCTATCGATCTTATTGTTATAAAAAAGCTGCATTACTGCAGCTTTAGTCAATCATAAATAGAAAAATTACAGTTTTTTAGCTGCCTCAATCAACTGCTTTCCCAGTGCTCCTGAATTTTCTACATAGCCGTCTACCACTGAGCTTGTGGCTTTTTTCCAGGCGGCTATCTGCTGGTCGTTAAGTTCGAACACTTTCATGTTCTTCTTAGATTCAGCCAATGCATCTGCCTCGATTTGCACCATTTTTTGCCGTAAATCTATTTCCACATTACGACTGGCGCTGGCAATGATGCCCCGCTGAGAGTCATCTAAGTTATTCCAGACCTTATCATTGATGATGACTACAAACTCGATATCTGCATGTTTAGTGACCGTCAGGTTATCCATCACTTGATACAGCTTGCGCGGCATTACTGCAGCAACCCCAGTCATTCCAGCATCTACAGTGCCGCGCTGGTAAGCTAAGAACTGCTCTGATCCGGACATAACAACAGGAGCGCCGCCGACTGACTTGGTAAAATCACCCAGTGTTTTGCCAAATACTCGCACTTTTTTCCCCTGCATGTCTTCAGGGTTTACTATCGGATCACCTTTAGATAAAAGCGCCACTCCCCCATAGGCCTGCCACCACAAAACCCGCGCCCCAGTGTTAAGAATTGCATCATCCAAAGGCTGGCGAATACTGCTGCCTGGCGCCGTCGCCTTCTGCACTAGCTCCTCTGAGGGGAACATAAAGGGCACGTAGAAAAGATCCACGGCAGGCACTGTGCCGACAAAACGGGCCAGCGACGCCACACCCATCTCAATGGCGCCAGATGCCACTGCACTAGGCACTTCCTTGTCTTTATACAGCTGCGCCGAAGGGTAAATTTCTATTTTCAAATCCCCTTTACTGGCCGCTTCAACCTGCTCTTTAAACTGCAGCAAATTTTGCCCTAAGTGATGTTTCAGCGGAAGTTGCAGTGAAATTCGCAAGGTCGTTTCCGCCAGTGTCGGCATAGAAACCGCCGCACTTAGTAGCACTGCTGCCAGGCCTGTTTTAAAATGTTTCATCTATATCCCTCTCTTGTTATTTTTCCAGTTTTTTATTGATTATTGATTATTGAGCAATCTGATTGAGCCACCCAGTTGCGCCCCTTCAATCTGCTCTGCAAGTTTGATAGCAACCGCTAATTTGTTTGTATCTATACCCGTGCAGATGCCGGCGCTCTCAAAAAAATACACTACATCTTCTGTGGCCACATTGCCGCTGGCACCCGGGGCAAAAGGACAACCGCCAAACCCCGCCACTGCGGTATCAAAAAAGCGCACCCCCGCCCGATAGGCAGCTGCGACATTTGCAATGGCCATACCGTAAGTATCATGACAGTGAAAGATTACCGGGTGAGAGCCAGCTAACTGCTCGAAAGCTGCGCTAAACAGACGCTCCACTGCAAAGGGATGGGCCTTACCGGTAGTATCACACAGTGCTATTTGCGCATCCGGACAGATGTCGCACACTTGTGCCAGCACCTCTAAACAACGCTGCTGATCGACAGCACCGGCAAAGGGGCAGTCAAAACTTGTGGCTAAACTGACTCTGAGTTGCATCTGCGGATTTTGCTCAACTACTTGCTGCACCGCTCGCAACTCATGTAATGATTGATCGATGCTCTTGCGCACATTTTTTAAGTTATGTGCTTCGCTGACCGAAAAGACAAAATTGACTCTCTGACAATGCCGCTGTGCAGCCAGTTCTGTGCCACGCTGATTGGGCACTAGCACTATTGATTCAAAGTTATTAATGCAGTCAGTGTCTTTCCTTAGCTCGACCAGCAGCTGGTTTATGTCCGCCATCTGCGGTATCGCTTTGGGGTGTACAAAGGCACCTACTTCAATATGCTTTAACCCGGCATCGCTCAGCGCCCGGATAATGGCGACTTTGTCGGCGACCGGGATAATAGGCACCACTGATTGAAAACCATCTCGTGGAGAGACTTCAATTAAAGTCACTGCAGTGTTCATATCACCCCCTGTTGCTCGAGTTCAGCTAAAGTCGCTGCATCCATCGCCAGTAGTTCAGTGTAGATTTTGCTGTTATGGGCACCCACCGCTGGTCCCGGCCAGCTGACACTGCCATCATCTGCGTCAAACTTTGGCACTACTCCTGGGTGAGTGACTTCGCCAAAGCGCGGATCTGCTACTTGCATCACCATATTTCTTGCCTGGTAGTGCGGGTCTTTGGCGCAATCTTCAATGTTCAGTAACCGTCCTGCGGGGATATCATTGTCCAGCAGTAGTTTTTCAGCGACTTTCGACTCCTGAGTTAAGGTCCAGTTCTCGATCAGGTTGTCCAGCATTGCAGCGTTGGCCACCCGTTTGGGGTTGCTGTCATACAAATCGCTTTCGCCCAATTCTGGCTTGCCGATAATCTGACATAAGCGCTTAAAAATTTTATCGCCATTGGCACCAATCGCCAACCACTGCCCATCTGCACACTTGTATGTATTGGAAGGTGCTGCTGTGGGGATAGCGGATCCGGTTGGATGCCTGATAGCAGCAAATTCGCCGTACTCGGGCAGTGCTCCCTCCATTAAGCTAAAGACCGACTCGTACAGCGCTACATCGACTTCACGACCAACACCCGTGCCCGCTACATCGCGCTGATATACGGCGCTGAGTGCGCCAATAACCCCAAACATCCCGGCCAGACTATCTCCCAGGCTGACCCCAGTGCGCACTGGAGGTAAATCAGTCACTTCTTTAGGGTAACCGGTCAAATGCCGGATGCCGCCGAAGGCCTCGCCGATAGATCCAAAGGAGACTCTATCTTTATAGGGGCCACTCTGACCGTAACCTGATATATGTACTAAAATAATTCTGCTATTAATGCGCTGCATATCAGCGTAACTGAGCCCCCACTTGGCCAGCTGACCGGGACGAAAGTTCTCGACTACAATATCGACTTGCTCAATCAGCGCTTTCGCAATGGCGATTCCGCGTTCGCTCTTGAGATTCAAAGTAATACATTGTTTGCCGCGCCCGTGCACTGACCACCATAAAGTGTTGGCGTCTTTCATCATTCCCCAGCTTCTAATAGGGTCTCCGCTTTTCGGCGCTTCTACTTTGATAATGCTGGCACCTAAATCCGCCATTAGTCGGGTGCAGTGCGGCGCAGCGATAAAATGCCCCAACTCCAACACCGTTAATCCACTGAGTGGTTTTGCCGAATTATTCAATGCCTGTGAACTCTCTGTCATGGTCATCCCAATATTGATTTAGTGACACTATAGATTCATTACCTTCACCTTCACCTTCACATATAGCAGCTAATGCGCCAAAAAACATAACTGCTTGTATTTTATAAATTAAAAATTAAATCATTGTTTACTTAGTACAAAAAATGTCCTATAAATAACACACTGACTTGAAACACTGTCGCAAAACCAAGCAAATATTCCAGAAAAACAACGCACTAGGCGCCTATTGTATGACTATTAAACTGGCCTTCATCTCACAAACCAGACTCAGTAAATTACTCAACACCGTACGCAGACAAGAGCACTGGTCGGTTGAATTTGAGTTGCATGAATTTATCGCCGAACAAAATCAATCCAAACTATTGGCGTTAGATGACAGAAGAGACATAGAGGTCATCATCGCCGGTGGCGGTAATGCGCTAATGATAGAGGCAATGGAACTGCACACCCCACTGGTCAAAATCCAAGTCTCTGGCTTTGATGTAATGCAAGCCCTGTGGCGGGCAAAGCGTTTGGCAAGCACAGCCGTTTTCATAAACTACAACCAACCCATTGAGCAACTGCAGCACTACTCGAGCCTGTTTAATATCAATGTGGAACAATATATTTATCACAGTGTGGCAGAAGTTGTAGATCTGGTAGATCGCGTAGTGCAACGTCCCAACTGCATCATCATAGGCGCCAGCCATGTGTGTGACATCGCAGAATCAATGCATGCCAAAAGTGTGTTTATCTACTCGCAAGATGCCATACATCAGGCACTAATATCTGCTCAACAACTGGCTTTAAGCCTTAGATTCGCCCGGGAGAAACGCGAAAAACTGGAGGCTATATTGCGCTCAGTTGAAGATGGCATTATCTATATAGATGCACAGATGAAAGTGGAGGAGTTCAATCCCAAAGCGGAATCGATTTTGGCGATAGATGCACAACAAGTCCTTAAAAAGCCTGTTTCAACTGTATTGCCTAACTTTGCCCTGGATCAAGTTCTGCGCAGCGAGAAATCTGAGTACAACCAACTATTAAAGATTGGCGATACTCAAGTACTGAGCAATCGGATCGCAGTATTTAATCAGGGTAAATTAATTGGTGCTGTGGCATCTTTTCAAGACGTGAAAACCATACGTAAGGCCGAGCAGAGTTTACGTCTGGACACCCGGTCTAAAGGTTTAGTGGCAAAGTTTTCTCTGCAAAATATGCTGGGGGAAAATCTTGGATTTAAAAAATTGCTCACCAGAGCCGCACAGTTTGCCAAGTCAGACGCCTCTGTTCTTATTCAGGGCGAAACCGGCACCGGTAAGGAGCTGATCGCTCAGGGAATCCATTTGGCCAGCAACAGAGCGTCCGGGCCTTTTGTCGCTGTTAACTGCGCTTCAATCCCTGAGCCTCTCTTGGAGAGTATGCTCTTTGGCTACGAGGAGGGAGCCTTTACCGGAGCCCACAAGACTGGCAAAAGCGGCCTGTTTGAACTGGCCAATAAAGGTACCTTGTTCCTGGATGAAATTGGCGAACTGCCTTTTAGCTTACAGGGAAGATTATTAAGAGCACTGCAGGAAAAAGAGATTATGCGCCTGGGCTCAGACACTGTACTCAAAGTAGATATCAGGGTGATAACCGCAACAAACCGTAACTTAACACAAATGATTTCCAGCAACGCCTTCAAAGAAGATTTATTCTATCGCATTAATGTGCTGAATTTATCTGTTCCAGCACTGCGTGAGCGAATCGAAGATGTGGTTTTGCTGATTAATCACTTTTTTAAACTGAAAAACACCAGCGAGCAAAGCTACCGCCAAATAATCGAGCAAACGACACCTTTACTACTCAACCATCAATGGCCAGGTAACATTAGAGAACTTGAAAACATTGTCGAGCGGCTAGCGATAATGCTCAAAGCCAATATGCCAGAATCGGACATTGTGCAAGAACTGCAACAAAGCCTCGGGGTTACTGTGCGTGTTCAGCAGACAAGTGCTGACAATTTCAAATCCGCAATCGCCAGTCAGGAGCATTACCAACTGCAGGCCATTTTAAAGAACTGCAACAATAATAAAACCTTAGCCGCCAAAAAACTCGGTATCAGCCGCAGTACTTTGTGGCGCAAACTGCAAACTGAAAGTTGAAGATTGAAGGTTGAGCCATAGAGCCGATTATGTGATTACAGAGCAGAACTGCAGATTATTTTTGCCGCTCTTCTTTACCTGATACATCGCTTGATCCGCTCGCTGACAGACATCTGAGAAGCTCTCAGTACCAACTTCAAAGACACTGATGCCAATGCTCAAGCCAATATCGATACTCTCGCCTTCTACACTCAAAGGCGCCTTAAAAGGCGCCAGCAAACTTTCAGCCAACTCTATTAACTGCGACTGTTCGGCACTTGAATGCAAGATGACAAATTCATCACCACCAAATCGGCAGATTATGGAGTTGGCCAACAGCATTGATTTGAGCAGATCTGAAATATAACAGAGCACTAAATCGCCGAATTTATGGCCATAGTGGTCATTGACGTATTTAAAATTGTCCAGATCAATAAACAGCAGCGCCGCTTTGCTGCTCTTTGCAGCAGATAACGCTCGGTAATTTTTAATCAGTGCGGCTCTGTTTAGCAGTCCCGTAAGTGGATCGTGATCAATTAACTTAGCGAGGCGCTGCTGGTAAAGTTTTTCCTGGGTAATGTCCCGGTGTGCGCCCATCATTCGCAGCGGCTTACCCTGCTGATCAAACTCAACCACCCGACCGCGGTCACTAATCCAACTATTGCTGCCATCTTTGTGCAACATCCTATGCACGACCTCAAAGGCATCACTCTCGCCTCTTAAGTGGGATTCAAAGGCTGACACTACTTCTTCCTTGTCATCAGGATGCAGACAGCTCTCCCAACCTTTGACCGTGGCTTCAATCTCATCCTGACAATAACCTAACATCGCTCCCCAGGGGGCGTTAAATATTTTCAACGCTTGACTAGCTACATCCAACTGCCAAACCTTTGTATCAGTCCCCTCTAAAACGGCTGCCAG
>MABF01000158.1 GCA_002163025.1 'Osedax' symbiont bacterium Rs2_46_30_T18
CAGAATATAGAAATCTACTGGATTGTCTAGAGTGGAAAAATAGCGACGGTTTTGCAAGGGGATTTGAAGAAAAGCATGGAGGTTTATTTTGCGGACACTCTTTTAAAGGTGGGGACTCCAGCGAGTGGTCTACAGAAAAAAATCTGCCGATGCGGTTCACCTTGTAAGCATTTACCGGTGAACTGAGTATCGAGTCTGTCACAGACAGCAGAGATTAACCAATCACACGAGAGGACTCCTAAAGTGATGGCAGGCACTGATGATGCCAAGCAAAGAATTGATTAACAACGGCCTCCAAAGATATCAAAATGCCTGTATTAGATACAAATAATACACTTAGGCTGCTGCAAGAACGGGCTAAGTGGTCCTAGGTTAATCCAGCTAATTAGTAGAATAGCCAACGCGAACTCCATTTTCTCGGCTAAGCGCAAGCAAGGGGCTGTTATTGTAATAAGCGCGATGAAGCAATCATTATTGATACGAGGGTAAACAGGCTATCAATACGCGATCTAGAAATAGGTGTTGAACTAACGTTAGATTACTTTAATGGAAGCAACATCTCCCAGGTTACTTGGGTGCTAAGAATTGGACGCAACAGAGCAAATGTTTTAGTTCAGGCGGGTACGGTTGGATAGATGCAAAATTGGAAGGGAAGATGGCAGGGTAATTAGCTCTGGAATGTACCTTATTGGCCGTGATTAATAAGTCATTTTAATCTGAGTTGTTACATTGACCAATTTGAATATGTGTATTCATTACAGCATAGCGGTCATTTTAGATGATGTATCACAACACGAAAAATAACGAGCGTAAATATAAACAATACAATCCCTATTAATGCTGGCTTGGTAAAACCCTCGTTTTCTGGGCACTTCGTTGGTTCTTACAACGACTTTCAAACTGAATAACAAAATGCAGACTGTATGTAATGTACTACACTAAATATTGAATAACACATTGTCTCAAAGAGTCTTATTATGTGTAAAGCTAATGTAGGAAACAAGCTAAGCCTAAAGAATGATCTAGCCAGACTCGCTAAACTTACGCTGGAAATCCGAAAAGAAGGCCCGGAAATTTCAATAAAGTTGCAGGAAGAAACTATCGATTTATTAATAAAGACAAAGCCCTTTCGTGAATTAGAAAAAGTTCTTAGGATTAGATCAGAGGCTGTAAGAGCGCTCTCAGTCGCCAAAAAATGGGATACTGAGATACTAAAACTGACTGTTGTTGTTTCAAATCCATAAAAGAAAACCTTGTTGTAGTTAAATATTTGATAGTCACTCGGGGAATAAATAAGATTCAGAATAGCGCAATAATTCATAACCAGTTGAAATATGCTAATAATAACTAGTTATAATTAATGATTGTTATTGCGATTAATCGCTCAGCAGAAGTTACCGTCGAAAATGTCTCGGGAATTGAAAATGCAAGTGCAGAAGTGGATGCTATTTCGACTCAGATCCATAGAATCACAAGTGATTTTAAAGTATAGGATGGATGATTTGTGTGAATTATTATGCTGTATAAAAAATCATAGTTTTTGATAGTACTGAAAGAATTGTTATCTTAACTACATCATTGATGTATTTTGCCATTTTCAAATCAGAACAAGCCTTGCCATTAAAGCGGGGATTTTTTGTCTATAAATTAAGAAAAATCCTTATTTATACTTGGTTTCTGAGCTGATAAGTTAATTGTAATATTTTCATGAAATAGACTCATTCCTTGTAAACAAGAAGACTTTTAACCCTGCCTCCTCGGCGGGGATTTTTTTGTCTAATGCACAGAAATTGACCCCTTTGTCCTGGTGGTATCAGGTGAGGGAGTTTAATTGCTTTTACTTAATAGTTTCAGCTTTAGTCTGTTAAAAATTTAAATAGAGTAAAATTTCAGCGCGATTCTCTAACATGCGTCTGTTATTTGAGTCGATAATATTTTGTTATATATCAATTATCTATGGGTTATAGGAAGAATGTTGCTCATATACTTACCTAAAAGTTAAGAGGCTGGTATATTCCCGGTAAATTATTTTACCAAAGGGAAAAAATGAATAATCTTTCAATAAAGTCCAAGTTGTCTTTCCTGGCAATCATTCCAATTTTTGCCATATTAATCATTACTTCATTATTACTTTTGGAACTAAAATATACGGCAGAAGGTGTAGAGCGCATATACGCAGATCGAGTGGTTCCTTTAGAAGGGCTAAAAACCATTTCCGATAACTATGCCATTAACGTTATTGATGCGGTGAATAAAGCTAATGCTGGTTTTTTGACCGCAGAAGAAGCAGTAATAGCAATACAGACTTCGCAGCAGGTAATACAGGAAAAGTGGCAAGATTACCGGGCCACTCAACTGACTCGCAAAGAAAGTAAGCTAGCGCTAGAAGCAGAGCATCTTTTTGTTGAAGCTGATAGGTCACTCAAAGCAGCTGTGGTAACTCTAAGTGGTCTTTCAGGCAGGGTTGCAGGCCAGCTAAATTCATTAGATGGGCCGCTGTACACTACGATTGATCCAATTAGTGAAAAGATCACTGAACTAGCAAACTTACAGATGAGTGTGGCGAAAGAAGAAAGAGACACAATTGTATCTGAATACGAAATGGGACTACTGGTAACGGGTGGAGCAACAGTTGGTACAGTACTAGTGTTGCTAATTTTTTGTTTCATAGTTCTAAAATCTTTAGTTAACCCTCTAAACCAAATCAAAAATACAATTGAGAATATTGCCTCAAACTCGAATCTTACACTGAGCATACAAGTGGAAGGAAAGAATGAATTCGCCGATATCGCCAGTAGTTTTAACTTCATGATGAACCATGTGAGAGTTCTTGTGGCAGAAGTTACCAATACCGCCAATAGTTTATCGGACTCCGCAAGAGATATGACCAATGCGAGCGCTAACGCATCCAAATTAATTACAAACCAACAAGTTGAAGTAGAGCAAATAGCGACTGCAATGAATGAAATGGTCTCTACTGCGAAGGAAATTTCTAGTAATGCAAGAAATGCAGATACTGGGTCAAAAGATACTAAGGATCATGCCAATCGAGGAGGCGCTGTTGTCGAGGAAGCAGTGTACGCAACAAAAAACCTGGTTGTGGACGTCAAAGAAATATCGGAACAAATTAATTTGCTAATAGTTGAAAGCGACAGTATCGGATCAGTGGTAGATGTTATTAATGGTATTGCAGATCAAACTAATTTATTAGCACTCAACGCAGCGATTGAAGCTGCTAGGGCGGGTGAGCAAGGAAGAGGTTTTGCTGTTGTAGCTGATGAAGTCAGAACTTTAGCGCAAAGAACTTCTGAGTCAACGAAAGAGATTCAGGATGCAATAGAGCGGTTACAGAAAGTGAGTAATCAAGTGGCTGAAAATATGAACAGTGGGCAGGTCAAAGCTGAAAGCGCGGGTGTCAAAGCTTCACAGGCCGGTGTAGCCTTAACAGTAATATCCGAAGGGGTCGAACAGATAACAGACATGAATATGTTAATTGCGTATGCTTCCAAAGAACAGCAAACTGTGTCCGAAGAGATAAATATCTCTGTGTCTAGGTTACTGAGCTCTTCAGAAATAGCGGCACAAGACGCTGTTAATACATCAAGGATTAGTGAAAATTTGTCAGAGTTGGCAGATGTTTTAAGAGTTAGCGTTGAAAGGTACACAGCTTAAGCCATGTAATATAAATGGGTTCAACTGAGCTGCAGTATCAAACCAATATTAATGAATAAAGTTTCACAGAGCCTGGCCTTAGCGCTGGGTTTTTTAATGTCTGACATTTGGGGATATGAAACTGTCTAGGGAACTGGGAACTGGGAACTTATCATAGCGCGTTATCATTTCAATTATTGTTCTTGAATATTACAGAATGCACTGCTTTATACATCCAAGGGGATTCGAGCCACACCAAAGGCAGTTATGCTGATCAATAGCGCATATAGGCCACGATAAGACCGGCAAAAAAACTACAGTAATTTACCCCTTATTCTGCTTTAATAGCAGCCTTCAAATTTAGCGAGACAAGGTAGAGACAATGGCTTACGAACTGACTGGAAAAGTTAAGTTAATTCAGGATCCTCAAAAATTTAACAGCGGTTTTACTAAGCGTGAGATGGTTGTGACCGTTGAGGAAGGTAAGTATCCGCAGGATATTAATATCGAATTTGTACAAGATAAAGTCAGCTTGCTTGACGCGGTGCAGCCTGGGCAGCAGATAACCGTAGCGTTTGATATTCGTGGTCGTGAATACAACGGTCGCTACTTTAATAATCTGGTGGGTTGGAAGATACAAAGCGGTTCAGCTGCGGATGAATATGATCAAACGCCTGCTTATGACATGAATCAAGCGGCTAATGAATATGACGATGAAGTGCCTTTTTAATTGATGTCATTAGGGCCGGATTTATTTCTGGCCCTGAATAATTCAGCCCGGCAACTATACATACTGGGTAGAGTTAATACATTTTCACAGCTGTGCTAGCTTTTCAACTAGCTGGCCTGCAGAATCCTCTTCTATACGCATAACCTCTTTATCTTGCTGATAAAAAATCAAAGTAGGTAAACAAGTAATGGCCAGTTCCCCGGCTAATTTTTTCTGCTTGTACTGCTCTTTGTCTTCATAGCTATACAAAGTTACCTCTGCAAAGCTCCGGGATGCCTGCTGATTCAAAGCTAACAATAAAGACACCTCGCGCTCGCAATCCGGACACCAACTGGCATTGTGTATAACAACACTGAGTTTGCCTAAATCGCATTGCTGCTGGGAAATTTCATTTGTAGCCTGCTCAATTGAGGAAGACCAAAGCTGTTTAATATCATTCAAATTCATAATTATGTGTCTAGCAAAGCCTAAAACCCATAATTTAGTAAGTACTCATGGGCAAGTCAATATTTAACGGCCTATTTACCCAAGACAGTAATCTGATCCACCCTGTTATACGCAGCCCTTTTAATGTCAGTAATCTAAGTCAACATCCTATAGACCCCTTTTACTTAGGTTGATACGTTGATGATAATATTTTCATGAATTATCCATATTCCTTGTAAGTACCAAGAATGAACTTTTACCCCGCTTCCCCGGCGGGGATTTTTTTGCCTACTCTATGCAAACAGCCAGTGTATAAAACAGACATCAGGGTTTGTGAACGAGGTCGGGAGTTAGCCAGTGGGCTGTGTTTTTCAGAACCCATGGCGAGCCTCAACGTCATGGGTATTGAAAATACAAGTTACAGTGACTAGAGCTACAGGCAGGCAGCCTTATTGAGTGTAACTTTCCACGTGTTTAAAGCTAAATTGGATTGCTGTCAGTCTGTCAATTGGCGGGCTCTGTCCTACATGACTAGATCGGCAGCGCTCTGGTCAGCATCGGCAAGGTTAGGATTGTATTTTTGATGTAAAAGGCAGAGGTGAGACAATGGCCACCCACGGAGCTTGTTCCGCTCCGGGGGTAGCCAACACAGGAAGTAGAGATCGCTCGGATGGCGGTTTCTACTTCCTGCGATCGAAGTATGGCTCACAGTGGCAGTGTTTTCCAATCGTATCGAGAAATAAGTGAAATTAATTATCTATACCTTGCTGCACGCTAAATCGAGAAATTAAGTGCTGCGAAATACATCTCATCGCGGGCAATTTCTGATTTTAATTGTCGAGTATTGAGGCTGATGTTAGTACCGCATTTACAGGCAACAGCATCGTGAGATTTAACCCATTTTATGGGTTTTATAGTTTTACAATTACAGTTAGAGCAAGGAATTCTTATAGCTGTGTTGGCAAGCTGTGAAATCATATCAGGGTTGGAGCCTTTAAAAAATGGGGTGTAAATATAAGACTAGAAGACAATTTTAGATTGTCTAGAGTCGTACGAAGAAACTGATTGGAGTTGGAATCAGGTTCGCAGCACAGTTAGAAATTGAATCGATGATTACACTCAAAATTTGCTGAACCTAAAGCCGCTGTTGCAGGCAATAAAAAACCGCGATCTACAGGTTATCAAACTCAGTGTAGTTGAATGTAAACTGAACGGAATTTTGCCGTAAATTACCGGGATTGGCCAGTCATTTTCGGGGCTCGAAGTGAGACAAGTACCGTAATTGTTATGTGCAGCGACCATCTTGCTCTGCCTTTAGCCTTGCGCCTGTGTAGTGTGTATTATCGAGAATAACAAAAACAGACAAAATACAGGAACAGCAGTGAATAAAACAGAACAGTTACAATGCAAGAGCCTGGATGGAGAAATCCAAGGCGCCGTTACCAGTTTACAAAATATTTGCCACACGCTAGCCAGTGAGCGGGGCTGGTGGAAAGATCCGAAAACAGGAAATAAGATTGAACGTAACCGCGCTGAGTTATTAATGTTGTGTGTCAGCGAGCTAGCCGAAGCGATGGAAGCTGATCGTAAAGACTTAAACGACGATCACTTGCCACACCGTAAAGGCTTTGAGGTAGAGTTAGCTGATTGTCTGATCCGTATTTTTGATATCGCAGGGGCTTATGATCTGGATTTGAGCGGGGCCATGTTAGAAAAGTTGAAATACAATAGTCAACGCGCTGACCATAAACTTGAAAATCGGGCAAAAGGTGGCAAGAAATATTGAGCAGTGCTTACAGATAACCAAAAGCTTAAAGCAAGCGAAATGATTGGCAATCTATAGGGAACTTCGTAATAGTCTGCGTGGCCTTGATCAATAAACAGTTTCAAGATATGAGAATTAGAAAATATTTTTTTAAGCGGGGAATAAAGCCATAGATTGGTTCGTTATTACTGTAACGTAAGAAAATACTTGCGGCTATGGAGAATAATAATGATCGATAAAAATAAGCAAGAACAACAGCTTGAAAATATGAATGAGTTTTTTGAACAAAATCCGCAACAGGCAGATAAGGCATTTTACGGCCGCAAGACATACCCGGATCGCAGAGGTTTTCTAAGGGGCGCTGGCCTGGCAACCATGGGCGCGCTACTTGGTGGTGCTATACCTTTTCACCGGGACATGCCAGGCGGATTTGTCCCTGTTGCTTTTGCAGGAGAGGAAACCGTCATCGGCAAAGACGGTTTAACACTACTCAATGATCGTCCAATTAATGCTGAGACACCGCCGCATTTATTGGACGATGCTATTACCCCCACAAGCAGACATTTTGTGCGTAACAACGGTATCGTACCTACCCAGGTAGATCCTAGTACCTGGACGTTGACCATTGATGGTTTAGTCGATAAACCAATGACTTTGAGCATCGCCGAGCTGAAGAAGAATTTTCAGGTGCATACAATGGCACTGGCAATTGAGTGTGGTGGCAATGGCCGCGCCGCTTTCGATCCCCCGGCTAAAGGCAACCAATGGACTTTAGGTGCAGTAGCTTGTTCTAACTGGACCGGGGTAAAACTCAAAGATGTACTCAATGCCGCAGGGGTTAAAGCCAACGCTATTTACACCGCTCACGAGGGTGCTGATGCACATCTATCGGGCAATCCGGATAAAATGCCAATTTCTCGCGGTATGCCTATCAGTAAAGCTATGACAGATAATATCCTGATTGCCTTCGAGCAAAACGGTAAAGCTATTCAGCCGTATAACGGTGCACCACTACGCCTGGTTGTTCCCGGCTGGCCCGGATCGCTGTCTCACAAATGGCTTAACCTTAAGTTTAAAGAAATATCAGCACTGACTAGACCTGTATTTAGTCTCTATATCCGTTTCAGCGAGAACAGCAAAAATAAGCTCGATAACATTGAATTAATTTGCAACGATCTTCGTCTCACCGTATCGGGGTTACAGGGCTGATGGCCTGAAAAGTCGCTGAATTATGTCCAGACATTGTCGAGGGGATAAGTAATGTTTCTCGGTCATTACATTGACCTGGTCGGGGTAATTACAGTGTGGTGCAAGTGCCATTGCCGGCATCTCTAAATTTTCAAACTGTCACTGCGCTATCGGGTTGTTTTTCGCAGCGTATATTTGTTGCAGTATTTGCAACTCTCCGCGCTTTAGTAATGTGTTGAAAGCGGTTGCAAACTCTTCAGTAAATAGGCGAAAGACACTCTTTCTGGATATTTGTAACCAGGGAGTACGCTCAGATACAACCAGCGGTTCGCCCAATAAATGCATTTTTCCCAGTACAGCAGCAGCACTAAGGATAGGCTCCATTGGGCCAATAACCGCGTCGACTCGGCCTCTGACCAACATCTCTATTCCCTGTCGAATATCGGTAGTACGGTGTTTCTTAATCAGTGGGTCACTGTCAATAGTTGCACTGAAACTGGCACCGCGCAAGTAGGCCAACGTCTTGCCTTGCAGAGCACTAATAGATGCGAACTGAATGCCTTCTAGGCCAATAACAACATTTTTCAGCGTTGGCAAAGGTGCTATGTAAATTACATGATCTGCTAATTCCTGGTACTTAAACATTATGGTTAGATCAGTTTGTCCGGTCTTCAGTTCGTGGATTATACGCGCGTAGGGGGCTATGTGGTTCTCAGATCGAAATCCGGCTTCATTGAGAATTAAGTTCGCCAAATCGTAATAAATTCCAGCAGGTGCAGAATTCTTATCAAATCCATAGGGGGTTATAGCAATGGTGCTAATTTGCACGATGCGTTCGTCTTCTCTGTGAGCTGATGATTGCTGACAAAAACAAAGAAGCGTTAAAACAATGAATGCCTGATAGCGGGTTTTCATTTTCACCGGGGTGTTGATCTATGATTGAAGTTTTAGAATATAAAAGCGCTGGTATAATGACTATAGGAATTGGTAATAAAATAGTCCGTGTATTGAACAATAGTAAATTTTATTAATAGTTATCAGCGCACAGCTTTTAGTTTTCAGTTCTGGGGTTAGAAAAATTTCCCCTGCTTAAAACGGTACTTAAAAGCTTTAATATAGGGGTGCTAGCTCTTTAGCAGTCAGCTCTTTTAGCGCTAAGCCAAAGTCATTTTTATCTCTGACAATGTTGTACACTGTTACTTCATATTGCTGCTGCTTTAAGATTCTTAACATCAGCGCTCGATCGCTCATCGGCGTTTTAAGACCAAAGCAGATTTGTTGCAAGCGAGCTTGAGCAATTTTTTTTGAGCCGAAGTTCAACGATATTACCCGACCTTCTCGCTGATGTTCCCAGCATTCATCTTTTGATGTCAGCAGTTTGACTATCAGAGACTCAGGAAATTCGCTGAAATTGAGACTGGGCACATGATCTGCATTTTTAATCAGCCAATTTACAACAGGGTTATTACAGTATTCAACGGGGTGGATGCCGATCAGTACTTGAGGATTAGGCTCGACAATATTTCCGGGAAATGAGTAGCGCAGGCAGATACCACGATGCTGATCTGCGTAGCTCTCCCACATCAGTGAATTATTGGCTTCCAGCGATCCGCACCAAATGCCAAAACTTTGGATCCTGTCTTCAACAGCACTGACAAATCCCTCCATGGCACCTTTGTAAAATTTGAGGTTTTTTTGTTGCTTCCCGGATGTTTGATGAATAGCGATATCAAATGATCTTCGCAGCTTAATTTGGCAGTCTGTTGGGTCGTTAAGGTTAGACAGGGGAGAGAAATATATTTCCCTGTTGATGATAGACTCGATAAGGAGTTTGTTCACACAGCGGTATTTGTATAAGGGTGATGTGTTCATCAGCTCTGAAGGCCTGCGATAACAGATTCCCTTAAGTATAAACCAGCCGTGCAATAATGCGACTGGGGAAAATTCTTACTCCCAGTAGCCTTTCAATAGCGGGGCAGCTTAATGGGCAAATGACTTTTTGCAACACGCCCCGGGCCGGCAGTAATAGTGCTATTGTATTCTGTTGCAGTAGCTGACTAAGCTGCTGTATTGATGGCAATTTGACTGTAGGGGTTGTTTGAGTCGACCAAGATAAAGCACGCCAGAAAAGCAAATGCACAGTATCTAGCGAGCTGGGTTTATCAGCAAAAAAATACTGATTATTTTCCAGTAAATCACTTAGAGACTGCAAATTCTGCTTCAGCATCTGCTGGATTTAACTATTGCTGTGACGGCCTATACTTTGTCCATGCAGTCCTTTGGCGACTTTTTTACGCAGCATGTTGGTTACTAATTGTTTAACTGCAAAGGGCATTTATGCAAAGAAAGCCTGTTTGATCTGCGGCCAGCTGTCGTCGCGGCACTATCTTGAATACACCAGAATAAAATACAAATTCTCATCCAAAGATTTAGTCACTAAATAGCTGATTGCGCGCTATTACGCAGATAATTCGCTATCTAAGTTTTGTACACAATTTTTTTTAAAAGTGTTCAATGATCAGTTGTTTATCGCCGATGATGACACCGTTATCATCAATGAAAAGTAATTTACCCTAGGGGGACTTTTTAAATTCCCTAAGGTGGCGATAGTTTCATATTCTATATTGGCCATGCGTAGGTAAGCATCTACCTTCAAGACAAAAGGAGAGGG
>MABF01000019.1 GCA_002163025.1 'Osedax' symbiont bacterium Rs2_46_30_T18
TAGAGTTTAGGATAATAATAGAACATCCATGTTTTGGCCGCTGATATTGGGGAAAACTTGTAAAAAAATCGCAATCTATAGCGTCTGTTGATAAAGTTATCCGAGTATTTCTACACTGCGCAGTGAGTTGCCAAGAGTTAGCTTTGACGGGCATTACAGGGGGTTTTTAGTGTTTTTTGACGAACTTCTTCAACCGCTTATCCACAAAAAATCGCTGTTGAATCTAAAAAATCACTGGGCTGGTCGAAAGTTGAACAAGTTTTGGCCGGCAACTAAAACAGCTAGGCAGCGACGACTAAAGTCGACGCTTTTGCTGTCAGTGGGATGTTTGGGGGGCTTATTAGCAATAAGCGTCAGAGTTGTCTTTAATCTGCTGGAAACTCATCTGATTATGGATTTTGCCATTGCGGTAGACTAATTGCAGCTGTGACTGCGCTCGCGTGGCGAACAACAATTCAGGAGCAATTCTAACAGTCTGTCCACCTTGTAAATCTAACAGACCTTTTTTAGAGCGCTTGCCGTGATCAGTGACTGGATCTTTGTAGACATCGCGCCATTGGCCATTGACCTTAACGGCGCTATTTTTCATGGCAAATTTCTGAGTATCGCGGTTTAGCTGTTGCAGCAGGCCTCCACCCATACCAAAAGCTATGTTCTCGGTACTCCAGCGCTTGGCGGTCATGGTTTCTAAAATACGGCTGATAGAAGAGAGGTTTACCCCGTCTCCCTGAATCAGGCGCACTTTGTCGTTGAGTACTTTATAGCCTTTGCTATTCTCGGTGTAACCAAATTTATCAGCCAGTGTTTGCAGTAATATAGGCAGAATGTCTTCCGGATCACCACTGTCTGGACGTATCACCAATGTCCCTGAACGAGAGGTGACATTGGCGTGTAGCTGCTCTCCCCATAAGCTGCTGACGGCATTAAAAATGTCGTAAGAATCAGAGACACAAGCGACCAGCCCCTCGGGAAACTGCTCTAGCACGTTGCGATAAGCTTCTAGCTCTTGATCGCGACCCCAGCTGGTGATAGTGCTGTGTTCCGTGGCGGGAATGGAAAAACCGCAGATGCCGGCAGCGTAATAGTCTCTGGCAAAGCGCACTGCTGAGAGCGTATCAGTGCCAGAGAAATTGACTAAGTGGGCAGCGCCGCCAATACAAGCTGACTCTTCACTGGAGACGCCACGGGCACCAAAATCGTGTAGTTTAAAGGCTAAACCATCCAGTGATTCACAAGTTGCCTGCATGTAGCGCTTGATCACTTTTTTACATTCAAAAGACAGTGTAGCTACTGTGGTTGGGTACCAGACGGCTCTTAACAGTGAGGTTTCTAAATAGCTGGTGAGCCAGTAAAATCGGGGGTCAGTATTAACCACAGTCACTAAAACATTTTGCGTGTGGATAACTTTGCCCTCGGGCAGTGCGCGAATTTCCAGCGGAAAGTAGCCGAGTTCGATTAACTCGCGCCAGCCGTTCTCATTAAAGGGCACGCCGTGTGCCTGGGCCAATTCTTTAGCTTCGGCAAAATCATCCCAGTTGGGGAAAAATTGGTTTAACTCGATCAGGGCTTTTTGCAGGCCAAAAAACAGTGTGCTGTCAAACAGACCGCCGCGGCTCTCTATATAGGAAAACACTTGCTCAGTGCCGGCAGGATATTGTTTGTAATGAGACAGTTTGTAGGAGTCAGTGTCGAGAATTAAGTTCTTTTTCATGGGGCAGGCTCAAAATAAAAACGGCAAGTTAGTGGCTAGCTTTATAGCATTGCTTGGCTGTATGAAATATTAGCTTGGTTTCAATGCTGTAAAATGCGTATTTGAGACCTGGCTCTGCTCGACATTCTATACTGTAACTATTGAGGACAAAAGTGAAAAGTTGCTTAATAGCAGGCCGACTAGCTCAGCATTAAGCAACCCAAAGACAGAGTTAAGCAAGTAACAAGTAGCCGTTTATAGCGACCACCTGTGACTCACTAAAGGTTAGCTGGCTTTAAGTAGCGAATAACACTCCGCCAGGTTTAACTTGCCCCTGACCAGATTGCCGATGCCAGTGAAAGTAATAGTGGCGATTAGCGGTAAACTCCACCACAACATCGGATGGGCGCTGACCGGTAAATCAAAGAACCTGACGCTCATGATAGCCAGTAATAGTTCAGCGACTACCGCGGCTATTGAGCCGCAGGTAATACCCAGCAGACAAAATTCCAGTATATCCAACTGTCGGGTCTGTCTCTCTGAGGCGCCTAAGGTTTGCAACAGTGCCCCCTCGTAGCGGCGTTGCGCCAACTCCTGCTGCAAAATAGTCAGTAGCATGATCGCGCCTGAAATTACAGTCAGTAACATCACTAAACTAGCGCTGTCCGCCAATTTGGCGATAATACTCTGTGCCTGTTTGAATATTTTGTCGATATCAATCAGAGTAATAGTGGGGAAAGCGCGCACTAATGAGGTGCTTTTGTGCCGTTGCTGCTCGGGAATATTAAAGCTTGTGATGTAAGTTAGCGGATACTGCTCTAACAGTTTAGGCGTATAGATTAGAAAAAAATTCGGTTTGAAAGATTCCCAGTCTACCCGTCTGATACTGGTAATGGGGGCTTCCAGCAACTGTCCGCCTATGGTCAGTGTGAGTACATCGCCGACTTTAAGGCCTAAGTTGTCACTCAGTTCCGACTCGATAGAAACGCCGGGGATGTCCGGATTCCACACACCGGCAATGACAGAGTTTTGATCAGTCAGCTGTTGCTGCCAGGTGAGGTTCAACTCGCGATGCAATGCATGGGTTCTCGCTTGCTCAATACTCAGTGCCCTGCCAATACTCTGCTGGTTTATCGCAGTAATTCGGCCACGCACTATAGGATACAGCTTGGCCGCCAGTTGCTGTTCACTCATCCAACTCTGTAGTCGATCTTTTTCCCAGGGCTGGATATTGATGGCAAAGTGATTGGGGCTGTCTTGAGGAATTTGCCCTTGCCATTGTTCAATCAGGTCATTGCGGACAAAAAACAGCACCGCCATGATTGCCAGTAAGACAGAGAATACCCCGGCTTGCAGTCGGTGCCAGTGCCGCTGTTGACGCAACCGCAGCTTAAGTAGCGGGGTTAAGGCGATCCGACCCTGCAGTCTTTTAACCAGCGCGACGATGAAGTGCTGGGCTAAAAAGCCAGCTATCCAGCCCAAGGTTAAGAGCAACACTGTGATCACTAATGCCAACAACACAGAACCCATATACAAACTGATAGCGACTAACAGTAGCAGCGCGCAACTTACATAGTGCCAGCGGCTGCCCGAAACACTGCTGTCTTTACGCAACATTTGCAAGATGGAAATTTTTCCCAGCGGTAGTAAAGTCGGCAGACCCAGGATAAACAAGATAGAAAGTGCCAGCAGCGGACTAGTGATAATTGAAGCAATGCTTAAATCGGATATGTGTGGAATAAACTCGCTCATTTGCGCGGCAATCAGCTGATGCAATAACAGACCAATACCGGTGCCCACTAGCGCCGCGACCAGCCAGCCACTAAGCAGTTGCATACTGTAAATGATCAGTAACTGCCTGGGAGTCATGCCTAAGCTGAGCAACAGTGCAGAGCGGGTGCGCTGATCGCTGCTGTAGCGCTGTAAGCTGAGCAGTATCGCAACCGCCCCCAGTAACAGCGACAACAACGCGCTCAGCTTAAGATAGCGACTGGCATTGGAGACCGAGTTGTTATTCAGTTGTCGATCGTCTCGGGCGTCAATTAACCTCTGCCCTTTGACTAAGCTGCTTTTCCACTGTTGTTGCAGAGCACTAATTTGCAGTTGCTCACCACTGACCAGCAACCGGTAATTGGCGCGACTGCCAGGCGCTAGTATTCCGGTATCAGCTAATTGATCGCTGCGCATAATGATCTGCGGGTTAAAGTTGGCAAAACCCGTGCCCCGATCCGGACTGTCGATTAGTATACGACTGAGTTTGAATTCGCTGTAACCCAAAAACAAACTGTCACCCAATTTTAAGTCCAGTCGGCTCAATAAGCTTTTATCGGCCCAGACGTTACCTGTTTGAGGAATCCCTGAGTGTTCGTCCGGCTCGGTTTTAATTACCCCCAGTAGTGGGTAGGGACTACTGACAGCGCGCACAGTACTGAGCACATTGTTTTCATTGCCCTCCGCCATGCTGACAAATTGAGTGACCCTTGTCGCCTGCAGGCCAGCGTCGATTGCCTGCTGATACTTTTCATCTGCCAGTGGCTGCCGACTACGCAGTACCAGATCGGCGCCCATAATCTCTGCGCTCTGCTGGGTCAAACTAGTGTAGAGCCGATCGCTGGTGGTGGTCAGTAAAGTCACTAAGGTGGTCATCATAAACAGCGACAACATAAGTGTTAGCCAATCTGATCTGCGCCATTGGCTGCGAATTTGCCTGCCCGCCAGTCGCCATACCGGGCTCATTTTATGACCTCGGTCAATTGCCCTTCGAGCAGGTTGAACATTCGATCACAGCGCGATGCCAAGTGCACATCATGGGTAATTAAAATCAAAGTCGCCTGGGTTTTAGCGCTGAAATCAAACAGTAACTCAATGATGTTGTCCCCGGTCTTGGTATCTAAATTACCGGTAGGTTCGTCGGCGAATAACAAGCTGGGGGCCGTCACAAAGGCTCTGGCAATCGCCACTCGCTGCTGCTCACCGCCGGATAACTGCGCCGGAAAATGGCTGATTCTGGGGCCTAGGCCGACGGCTTCTAGCCAGTGCTTGGCCTGCTGCTCGCTGTCATCATGGCCTTGAATATCCAGTGGCAACTGGGTGTTTTCTAGGGCGCTGAGCTCTGGCAGCAAGTGAAAGGACTGGAATACAAAGCTAATATTCTTGGAACGCCACTGCGCTTTTTGCTGTTGCTCTAAGCTATTTAAATCGACCCCGGAGAGGCTGACAGTACCATCTGTTGGGGTGTCCAGGCAGGCGAGCAGTGATAAAAGTGTAGATTTACCTGTACCTGAAGGGCCGATAATAGCTACACTCTCACCTTTATTAATCTGTAAATTCAGATTCTCGAACAGTGAAATTTCGCCATCATTACTGGGAAATGATTTAGATAAACGCTGAGCATCAATCGCCAAAGGGGTCGTCAACTGCATGAAAATAATCCGCTTATTAATATTGTTAGTGTTATTTACTACTCAGAGTGTCTCTGCAAAAACTTTGCTGGTACTAGGTGACAGCTTATCAGCTGCCTACAACATGCAACAGCAGCAGGGCTGGGTGGCACTGATGGCTGAGCGTATCAAGCAGCGCTATCCCGGTGTTGCCGTTATCAACGCCAGTATCAGCGGCGAGACCACCAGTGGCGGACTGACCCGTTTACCAGCGCTCATTGATAGACACCAACCTGATTATATAGTTCTGGAATTGGCGGCAAATGATGGATTACGCGGCACCCCATTGAAAATAATTAAGCAAAATATTCAACAGCTTATTAGTTTAGCTAAGCAAGCCGAGGCAAAAGTGACCTTAGTGGGAGTGCGTTTGCCATCCAACTACGGGCCCAGATATACCGAGAAATTCTTCAATATATTTGAGCAATTGGCCGAGCGCGAACAAGTGTACAGAGTGCCTTTTTTGATGCAAGACGTGGCACTGCACCCAGAACTGATGCAGGCTGACAGGTTACATCCTAATGCGGCGGCGCAGACCATTATCTTAGAAAATGTCTGGGGAAGTATTGCGCAGATGTTGGGGGATTAATAAATAAAGTCGGAAGTCGGAAGTCGGAAGTTGGAAGTTGGAAGTTGGAAGTAGCCAGACATAAAAAAAGCAGCCGAGGCTGCTTTTTTTGTGGCGCTGGGGTTAAGGCGCGCTTTCTAGCATGTGTTCGATAGCTGCTTGTAGCTCGTCATCACTACAGTCACCACACAAACCTTTTGCCGGCATCGCATTGATACCTGAGATAGCGGTGGCAAGTAGCGATTCCATGCCCTTGGCATTTCGCTCAGTCCAGTCCGTAGTACCAAACTTAGGCGCACCAGATACGCCAGAGGCGTGGCACAAGGCACATTTTGTGTCGTAAACTTCCACGCCAGTTCGCGCTGGTCCACCGGTTACAACAGCGGCAACAGCACCACCGCAAGTGTCATCGCCTTCAACACAGACTTGGCCAACAGGCTTGATACGCTCAATTAACTTGTCTTGTGATGTGGCTTGGGTATTAAAAGATAAAAGTAAGCTTAAACCTAAAACACTAGCGATAGATGCTATTTTTAAAGTTAAATTCACTGGGGTGGCCTCGTTAGTCATAGTATATGGATTGTCCATCGCAGAAGTATATTTGAAAACAACTGCCTAGAAATCTCGGTATTTAGTTTCAGGCAAGTATACAAGTAAAAGTGCGTGACGAAAATGCAGTTTTGACCTCTGTGCTACTAAAGATAGCTGTTTTTCACTATATTTGACCCATTCTAGGTTTATTCGTAAAATTTTACCGGCGAAGTCGAGTTACAAAATAGTAAATGCAGTCAATTATCAGGTCAATTTCCTGGCAGCCACTTAGATGCATAGACAGTACGCCAGCACATAGGTTTTACTTAACTCGGCAACCGTGGCACAACAAAAAAGGCCTGCAGATCATAATACGGTAGCAAGGCTGGATATAATCCGCTGGTGACTATACCAATCCGTTTACGGCTTGAAAACCCCAGATGATACGCCCTGGAACGACTTGAACAGAGCACCCTTAACAGTTTTTTGCACAGTTTAGCCCTAAGACGCTCAGGTTGTTCGCGCTGGTGCGCTTAGGTGCCCCTTTTATTACCTTGTTACGGCCTAACTTTTTGGCTTCATATAGTGCTGAGTCAGCAGCTTGAACCATATGATGCCAGTTAATTGAATTATCACTGTTACTTGTAACGCCGAAACTTGCGGTGATGGAGAGGGTGTCCGTACTCGTTGAAGTAAATGTATTACCTGCGATTATTGCTCTTAACTTCTCCGCAACGTCTACTGCTTGTTCTATATCTGTATTAGGCAAAAGGAATAGAAATTCTTCGCCGCCATAGCGAGCAGCGATATCATACTTGCGTAAGTTTTTGATTATCAAATCTGAAAATTGTATTAAGACGCTATCACCTGATAGATGACCGTGTTGGTCATTAATCTTTTTAAATAAATCAATGTCACACATTATGATAGATAGAGTTTGGTTGTTGCGATTAGATCTGGCTAGTTCTGTCTCTGCTATTTTCTCTAAAGACCGGCGGTTATTGATTTTTGTCAAATAATCTACTGTGCTTAAATTCTTTAACTCTTCCTGCAGTTGTAGATTCACGATCCAGACAACACAAAAACTGATTAAAGTAATAAGAAGTAACGCTGCAAAAAAAAGTAGCGTGTGTATACCGTGTAAATCTTCTAGACCGATAATGTTATTCAGTTCGGTATCTATAGTGATCCTGAGTAGTTCTATTATTGCTGTGACTGAAAACATCACGCCAAGAATACGTAAGGGTAATACGCTTTCTTTCAGCTTGGCGGTGAAAACTACATGCGCACAAAGAAAGCACAGTAAACTGATGACATAAGAAATTATTGCGACACGCGATTTCATTGATGGATCAATGTAAGTGTAATATGAAAATGATAAAAATATAAAAAGGAGCAGGGTTACAATGAAGGCCTTACTGATTGTAAATTTCATTTGGCATAGCTTGTGTAGGCCAAAATAAATTAATATCAAAGCGATAATATTAAGCTCGTTGGCAATCACTATTGAAATAAAATCATTGACGTGATTTCGCAGGCTAATTAAAAACTGGGCTAAACCAATAAATAAAATTCCCAAGCCGATGTGGAAAACCATTTTGAATTTTTTAAGTGTCGAAGAATAGGTGATTAAGCCTAGACCAAAGCATAAACCAAAGAAAATAGTGGTAAAGGCGAGTGTGCGTATATCTAGGAGGTCAAGCATAAGATAAATGTTGTGCCTATATAAAAACTTAATGTTGAGGTGTTGCGTATCTGCACCTTTCTTATGTATTGCATCGTTGCATCGTTGTATATTGAATTCAAGTCTTTGTTGATAAACTTAACTATGTGTTGAATGGACATAAGCTGGTTGTCTTGATCGAGCTAGACGTCATTATTAATGACGTTTTGGTGTGACTATTATGCCGCTAACCCCTTTCATCGCGTGGAGGGGTTGGAACCTGCGACCAATTGATCATAAAGGCTTGCTGTATCATACTGTCATAGGTAATATACTGCTCCGCGACATACACGACTTAGTCGTTACAGTGCGCCTGTAGCTCAGCTGGATAGAGTAGTAGGTTCCGATCCTATTGGTCGGGGGTTCGAATCC
>MABF01000155.1 GCA_002163025.1 'Osedax' symbiont bacterium Rs2_46_30_T18
AATTCTGCAGCAGAGCGTCGCCAAGATATATGCTGATCACGATCATGAAGCTGTCTCAATCAGTGAGGTGGCGCACAACCATGACCAGTACTTCAAAGACTTCATCGAGACTTTTGGCTATTACGATTTATTTCTAATTAACCCCAGCGGAGAAGTCTTTTACAGTGTAGAAAAAGAACCTGATTATCAAAGTAATCTATTAACCGGAGCATTTAACAACTCAGGATTGGCAAAGCTGTTCGTCAAAGTCAAAAACAGCCAATCCTATTATCTGCAGGATTTCAGCCCCTATCAGCCCAGTAACAACGAACCGGCCGGGTTTATTGCCATACCTTTAGTTGATAGAGGACAAGTACAGATGATAGTTGCGCTGCAGTTATCATTGAAAACAATTAACGATGTCATGATGCAGCGAGAGGGAATGGGCGAAACCGGTGAGAGTTACCTGGTAGGCGATGATTTACGCATGCGCTCCGATTCATTCCTGGATCCGCAAGGTCACAGCGTATTGGCAAGCTTCGCAGGCAGCATCGATACCAACGGGGTTAATACTTTAGCCGTCAAAGAAGCGCTAACAGGTATATCCGACAGTAAGATAATTAATGACTACAATGGCAATCCGGTGTTGTCGGCCTACACTCCGGTTAATGTAACTGGGCTGAAGTGGGTATTACTATCAGAGATAGATGAAGCAGAAGCTTTGGCACCCGTGCAGTCGCTGCGCAATATCATCTTATTACTACTCACTTGCACCCTCGCCGTCGTCAGTGCTGTTGCGATGATTGTCACTCGCTCCATCATCAAACCAATTGGCGGGGAGCCTGGCACTATGGCTGAACTGGCCGAATCCATTGCCGGTGGGAATTTAACTTATAGCTTCAACAGCACTGTTAGCAACACAGGTGTATATGCCGCCATGGACAAGATGAGCGCTAATCTAAACAGTGTTATCAGCCGCATATCCGGTATGACCCTTGAATTAGCATCCAGTGCCAGCGAGAGCAGTAAAATTGCCGAACAAGCCAATCTGAGTATCACTGCACAACAGGACAATATCGGTAACGTTGCAGCGGCAATGCAGGAAATGTCGGCCACTATAAAAGAAGTTGCTGATAATGCACAAAATGTCTCAGGGAATACTCACAATGTACAACATGCATCCAGCGAAGCTAAACAAGAAGTTGAAAAAACAATAAATACTATCAATTATTTATCCCAAGAACTCAACATTGCTAGCAACGCCATACAAAAGGTTGACAACAAGTCTCAGGAGATAGGCTCTATCCTGGAAGTCATTAGGGGGATAGCCGATCAAACTAACCTGCTAGCCTTAAACGCTGCTATAGAGGCAGCCAGGGCCGGAGATCAGGGACGGGGCTTTGCCGTAGTCGCAGACGAAGTAAGGCAGCTGGCACACAAAACCAAGCTATCAACCAGCAATATTGAATCAATGATACAAGTGCTGCAAGAAGGGGTTGCTGATGCAGTGCAAGTAATGAATAAAAGCAATCAAATGGCAACTGAAACAGTCAGTACTGCCGAACAGGCAGCGGCGGCTATTCACAAATCTCACAGTGAAATTGACGCTATCACCCATAGTGTGACTCATATTGCCACTGCTGCGGCCCAGCAATCGATGGCTTCTGAGGAAATTAACCAGGCAATAGAGCAAATCAGCAATGCCGCTATACTTAATGCCTCGGGCATAACAGAATTATCCAGCTCCAGCGAGCATCTGAATCAACTGAGCTGTAACCTTAAAGGAGTGACAGACAAGTTCGTGGTCGCTTAATGCGAGGCTGATAAGCTAACTTCTGCCGGCTAGCGGATAAAAGCAGTGGCCTTAGCGCTGCTTTTATTCACTAAGGCAAACAGAAAGTATTATTTCAATAACAGCTGCAAACTCTGCTGGTAATGGTCGATTTTATAAATAGTGCGACCTGCAATTTTACCATCGTCGTCGTAATAGCGTAGTTTTATCGCCGCTTTATGGTGTGGATTGGCTTCAAACGTCGCAATTTCCTCTGCGTTCATTTTCCCCCCCTGTAGATTCAGAGAGTTGACAGACGCCGCCGATAGCCGTGCTTGATAACTGTTATCAACGGCACAAAGATAACGCTTGGCCGCGACATGTAAGCGAACCGGCTCACTGACTTCTGGGGGATAGAACTGCTCAAGGATAAGTGCTCCGGCGTCCTCATGGTAATTATCCATGCCGTTTTCCAGCGCATCCAATGGGAAGTCACCGATAAAATGCCCTATATCATGCAGTAGAGCAGCAATGACTAACGCTTCATCCGCACCATCTTCAACAGCACATGCAGCAGATTGTTCCATATGATCCGCCATGGAGACTGACTCTCCCAGATAGGACTCTGGGCCCCGACGAGCAAATAAATCTAAAATAAAAGGAACCACTGTTTCCCGGCTTAGTTGATCGCTATTCACAATACATTATCTCCTGTCAGGGCAAAAATTCAGCACTACGCTAAAAGTCTGGACAGTGAAGCAAAAAAAAAAATTAAGTACAAGAGCCGAATAAAAATCCGCTCATTTACATGTCGCTAACGGACCCATTAATGGAAATGTAATAGCATTTTCAGCATAGACCCACTATTGAATATGCGTATCCGGCAGATCATAAATCTTAGTTTTTCGATATTCACTGGGAGTTAATCCGATACTCTTTTTGAAACTTTTTGAAAAATATAATGGATCTTCAAAACCACATTTATAGGCAATAGCCTCAATTTTATGATTGCTAAATAACAGCAATTTACAAGCGGCATCAATACGTTTACCAATAATGTATTTTTTAGGTGAAACACCGACAATAGCACTAAACCAACGACTAAAGTGTGCGGTTGAGGTTCCATGAAACTCAGCTATATCACTTATTGACAGTGGAGAGTGAATATTAGCCGCCACTAATTCGATTACTTTTTCCAACTGCCGATAGTTTTTATTAAGACTGATTTTCTCCTCACTTTGCTCAATAATTGGCGTCAACAATTGATACATCGCGGCCACTGCTGAAAAATAATCACTGTCACTATTACCAGCGTTTATCACTTGTTCAATGAGTTGCTTGTCGGCTATTACAATAGGCTTTAGCGGTGGATTATATAACTCAAAAACATCCAGCCCGGAATTTGCTTGCAAGGTAAATGCACAGGAACCCAGTTGCATCGGCTCAGAGCATCGGTAGTGGGCAAGTTGATTTAAAGGCAGTATCACTACGCTATTTGGCTGCAGCGCAATACTGCGATTTTGCAGCTTAACTTCACCGCGTCCACTGAAGGTATGTATCAACCAGTTATAGGGGCGCCGATAGGCAGGATAGTTCCAATGCTGACCGGTACGCTCCCTGTATGAGCGAATTAAATTGAGCCTTAAGGGCTGTGATGCAATTGACATATTTTTCTACAGATCATAAAAGTCCATATTTTGTCGGAAATTTACCTGTTAATACAGCTTTTATTTTTTTAGCATAGCAATACCGTCTGTACGCTGCAGAGGAAGCGAGCTAGCAGTAGCTTACTAATGCAGTTTCTTTTCTATATTTTGGCAGGTCAGTAGGCTGCAAGAGACTTAATATTATGAATAATTTCATTGACTATAATAACCAGCGCTTCCACTATTTATGGTTGCGGGATAATTGCCCTTGCAGCGACTGCCGTCATCCCAGCGGCCAACGCATTCTTGAAACCTGGCAATTAGATGCCAATATCGAAATTGAAAGCTACAGCATCAGCGAAGCGGGTCTGGAAGTTCGCTGGGCAGATCTGCAGCAGCATGTATCTCACTTCAGTGCGCAGTTCTTGCTGGCGAACAGTTACGATAATCCGCGAAGCCCTACTGATAACATACACAAATGGGGGGCTGAGCTTACCGGAAATTTACCCAGTTATGATTATAATCAAGTCATCACTGAGGATAATGTAAAGGCCCAATGGCTGGATGCGGTAACTAAGTATGGAATAGCTCTGCTGAAAAATGTCCCCACCGAGCCTGGCACTATTTTGCAAGTTGTCGATTTATTTGGTTATGTACGAAACACTAACTACGGTGAACTGTTCGAAGTCATCAGTGTCGAGCAGGCAGTTAACTTAGCATTCACGCCTATTCCCCTGAGCTTACACACGGACAACCCCTATCGTAACCCGGTACCTACACTGCAGTTACTGCACTGTCTGGAGAAGGCGGAGCGCGGAGGCGTCACCGCTCTGGCGGATGGTTTTCGGGCAGCAGAAATTTTACGTGAACAAAACCCAAAGGCGTTTGATTTGCTGTCAACACAAGCAGTTACCTTTAGGTTTAGCAGTGCTGATGCAATTTTAGAACATACGGCTTGCATGATTGAGCTCTGTGCTAATGGCGAGGTTAGCGCTGTGCGCATTAATAGCCGCTCCCTTGCCCCTATAAACCTACCCTTCGACATGATGCAATCCTACTATAGTGCCTACCAGGAATTAACGGCGATTATCCAGGGCAGCGCCTGCAAAGTGACCTTAACATTAGACCGCGGTGAGCTAATATTATTTGATAATCAACGGGTCTTGCACGGCCGGGAAGTACAAGCTGTTGGTGCCAGACACTTGCAAGGCTGTTATGCAGATCGCGACGGTTTACGCAGTACTGCTGCGCTAATAAATAAACAGCGGCAGAACTGAGTTCGAAGTGTTCTAAATATGTGGCCTAAATGCGAGCCTTTTGGCTCTCATAGGCAAGCGCAGAATAACGTTACATCTATAATACAAAGCACTGTGCAACTAAAAACCTAACCCTGAGTATCAGTAATGAACAAACTTATTCTTATTATGATCGACGGTATCAGCGCCGGTAAATTCAAGCAAATGCGCCACAGCTTGCCTCATCTGGATCAGTTGGCTAAGCAGGGAACCCAAGTGTCAGCGCTCACCCCTGAAATATGCGGTACTTCTTTTCCCGGGCGCACTTCAATGATTGTCGGTCGCCCGCCCAGTGAGCATGGTATATACGGCAACAAGATATGGGATGGTGATGTATTTCGCTGGTCTAATCCCTACGATGTTCGCACTGAAACTCTGGCCACGTTAGCCAACGATGCCGGGGCAGATGTCGTTAATATCGGCTACGGCATGGTGAGACCGGAAGACTGTAGCTTATACGTCAAGCCCTGGTGGGTTAACGATGTTATGAGCCGCGGCCGTGACAATCAACCGCACCCGGCAAACGATCTCTGGTCAATGAAAGATAAAGTGCTGGATCCAAAGGGTAGGTTAACATCACTGGGACTCTCTACACATGACATAGTCAACCCTTATTCTGACCGCAGCCAGACCTTGCAATTAGGGATGTTGGCTGATGCTCAATTAATGGAAATGGCAGCCGATGTCATCTGCTCTGATCAATCCCCCGACTTGGTCATGCTAGAGATAGGAATTACCGACTATTATTTACATCAATACGGTACAGATCACCCTCTGACGGAACTCTCTTTGCGCACTGCCGATGCTCAAGTTGGCACATTATTAGAACGACTGAAAAACGCCGATAAGTTGGATCAGTACAACTTTGCCATAATGAGCGATCACGGTCATCACTTAATGGCTGAGGCCATACACTGCGACCAATTGCTCCCAGAAGGAGTGCGCTGGTCCAGTGAAGGTAGCATGTTATTTGTCGCCCCTAGGTCGTCTGCAGAAGCTACTGAAGTGACAAAACGACTGCTAGATCAGGGCATGGAGATATGGACACAACCACTGCTACCGGACGAGCTGGAGAATCAGCTGTTAATTTTCTGCTGCCCAGAGGGCCAGTACATCAGTTTTGAAGCAGACCTAAAAGGTAGCGGAGAAATAAAAGGCACCTCCAAGTATCAGTCTAATCACGGTATGCGCCCGGGCACTGAAGAAGACTATCGTTTCTGTATTTTTTCCGGCCCCGATGTGCCCCAACAACAACTCGATTTTGCCGAAGCTATTCAAGTAGCCCCTACTATGGCTTCCATTATGGGAATAGCGACACCCTGGCAGGCTAAAGCTATGATTTAGCATGCTAAAGTAACACCAAAAATCTACAGGTTACTAGTATTGGCGATCATAGATTTTGTTTAAAGAGCAGCTAATCGGCTGCTTTTTTATGTCTAACGCCCCGCTTTAAAAGTTGTCTCGGTTATCTGATGGAAGTGAAATTCGTTACTGACAAGGCCCGTACTCAACCGGTATGAAGAAAACACCATTACTTTAGTCATGACAGAGCTGATTTGAGCTTCCTTTAAGTCACGCTTGCTATTTTCAACACAACCACCTCAGACAGCGATGATAAGTCCAAGCGGGTGTATTTGCCACCACCCGCTAATAAGCAGCATATTCCCTATTTATCGGCTAGCAGGCTAGCAAACACTCCCTGACAGGAAACATGTTTCTTAAAAGAAACCAAAATCATCCATCATTCCCAATAGCAAACAACTAAAACATGAACAGGAATTCACTTTATAGCTATATATTTCGGCACAATACCGGGAAACACAATCATCATTATCTCTGATCATCATCAGATAAGCTTATCCATCGAGGGACAATTTTATGAATTAGTTTCGTATAAGAAATATTATTTCCTAAAGTGATTTATTGTTGATATCATGATCAAATCTAATGCCAATTTAGATAAAAAACCTTCGCAATAACCGCTTTTCATTCGGAGAAGCAACATAAATATAATAAAGCTATTAGAGATAAAAACCTTATGGAATTACTAACCTCTATTTTTAAAGAAATAAACAGCATCGTTTGGGGACCAATGATGCTAGTCCTGATTCTTGGCGTCGGATTATTCCTGATGCTGGGTCTAAAGCTAATGCCGATCTTAAAACTGGGTACCGGCTTTAAATTACTTTGGAGCGGACGATCTTCATCTGCTGCCGATCAGAAAGAGGGCGAGATCCCCCCTTTCCAGGCATTGATGACAGCTCTGTCTGCCACTGTAGGTACCGGTAATATCGCCGGCGTAGCAACCGCTGTGTTTTTGGGCGGACCCGGTGCGCTGTTCTGGATGTGGTGCACCGCCTTAGTAGGGATGGCAACAAAATACTCAGAAGCAGTGCTGGCCGTTAAGTACCGCGAACAAGATAGCAATGGCAATCATGTCGGCGGACCTATGTACTATATTAAGAACGGTCTGGGAAAAAAATGGGCCTGGCTAGGTACCTTATTCGCTTTTTTCGGTGCTATTGCCGCCTTCGGTATCGGCAATACTGTACAGTCGAACTCAGTTGCCGATGTATTAAACACCGATTTTGGCCTGCCACACTGGTTAACAGGTGTTATTTTGATGCTGCTAGTGGGAGCCGTACTGCTCGGTGGTATTAAGCGTATTGGCTCGGTTGCCGGCTCTCTAGTACCGCTAATGGCTATCGCCTACCTACTGGCAGGTTTAGTCGTCTTAGTGATCAATGTCGAACAGATCCCCAGCGCATTAGACTTAGTCTTTACCCACGCCTTTAGCTCTACAGCGGCAGAGGGTGGATTCGCCGGCGCAGCGGTGTGGATGGCTATTCGTTTCGGTGTCGCCCGCGGGATTTTCTCTAACGAAGCCGGTCTGGGGTCAGCACCTATAGCGCATGCTGCGGCACAAACTTCTAGCCCAGTTCGTCAGGGCATGGTCGCCATGTTAGGTACTTTCATTGACACTCTCATTATCTGTTCTATCACTGGCCTGGTTATCATAACCTCCGGTGAGTGGACCAGTGGAGTTTCGGGAGCATCACTGACATCCGCGGCCTTCGCTCAGGCACTGCCAGGTGTTGGAAACTATCTGGTGGCTATTGCACTGGCTGTCTTTGCCTTTACCACCATCATTGGCTGGTCTTTTTACGGCGAGCGCTGTATCCAGTACTTGTTTGGTGAAAAGTCAGTTAAGCCCTATAGAGTTCTGTGGATCTTAGCAGTCTTTGTGGGCGCCAACACCAGCTTAGATTTCATCTGGTTAGTAGCCGATACATTAAATGCGGCAATGGCAATCCCCAACTTAATTGCCCTGGCACTACTGAGTCCTGTGGTCTTTAAGCTGACCAAAGAATATTTTGCAAAGCACTCATGATCTTAAAACCCCGCTTATAATTAAGTGATAAGTACGCTCTCCCCCGCTGTGCAGCAGGGGAGATTTTAAATCTAATTACCTTCGCCCTTTATTCAAAGACCGGACTGAAGTTCACCGACAGGTAATACTGCATAACACCCCTCACTTTACCCGTCCAAAACCCCAAATAATGCCGCTATGTCCTGAAAACACATGGTTTTTAAATATTTTCCTTTTATATTCTATTCTTTTCGTATAAGGTCG
>MABF01000211.1 GCA_002163025.1 'Osedax' symbiont bacterium Rs2_46_30_T18
CTAGCTTGAGTCGTGCATCCGAAGTTGATAATAATATTAGTGACTTAAAAACAGACATTAAAAATATATAATCCAACAATCAACTTTAAGCGTTATTTGGAATTAGCAATTTGAACATTTTATTACTCAGTGCTTATGACGCGGATAGTCATCAGTATTGGAGAAAAGGGTTAGTGTCGAGCTTCCCTGAACACCAGTGGACGGTACTTAGTTTACCCGGGCGCTACTTTTCCTGGAGAATTCGAGGCAACAGCTTAAGTTGGGCCTACGGAGATCAGGCGGAGAAATTGAAGCAACAGTACGACTTAGTGATCGCCACTTCCATGACCGACCTCTCCTCACTGCGCGGTTTTATTCCGTCACTGGCCGATATTCCAACCTTGGTGTATTTCCATGAAAATCAATTTGACTATCCAGCTACTGAGCGAGCCAGGAAGAATGTCGAACCACAAATTCTCAACATCTATACCGCACTCGCTGCAGATCAGCTAGCCTTTAACAGCCAGTACAACTTAGATACTTTCATTGAAGGCGCCAGCGCGTTACTTAAAAAGTTACCCGACCAAGTGCCCGCCAATATAACAACACTGTTAACGGCTAAGTCCCAAGTGCTGCCGGTTCCGTTAACCCGCAATCAATACGGCACAACAGAAACACCACCGCAGATAGCTTGGGATAAGTACCAGGCGCAAAGAATTGATAGCAGGCCTGTGCTGATCGCCTGGGCCGCTCGATGGGAGTACGACAAAGGGCCACAGCGGTTACTTGCCATAGTACGGCAATTAGAATCCACACAAGTTGATTATCGGCTGTGCATCATGGGCCAGAAATTCAGACAAGTCCCGCCAGAGTTTGAACAGCTGCAGCAGCAATTCTCCCATAGAATCGATCAATTTGGCTATGCACAAAGCGCTGACGAATATAGAGCCTGGCTGCACAGTGCTGATATTTTCTTATCCACAGCAGTGCACGAGTTCCAGGGGTTAGCGGTACTCGAAGCCGTTGCACAAAACTGTATGCCGGCACTGCCTAAGCGGTTGGTGTATCCAGAATTATTTGCAGATAATTGCCTGTATGACTGTAAAGCCGACATTTTATCTGAAGCAAGTAGCGCTGTTACCCTGATTAAAACGCAGCGCCTAGCACTAGCAAATAACAGCCTTTGCAGACCAGAGATAAACTTGTATTGGGACAACTTAAAGCCTGCTTATGCCCAGTTGATGTCAGAAACTATCTTGGCTAAAGTAAATAATCGATAGGAGTTTGCTCAATTTTCGTCAATAATCCCAATTGGATCCGTCACGGTCAAGCTCCGTTCTAGAGAGAGCGCAGAGCAATCTCTGTACTACTCAGCGAATCAGGCTCTGATTCGGTAGCTTCTTTGACTTTGATTCGATTGATACTTTTATCGTCTTTACCGCGTTCAATGATGATTTCGACCCGGCGATTAGATATCAA
>MABF01000313.1 GCA_002163025.1 'Osedax' symbiont bacterium Rs2_46_30_T18
TTCCTTTGTAAAGCAGCGGGTGCCGATATTCCTACAGCGAATGGTGTTACTGTCGAAGAATTTTCCGGCGTTCACCCAGCGGGCAACGTGGGAACCCATATCCACTTTTTAGAACCTGTTTCACGTGACCACGTGGTGTGGACTGTGGGCTATCAAGATGTTGTGGCTATCGGTAAATTATTCACACAAGGCAAACTGTCTGTTGAACGTATCGTTGCAGTGGTTGGCCCGGTAGTGACTAAGCCTGCGTTACTGCGCACACGATTAGGTGCCAAGGTAAGCGACTTGTTAAAAGGTCTGACTGAAACAGCGGGTAACCGTGTTATCACTGGTTCGGTTTGGAATGGCCGCACTGTTGAAGGCGCCTTGGATTACCTAGGTCGTTACAGCAATCAAATTACTGTTCTCGAGCAGGGTGATAAGCGTGAATTTATGGGTTGGGCTGTGCCTGGTGCCAATCAATTCTCAGTGCTAAGTGTCTTCACTTCTGCCTTGAACAGCGCTAAAAAATTCAGTTTCTCGACCACGACTAATGGATCAGAACGCGCCATGCTTCCTGTGGGACAATTTGAAAGATTGATGCCTATGGACATATTGCCGACACAATTGCTCCGTGCGATTGTTACCGGTGATATCGTTACCGCTATGGATTTAGGTGTTCTGGAACTCGATGAAGAAGATTTGGCTCTCTGTACTTTTGCCTGCCCGGGTAAGTACGAATACGGCCCGATTCTTCGCGATAATTTAACACGCATCGAGAGAGAGGCTTAACAGCATGAATTTGAGAAATATTCTTGATAAAATGGAGCCGCACTTTCACAAGGGCGGTAAATATGAAAATTGGTATGCGCTTTATGAAGCGGCTGATACCATTTTTTATACTCCGGGACATGTGACTAAAACTGCATCTCACGTACGTGATGGTGTGGATTTAAAACGCATGATGATCTTAGTGTGGATGTGTACTTTTCCCGCAGTATTCTTTGGTTTATATAACCTGGGTCTGCAGGCGAATACCGCCATGGATGCGATGGGTCTCACTGAAGGTAGTGGCTGGCGCGGAGCACTTGCCGGTGCACTGACAGGCTTTGATGCCAACAGTATCTGGGACAACTTAATCTACGGCGCAATCTACTGGCTACCTATATATGCGGTCACTTTTGTGGTCGGTGGTTTCTGGGAAGTGTTGTTTGCCATGAAGCGTGGTCATGAAGTTAACGAAGGTTTCTTTGTTACTTCTATCTTGTTTGCTCTAACACTTCCGCCGGATATCCCACTTTGGCAAGTTGCATTAGGCATCAGCTTTGGTGTCGTAATCGGTAAAGAAGTGTTTGGTGGCACAGGTAAAAACTTCCTTAACCCTGCACTGACCGGTCGAGCTTTCCTATTTTTTGCCTACCCGGCACAAATGTCAGGGGATGCTATCTGGACAGCCGTTGACGGCTTCACTGGTGCAACTCCACTGGGATTAGCAGCAGCAGGCGGTGTAGAGGCGATTATCGCTCAGAACATCACTTTTATGGATGCCTTTATTGGTACTATCCCAGGATCTGTTGGTGAAGTATCTACCTTAGCTATCTTATTAGGTGGCGGTATGTTGGTGGTGATGAAACTGGCAGCCTGGCGCATTGTCGCAGGTGTTGTTGCCGGTATGGTTGCCATGAGCTTGATCTTTAACTTGATCGGTTCTGATACTAACCCTATGTTTAGTATGCCTTTCTACTGGCATTTTGTCTTAGGTGGATTTGCTTTTGGTCTGTTCTACATGGCCACTGATCCTATCTCTGCCTCTATGACCGACTTAGGTAAGTGGTATTTTGGAGCCCTGATCGGGGTGATGGTTATCTTGATCCGTGTTGTTAACCCAGCGTTCCCAGAGGGAATGATGTTGGCAATCCTATTTGCTAACTTGTTTGCTCCTCTTATCGATAACTTCGTCGTTCAGGCAAATATTAAGCGGAGGGCATTACGTCATGGCAGCTAAAAATGACACTATCGGCAGAACGATAACCGTAACGGTATTACTCTGTGTAGTCTGCTCGGTCATTGTATCGGCGGCAGCTGTACTATTAAAGCCACAGCAACTAATCAACAAAGAGCTTGATCGTCAGAGCAACATACTGGCAGCAGCGCAAATTGACTATAAAGGTCAAGATGTGCAGCAACTCTTTGCAGACAAAATAGTCACTAAATATGTAGATTTAAAGACCGGTAAATACGTCGATAAACCTGCGACTTACAGAGATGCCAAGAGAGCGGCGAAAGATCCTTCGCTTTCAACTGCGCTTACCCGCGAGCAAGACATTGCCTCTATAAAAAGAACGGCCGATGTAATGCCTGTCTACTTGGTGAGTAAAGGTGAGCAGCTGGAAAAAGTTATCTTACCGGTTCATGGATACGGTCTCTGGTCTACACTTTACGGATTTTTGGCTCTGGAAGGTGACTTAAACACTGTTGTTGGTTTTGGTTTCTACTCTCACGGTGAAACCCCCGGCTTGGGAGGAGAAGTTGACAATCCTAAGTGGAAAGCACTTTGGCCGGGTAAAAAGGTCTATGCAGAAGGTTCTATGGAGCCTAAGTTAGGTCTAGTTAAAGTGGCTGTCGTTCCAGGTACCCCAGGTTCTGAGTTTAAAGTAGATGCTTTATCTGGTGCGACTATCACCAGTAACGGTGTCACTAAACTGGTGCACTTTTGGATGGGTAAAAATGGCTATGCTACTTACCTGACCAGTCTTAAAGCAGGGGAGAGCTAATCATGTCAGAAACAAGAGATATGATCGTTAAGCCAATTTTTGCCAACAACCCGATTGCACTACAGATATTGGGTGTTTGCTCAGCGTTGGCGGTAACATCAAACTTAAAAACAGCAATGGTAATGACTCTTGCGGTAATGGTAGTAACGGCATTTTCCAATATGTTTGTCTCTATGATGCGCAATCATATGCCCAGCTCCATTCGAATCATCTGTCAGATGACCATTATTGCCTCGCTGGTAATAGTCGTTGACCAAGTGTTAAAAGCAGTCGCTTACGATACTTCTAAACAGTTATCGGTTTTTGTTGGTCTGATCATCACTAACTGTATTGTCATGGGCCGTGCGGAAGCATTTGCTATGAAAAATCCGCCTATCCCATCGTTTTTGGACGGGTTAGGTAACGGCTTGGGATACGGTGCGGTGTTGTTGTTTGTTGGCTTTATCCGCGAACTTTTTGGTGCTGGTAGCTTGTTCGGTATCGAAATTTTGCCATTAGTCACCAATGACGGCTGGTACATGAGTAACGGTTTACTACTGTTGCCGCCAAGTGCCTTCTTTATTATAGGCCTGATGATCTGGTTGATGCGTACCTTCGATACCAGTCAAGTGGAAGCGCCCGACTTTGTGATTGCCAAAAACTCTCAGAAGGAGGCGTTCTAAATGGAAGCTTATATTAGTCTGTTTGTAAAAGCCGTATTTGTTGAAAACATGGCATTGTCGTTCTTCTTAGGTATGTGTACTTTCCTGGCTATCTCCAAGAAAGTACAGACGGCTATTGGTCTTGGTATCGCGGTAATTGTGGTTCTCGCGATCACAACTCCGGTCAATAACTTGTTATACAATTTATTGTTGAAAGAGGGAGCGCTGGCCTGGGCTGGTTATCCTGATGTTGACCTTAGCTTCCTGGGTTATATTTCATATATTGGTGTTATCGCTGCGATCGTACAGATATTGGAAATGGTATTGGACAAGTTTTTTCCGGCGCTATACAACGCCCTGGGTGTGTTCTTGCCGTTAATTACCGTTAACTGTGCCATCATGGGTGCCGCTCTATTTATGGTTGAACGCGACTATAACTTCGGCGAATCCGTGGTCTACGGTGTGGGTGCCGGCTTGGGGTGGGCACTGGCTATCGCAACGTTAGCAGGTATCCGTGAGAAATTAAGATACAGCGATGTACCGGCAGGACTGCAGGGATTAGGTATTACCTTTGTCTCTGTCGGCCTGATGGCACTTGGCTTTATGTCATTCTCAGGCGTGCAGCTTTAATACATGATAATTAACAAAGGAATATCTAAGCCATGAATGCTGAAATAATTCTCGGTGTTGTCATGTTTACTGTAGTAGTGCTTGCACTAGTTGCAGTAATTCTGGCAGCGCGCTCAAAATTGGTAAGTTCCGGCGATGTGACGATTAACATCAACAACGATCCGGATAAAAAAGTAACAGTTCCCGCTGGTGGTAAGTTACTGCAGACTCTCTCTGAAATGGGTGTTTTCATCCCTTCAGCTTGTGGTGGTGGCGGTACTTGTGCCCAGTGTAAGTGTCAAGTTCTAGATGGTGGTGGCTCTATGCTGCCCACTGAAGAATCTCACTTCACGATGCGTGAAGCTAAAGAGGGCTGGCGTCTGGCTTGTCAGGTTGCCGTTAAAGAAGACATGGAGCTTGAGCTTGAAGAGGAAATCTTCGGCGTTAAGAAGTGGACATGTACGGTGGATTCAAACCCCAACGTAGCCACGTTCATTAAAGAGCTGACACTGCGTATTCCCGATGGCGAAGTCGTTGACTTCCGCGCCGGCGGTTATGTACAGTTAGAATGTCCTCCACACGTTGTCGACTATAAAACCTTCGATATCGAAGAAGAGTACCGCGGTGACTGGGATAAATTCAACGTATGGGACAATGTCTCAACGGTGAATGAAACCACTATCCGTGCCTACTCAATGGCAAACTACCCGGGTGAAAAAGGTATAGTTAAGTTCAATATCCGTATCGCTTCACCACCACCAGGTAGTCAGGGGATTCCACCGGGAATCATGTCATCTTTCGTCTTCAACTTGAAGCCGGGTGATACTATTGATGTATACGGTCCCTTCGGTGAGTTCTTCGCTAAAGACACTGATGCAGAAATGGTCTTTGTCGGCGGTGGTGCTGGAATGGCACCGATGCGCTCGCACATCTTCGATCAGTTGAAGCGCTTGAACTCAACCCGTAAGATCTCTTTCTGGTACGGTGCGCGCTCACTTCGCGAGGCATTCTACTCTGAAGAGTACGATCAGTTAGCGGCCGAAAATGACAATTTCAAATGGCATTTGGCACTTTCAGATCCGCAGCCAGAAGATAATTGGGACGGTATGACAGGCTTTATCCACAACGTATTATTTGAAAATTATCTTAAGGATCACGAAGCGCCTGAAGATTGTGAATTCTACATGTGTGGCCCGCCAATGATGAACTCAGCGGTTATCAAATTGCTGGAAGATCTAGGTGTTGAACCTGAAAACATCCTATTGGACGACTTTGGTGGTTAAACACAATGGTTAAGTCTCTATCAGGCGCGCTTTTGCGCGCCTCACAACGGCTAGCAGTTAACCTGCTGGCCGTTTTTGTACTTATAACTCTGCCTTTTAGCGCTATCTTAGCTGCCGATAAATTGGTGGCCATAGAAGGCAGAACTATGGGTACTACCTATCACATCAAATGGGTAGCCGATGGTGAGGAAGCTGATGACAAAGCTATCGCTATTAAACGCCAAGCGGATCAGTTGCTGGTTGATATCAATCAGGCAATGTCGACTTACATCAGTGATTCTGAACTCTCGCTGTTTAATCAAACCGAATCCGGTACTAAAGCACAAGTTTCCAAGGCGCTGTATGATATATTGTCGATAGCACAAAATATCAGTGTCGACTCAGGGGGCGCCTATGATATTACCGTGGGCCCACTGATTAACCTCTGGGGCTTTGGTCCTGATAAACGTATTACTAAAGCGCCTAGTGATGCTCAAATAGCTGCAATACGTCCCAGAGTCGGTTATCAGTATCTCGCTTTACTGGATGATAATGTCATTCAAAAGCATGCTAATTTATACTTGGATTTATCATCAATTGCCAAGGGATATGCAGTAGACCAATTAGCTGATTTGATTGAACGCGCCGGCTACAATGCCTATTTGGTCGAAGTCGGCGGTGAGTTGGTGACTAAAGGGCTGAAGCCCGATCAGCAGCCCTGGCGGATAGCGATAGAAAGTCCAACGCAGGGACGAAATATTCAGAGAATTGTCAGAGTTGATGATGTAGCGGTTGCCACTTCAGGAGATTACCGTAATTACTTTGAAGAAAAGGGAGTTCGCTACTCACATATAATAGATACTGCAACCGGCCGGCCTATTACCCATAATTTGGCTTCAGTAACAGTGCTGGCGGACAGTTGCGCACTGGCGGATGCACTTGCGACGGCATTTTTAGCCATGGGTGTGGAGAAAGCTTATAAATATGCCAGTGATAATGGTATTGAAGCCTTCTTTATTAGCAAAAGTAGCGACGGTTTTAAAGAGAAAATGACGGCTGGTTTCGCCAGTCGTGTAGAAAATTAAAGATAGCGATCATAAGAGTTAAAGTGAGGAAATCATGGGAACATTTATAGCAGTATTTGTAGTTTTAATGGCGGTTGTGGTTGCTATGTCGGTGGGTGTTTTGTTTGGCGGAAAACCTATAGCGGGGTCTTGTGGCGGCATGGCGGCATTGGGAATGGACACGGCTTGTGACATTTGTGCCGGCGATAAGCAGGTTTGTGAAGATGAAAACGAAAGAATTGCTCGCGAAGCGCGTGAGAGCAAGTTGGCAAATCTAGGTTATGAAGCGAAAACCAGTAAGTAGTGAGTCTTAAGAAAAAAGAAATATATAGAGAACGCTTATTTGTAAGATAGTTCTCAAGGACTAGCAAAGCAGTAGAGCTTTGCTAGTTGCTATAATTATAATGGTCGCTGTGTTTTGCAGTACTGATAAAAGGGGTGGTTGATGGCTGAGTATGACTATGACGTAGTAGTGATTGGTTCGGGGCCTGCAGGGGAAGGAGCGGCAATGAACGCCGCCAAGCACGGCAAGAAAGTAGCAGTTATAGAAGAGCAGCAAGCCGTAGGTGGCAACTGCACCCACAAGGGCACTATCCCCTCTAAAGCACTGCGTCACTCCGTAAAGCAAATCGTTGAATTTAATACCAACCCTATGTTCCGTGAAATAGGTGAGCCGCGTTGGTTCTCCTTTCAAAAAGTACTCAATCGCGCGGAAAAGGTAATGGCCAATCAAGTGATGTTGCGCACCAATTTTTACGCGCGTAACAGAGTCGATGTGTTTTTTGGCAAGGCTGAATTTAAAGATGCCAACACTTTGCTAGTCAAAGGTACGGTGAAAGGTGATGAAGTTATAAGAGCCAAAAATATCGTCATTGCCACAGGTTCTAGTCCCTACTGTCCTCCGGATGTTGATTTCACCCATGATCGGATCTACAACTCAGACACTATTTTAAAGCTCAATCACACGCCACGCACTATTATCATCTTTGGTGCCGGTGTTATCGGTTGTGAGTACGCATCAATCTTCAGTGGATTAGGGGTTAAGGTTGACCTGATTGATACCCGAGGGCGGTTGTTATCTTTCCTCGATGGCGAAATATCTGATGCTTTGAGTTATCACTTGCGTAACACCTCAGTCAAAATTCGCCACAATGAAGATTATGCAAGCGTTAATGGTGATGAAAGAGGTGTTGTATTGTGTCTCAAATCCGGTAAAAAAATCCGTGCCGATGCATTTCTCTGGTGTAATGGACGCACCGGTAATACCGCTGAACTGGCATTGGACAATGCTGGTCTGACCGCCAATAGCCGTGGTCAGCTGGAAATTGATGATCGCTACCGCACTGCTGTTGAAGGCATTTCTGCTGTGGGAGATGTGATAGGTTGGCCTTCTTTGGCCTCTGCCGCTATTGATCAGGGTCGCTCTACCGCTGCTGATATTATTGGCAACCAAGACTTTAGGTACATTGATGAAGTGCCTACGGGGATTTATACCATTCCTGAGATCAGTTCGCTGGGTAAAACTGAGGAGGAATTGACCTCTGAGTGTGTTCCCTACGAAGTGGGACAGGCGTTTTTTAAAGATACCGCCAGAGCGCAAATTACCAGCCAGCCTGTGGGCATGTTGAAAATCTTGTTTGATCCTGACTCACTGGCTATTTTAGGCATTCACTGC
The DNA here is from genome assembly GCA_002163025.1 of 'Osedax' symbiont bacterium Rs2_46_30_T18. GTDB lineage: Bacteria > Pseudomonadota > Gammaproteobacteria > Pseudomonadales > Balneatricaceae > Rs1. The sequence goes on from MABF01000313.1 coordinate 8,005, forward strand.
TTCGGTGACCAAGCTTCAGAAATCATCCACATCGGTCAGGCAATTATGCAGCAAAAGGGCGAGGCTAATACCTTGGCATACTTTGTCAATACGACCTTTAACTACCCGACTATGGCCGAAGCTTATCGGGTTGCAGCTATCGCCGGTTTGAACAGAATCCAACACTTGTAAATAACAATCTGTTACAACAGTGTTTAACAAAGCCCCTTAAGGGGCTTTTTTTTGCTGTACTATTTTAGCTGCTTATTTTTACTCTCACCTTTACCTTTACCTTTACCTT
>MABF01000197.1 GCA_002163025.1 'Osedax' symbiont bacterium Rs2_46_30_T18
ATGGCCGAGTAAGATTTGCTTAAAGACTCAATAGCCGCACCATCATTAACAGAGCGCATAACCACTCACTTGGGACGAATATTCTTCTCTATAGTCTCCAGGTAATGTCCGAGTAAGATTTGCTTGGAGCGCACCATCAGAGCACTGGTATCAACGCAAGCGTGCACAGAGCCATCATCTTTTAGGGCCAACACTTGCTGCTCTTGCATCGCCTTAATAAAACTGCCAATACTTTTAGGATCAATATATTCTGGGGAGTGGAAGCCAAATTCGGTGTGCAGCAAAGAAGCCAGACGCACCGTCTCGTCAACAAGATCTGTAACTGCCAAATCCTGATATTCTTGCAACAATCTAAAGACAATAAAGTAGCGCAGCAAATAGGGCTCTACCGTCTGCATTAGAGCCACCGAAACAGCGGTGTTGCGAACTTGTAGACATTTTTTATCCTCAATCACCAATTGTTGTGAAATCAATAATTCCCTTATTTCCCGGAGCGCCTTAGTGATCTGCGCACCCTGCCAAGGCCAGTACAATTCTTTTGCCAGATACGGGTAAACTCCTTTAATCAATTTGGGAATAGTCTGCAGCAAAGGCTTAGGGTAACGCTTGGCCACCAGCAAATACAAACCTACCAACAGTGTTAAATGATGAATCTGATTGCGATAGAAAGTCATTTCACAGGCCTGCTCGGCATTCAAATAGACATCTGCACTGCTAACCGACAACTGACCGCGAGCTTGCGCCATATCGATCCAATTACCAACACTGCCCTTGGCAATCCCCGCCGGTGCGTTCGGCATTTTAACCAGCACTGAAGACAGGTGATTAACCCGCTCTATCAATTGCTCTCTGGTCATTCGCAACCGACGCTGAGCCAATAAAACTGTCGCCAACAAGGCTGTTTCATTAACATAACAGGCGCCATTAATACCCTGCATTACCTGCTCAGCCAAAAGACTACTGCTAGCTTTGGGATCATCAAATTTAGAGAAGCGATCATTGATGACAATTGGCTGGGCATAACTAATGACTGCATCACCAAACTGACCTTTAAACAGCTTTAAACTCTGCAGCAGCCCGGAAAGAGACTCAGGGGTCTTCTGCCCATTTTCCAACTGCTGCGCATAAGTTCGCGATTCAACAAGCTTGTCATAGCTAATCCATACCGGCACTATTGCGATAGGCTTAGTATTCTCCTGTAGAGAAGCCTCCAGAGTCATCGCCAACACTCCGCTTTTTGCGGACAATAGGCGACCCGTTCTCGAACGCGCCCCCTCAATAAAATACTCAAGCGCATGACCACTAGTATGCAGCTGTTTAATGTAGTTTTTAAACAGCGATCCATACAGCGGGTCGTCATAGAAAGAGCGACGCATAAATACCGCCCCCCCCAACTTAAGCGCCCTGCCCAAAACAGGGACGTTCAAATTATCTCCGGCGACCACGTGCGGAATCATCAACCCTTGATTATGCAAGCTCCAGGACAAGATAACATAGTCCATGTGACTGCGATGACAAGGCAGAAACACAACCTGGTAGTCTTTAGCTATCTCCCGGACAGCATCTACTCCCTGCACTTTTACCTGTCGATAGGTACGTCTAAAAAACCAACCCAGCACACTGCTGAACAATCGCACGAAACTAGGGCTCAGGTTAGTCGCAATACCACTTAGTAGCTGGCGCGCATGTTTTTCACTCTGGGCAAAGCTTAACTGCTGCTGCTCGCTGTGCGCATCGATAGCATTGCGAATCTCTTTTTGATTGATAATTTTCTCTAGAGTGCTCTTTCTACCTAATAGATCGGGACCAAATGTCGCCACCCTTCTCTGATCGAAATGCTGCTGCAGCCTCTTAACAATTTTAGCAGCTCCTGCGCCTGAAGGCTGAAGTGCGTCCTCTTGTATCAAGGCCTTTAACGACAGCGGAGACTCTAATTGCAGTAAGGTTCTTCGACCATTAATCAACAAGTGCAACAACCGACTCCACCAGCCCTTTGGCCCCCAGCGCTCCGAAAACACAATACGCCACCAGGAGGACTGTCGATTTGGAAAATGCCCGTGATAAATGGTCACTGGGACAATTTTTACATCAATGTTTTGCTCGGAAAACTCCAATTTTTCGATCAGCGATTCGAGTCGGTAGATCAATGCTTTCTCAACTTTGGGATCCGCCGACAGCAGGCAGCGATGAGCAACCTTTGCGCCTTTCTCGCGCAGCGACAAATCCAACAAGGCCAAGTGCTCAGAACGTGAGGTCTCTAGGATATAGATAACTTCTGTACTAATACGCAGCTGCTCATCACCTAAAATTTTGGCACTGACAAACAACTTATTGAGGAGCTTCCCGATCAAACCCATAAATCCATTATCACCTAGAGTTAATATTTGTACTTAGATACGCAGAACGCTGGCAACGCAATCGTCACTACCTACCGCAAGAAATTTTCAGGAGTGTACTGCCTGCAAAATCAATACAGGCTACCAACCTGCCTGACTCAGAGGACAAATCAAAATTGACCACATTAATGGTCACTCAGTAATGCGGCGGTGGCGGCTCAATTGATTCGATACTGCCGCCTTCTCCAGAGCCTTCCAGGTTGAGCTTATGGTTGAGCATTGCCACTACCCGAGCCAAATCCATTAACACTTTATCTTGTTTAGCGACGACATCGTTTAACTGATCAATCATTTCCTCTTGGAAGGCAACCCTAGACTCTAACTCGCTTATTCTCTTTTCCATCTCACACCTGTAAATCTATTTTTTGACAATTTTAACTCTGCTATTTTTAATTAGCACTCTCAATTGACCGCCGGTAAGCCTTGTCAAAAGAGCAGGCGACAAAACCCGATACGACTGTGTAATACAGAGAGCTTTGAGACCCAGGCATCGAATACCGACGTCCTAGTTGCCGCGCGAAAATCGATAACAACCAAATTGACCTACACTGAACGCCCCTAAGGGCGAACAAGGATATCTGCACCCATCGACAAGGTAAATATATATTCGAACATAAACCAAAATAGACACAAACGGTAATGAATATCATTTTTATCTGCATGAATATATTAAGGTATTTTAAAAAATTAACTGCTAGTTTCCAGGCAAATAAATCACTTTTCACGAAACCACACTCGTTATACATAATTAAATTGAATTTTAGTCGAAAATTCTGTATATCTGATCACCGTCCGCAAATGGAGTTAAGCCTTAGAGCACTTTGTTATTTTATGGGTTTATTCAGCTTGTGGTGTTTTATTTCATTAATTAATTTATAACTATATAAGAGAATATTAGATGAGTGGTAATCAACTTATCCGCAGCGTCGTCGCCAGTGCTATAGCCGCGGTATTAATCCCTTTTTTGTTAAACAGGTTTACAGAGGCTAGTCTTGCGCTAGAGGCCACTGTGTTAAGTATAATTTTCGTCGTCTCTCTAGCAGCTTGTGCATTAAGTGCATTCGGCGCGTCAGCCAATACTGACTCTGATTATTCTGCCCAGAGAGAAAACGGTGCAGAGTATGATGATGAAGAATTTGAAGACGATGACCGTGAAAATGGTACGGTCAAATGGTTCAACGTCTCTAAAGGCTTTGGCTTTATCACCCGTGAAAATGGCGATGATGTTTTTGTTCATTTTCGCAACATCCGCGGCCGTGGCCACCGCTCTCTGAGCGAGGGACAACAAGTTAAATTCCATACCCGCGATAGCGATAAAGGCCTACAGGCTGAAGACGTTTCTATACTGCGCGTTTAACAGCGCTCAAGCTTAAAACTGCGGAGCACAATCCGCAGTTTTCCTCTACTTACCTCTGCACCAACACAACCCACAAACAAGCAATACCAATATTTAACTGCATTATTCTACTAGTAATTAAAATAATAACTGCTGATCCTGCTGCTGCCCCCACAATTCAATAATCTCTACCTCTGTTCTATGCCCACTTAGTAGCTGGCTGAAATACCTTGCTAACTCAGGCGCCTGAGCATTATCAGGGGTATGGAAGAAGAAATACGGGGTCAATCCCTGATCCAACCATTGCGCAGCCTTGTTCGCCCACTGCTGCAATACTTGCTCTCCTAGCTTCCTGTCCATAGGCACTATAATTCTGACGAATGGGCTACTCGCTGTGGTGATCACATGAGTAGGGACTCTAGGTTTAGCTTGTAGCGCTTCACAAGTTGCCAGATCTTTAATCTGGGTATTGGCAAATAAGCTGCGGGTATCAAAAATCACCCTATTTACCTGATAATTTTGCAGCAGCTGGTTAAAACGCTGCTCCGATTGATCTTTTTTATAAAAATCCAGATTTCTGACTTCTACCGCATAATTAAACTCCGTGGGTAATGCCGATAAAAAATGCTCCAGCTTCTGCAGGTCAGCCACACTAAAACTGGCATCGAGCTGTAACCACAGCAGACCTAACTTGTCTTTTAATAGCGAGATACGGTTCAGAAATTCGCAAACCTGCCGTGAACAATGGGTAAGAGTTTGTTTATGGGAAATATCCTGGGGAAATTTGAAACAATACTTAAAATGATCAGGGCTAGCTTCATGCCACAGACGCAGGTTTTGTTCACTGGGTAACGCATAGAATGAAGTATTCCCCTCTACACTGGAAAAGCTGTTGGAGTATTGATGTAAAGACCTATTGGAGGGTGAGCTTCTTGTATACCACTTGCTGTGATGCCACTGAGCCAAACCGAAGTAAATTTTCTTTGACATATCAATATCTTTACCTTTAACTGGCTTTGTGAAAGCAATATTTTTATGACAGGCGACACGGCTCTGTTTTCAGGCTAAACTTAACAACACTTGACATTTTTTACATAAAAACAAACAACATAAAAGGTATTACTGCTGTATGGATTTCGCTTCTCTGATTGGCATTGTATCGGGAATAGCCCTAATAGTATCGGCAATCTTCCTAGGCGGTACCCCTGATGTATTTATTAACGTACCCGGTATGATGATAGTTGCCGGAGGTACCCTTGCCGCCACGTTACTAACAGTGCCTTTTAAAGATGTACTCAACGGGTTCAAAGCTGCCTACTTTGTGTTTTCCAGGGACAAAACCAACGCATCAGACATGATAGATACCATGATTGAGTTGAGTAAAATAAGCCACCGTCACGGCCTGTTAAAAATGACTCATATTAAAACAGATTCGAAAGTGCTTAAGCGCGCCTGCAATTTATTGGCCGAAGCCGCATCTGAACAAGTAATCCGCAACACCTTGCAGAATGAAATTGACTCATTGATTGCCCGGCACTTTGCCGTTCAGGATGTATTTAAGAAAATGGCAGGCTATGCCCCCGCTTTTGGCATGCTGGGAACCTTGATTGGTTTAATCCAAATGCTCAGCCAACTGGATGAACCGGAAACTATTGGACCGGCAATGGCAGTTGCCTTACTGACAACTTTTTATGGCTCGCTGTTAGCCACTATGGTTTTTTTACCTATCGCCGGAAAGCTTAGGGCGAGAACACTCACCGAAGTGACAAATTTAGAAATTATCCGCGAGGGCAGCATCAGCATATTGACTAACGATCAATGGGCACACGTTTACGAGCAGCTTTCGGCTTATCTTCCAGAGAACAAACGCGCCTCTATCTTCCCAGGCGGCGGGTAATTATAGGATGAGAAAAGCCATTGATATCCACGAAGAGAGTCAGAACAATGCCTGGATTGTTACATTTGCCGATCTGATGACTTTGTTATTGGTATTTTTTGTGCTGCTGTTTTCTATATCTACACTGGAAGAAGACATCTATGTTAAGACAATCGAATCGGTTAAATCGGCATTAAAAGGCACCGGAGCCGGTACCCTTGCGGACCCTCTCTCTAAAAAAACCGAAACAGGCAAAGTACCCACTGATTCACAAGATCCCTCAGTGGAGACTGGGGATAAACAGCAAGCTCCTACTGAAGAGGAGCTGCCAGTCATCATTACCCCTTTTAATCCAGCTCCACCCCTGCCTCAGACCAGCAGAGAGGATCGACAAAAAAGCCAGGACCTGGCCCGGGTAGCACAATCGGTCTCCCAGTTGATGAAAAGCGCAACCACCCAAGGGGTGGCAAAAACTTTCCAGGAGACAAATGGCAAAATCATCATTAGTGTCCGCGGTGATTTATTTTTTGCTGCCGGTTCTGCACAATTTAACCGTGAGGCGATGCCGATCATGGATGGCATAGGTAATGTCTTACGGAAAAATACTAATTTTAATTTAGCCATTGGTGGGCACACAGACAATGTACCCATTAGCACCAACAGGTACCCCTCCAACTGGGAGCTGTCAGCAATTCGAGCGACGACTGTTTTACGCTATTTTGTTCGCGGCGGCATGCGCCCGGATAGAGTGACGGCAACAGGTTATGGTGAATCGATCCCTGTAACAGAGAACGATACCCAAGAGCAGCGAAACCAAAACCGAAGAATAGAATTTGTACTTGAGCGAGACCCCCTATGAAAAAACCTCTCTTTGAAATCGAAGATTTAGACGATACTAATCGTGGCGAGTATCGAGTAACTCCTTCTGATGATGATCATATAAAGCTAATAATTGCCGGGAAAACAGTTGAAGTAGAGAATATATCTGCCAATGGGATTGCTTTTAAATTTGTTGGTAATGTCAAAAAAGCCACTTATAAAGTTACCCTGGAAATAGGTAACAGTGAAAAGCATCGCATTGAGTGCGCTATTAAAGTGCTGCGTCAGGCTGCCCCTACATACAGCGGTGTATTAATCGACCTATCTGCATTGGATTCAAAGTTAATTGGCCAGTTCATAATAAGCAGCCAAAAGCGCGCTATACGCAGCGGTACCGCCGAATAACGATTTAGTTCTAGTGACCCGTTCTGTATAAAATGGCTTATTCGCAAAAAAACGAAAAACTAGTTGCAGGCCTGACAGAAGGCTGTATACTTCGCTCCACAGTTTGAGAGGAAACACTTAATCAAATAAATTCTTAAGCAAATCAAGAGCTTAAGCATGATTAAGAGTTTTATTGATGCGGGGTGGAGCAGCTTGGTAGCTCGTCGGGCTCATAACCCGAAGGTCGTAGGTTCAAATCCTGCCCCCGCTACCATTTTCGATGCACTATTGGTCGATTTTTTTGTAAAACTTGAAACTATGTTTCACAGTCTACAAGGTAAAAGTCATAACTCAAAGTTGATATATTGATGCGGGGTGGAGCAGCTTGGTAGCTCGTCGGGCTCATAACCCGAAGGTCGTAGGTTCAAATCCTGCCCCCGCTACCAATATAATTATTTGTAGGTTCAAATTCCGAACCCACTAATAATATCTAGATCAACTGAACTGAATATATTGATGCGGGGTGGAGCAGCTTGGTAGCTCGTCGGGCTCATAACCCGAAGGTCGTAGGTTCAAATCCTGCCCCCGCTACCAATATCTGCAAGTACAATCGTCGGACTCAGCTCTTTATAAGCCCAGTGAAGGTCGTAGGTTCAAATCCTGCCCCCGCTGCCATATTGATATAAGACTGGGCACTCTGAATTTCAAATTTCGAATATCAAAGCAAGCAATATTTGCCATCAATTTTAATTTATTTCCTTGGATCAAAATCATATTTTTTTTTATAACAATTTTTTCAATTACTGCATTGAGCAATGCTTTTGTTGCTTCTTCATTCCCGCCAAGTAAAATATGTTTACAAGCATCTACAAATAATCTTTTTTGTTTTGATCCAAATTTTTTCAATGGCAGCCCCATTCTTGAATTTAATTGGCTGATATTGTTATCGATTTCTCGCATTTCGTTCTTGTAAGTGTCAAGATTTCTTTGAACATACTCGTTTAAATCAATTTCACTGTCCGCAATTTTATCTATCAGAGAATAGTGTTTATTGCCTAAATATACTTTTTTCTTGTTTAATCCCAATAATTTAATTTTTAGATTTTTCATATGATTGCTAACATCAGACTGTAAGTCGCCAAGTATGCTATTAATTACGGGCTCAATGAATAAGTTCTTCCTTAATTCGTCTATCACTGCTTGATCCAGCATGTTTTTCGGAATCTGACAGTTATCACAAGCATGTACTGTTTCTTTTATTCGATTTCTACACTTGTAATATTTATACGTGCCGCTTTTTCCAGTGTTAATAACAAAATTGCATCCGCAATAGTGGCATTTGACTAACCCAGTCAAAAGACTCGGCGAGCCTATTGATTGATGTGCTTTTTTACAAGGTGCGT
>MABF01000349.1 GCA_002163025.1 'Osedax' symbiont bacterium Rs2_46_30_T18
AAGGGACTAAAAGAAATGCACTATTGCTAGAGGGTGGTGGCTATGTGAATGAGTTATACATGGCTAAGTTACTAATTACTTAATAATATCCTTTTGCTTTGGCTTCACACTGATTCAGATTAACGATTACTGATGTCAGGAAATAGGTGAAATCCTCCTTGGCTAGATGTTTGTTGCGGTGAATAATAAGAGCACTAATTTTTAGCCTTGTATGTCCCAAAGGCTGTGGTTTCAGGAGCGTTATGTTTAATCAACAGATCATTATTTTCGATGGCATATGTAATTTCTGTAATGGTTCAGTGAACTTCATTATTAAACGAGATCACAAAGATGTCTTTGTCTTTACCCCGATGCAGAGCAAGGCTGCAGAAGAGTTACTCGAACAACACCAATTTGAAGATTTTGGCTTTGATACTTTTGTATTAATTAAAGATGATGTTTGTTATTACCGCACCGATGCAGCCCTGGAAATTATCAAAGACTTAAGTGGCTACTGGTATTTATTGAAAGTATTTAAGCTGCTACCGAGGGGCTTCAGAGATTTCTTTTATAAGCTGCTGGCCAGACATCGCTATCAGTTGTTTGGCAAAAAACAGCAGTGTATGATCCCGACACAAGAAGTAAAGAGCAAGTTTTTGGATTAGAAATCTGTGCCCCTGCAGCAGTGTGAAAGTTAATAGCCACAACCGTTTCTTAGCTGAAACGGTAATTCTGCTAAGTCGCAGTAAAGTAATGAGTAACAAAGTCTCTAAACAGCGCCTGAGGTTTAGCCAACTTAATATTCTTGTGATAAATCATATTGAAGTCTAAAAATTTGTAGCTAAAAGGGTGAGGATCGGTGATTTGCCAGATCTGATTTTGCTTTAACTCTTGCTCAACAAAAAAATCCAGGAATATGCCGACCCCCATTCCCGCGAGTACGGCTTGTTTATAACTAAAGGCATCATCTATTGCTGTAAATTGGTGCAATGGCTTTTTGATACCTATCTTTTGCAGATACAAGCGCAAGGTGGACAAGTTAATATAAGAGGGAATCAGTAGCTGCTCAGTGATCACTTGCAGTTGTTGTACTGTTGTCAGCTGACGCGCAAAGCCCTGCGGCGCGCAGAGTATGGTTTTTGCCTGGAAGAGTTTTATGCTGCGCATTTGTGAGTCGGCAAGTGCACTGCCTCTGAAGGCAAAATCAATATCTTGCTGGACCAAATCTAGGTTTTTATTGGTGATAATCAGGTCTAGTTTTATCTGCGGATGGGCGTGACAAAAGTCACTGAGCATCTGCATAAATTTTCCCTGACTGAATACTTGTGGCAAGGTAATGCGCAGTACGCTATGGGCTTGCTGGCTACCACTTAAGAATAACTCCTCGGCCTGACTCAAGCTTTCCAGCACTTGC
>MABF01000331.1 GCA_002163025.1 'Osedax' symbiont bacterium Rs2_46_30_T18
GTCGAAGGCGAAGGTTTTGAGACCGATGGCTATGAAGGTGAAGAAGAAGAGCCTGACGTTAAGCCTGAAGCTAAGCCGTAGCTTTTAGCCGCAGGTTAACAATTTTTACACAAGCCGAGTTTATACTCGGCTTTGATCGTTCTACGAAGCAGTAAATAATGCACAGCTCAGCCCTAACCTGAGGCTGTGGGTAAAATATTAGGGAATATGCAAACAAGCCTATGCATCACTCGGTCTTTACTTGAGTGTTGCTAATGGACTTATTTGCATATCCCCTGGATTAATTAACATTTAGTCAATTGCGTACTAAAATTTATCTATACGCAGACCAAAACCGGAATTTTTATGAGTCAAGAATGGACCAAACAAGACCCTGCCGCAAAACGCGAATCTGAAAAGTATGACAACCCAGTGCCGAGCCGGGAATACATTTTAGAGTTCATGGCAAAATGGGGGGCGCCTATCAGTCATGATGAGCTGTGTACTAATATGCAAGTCACTGATGAGGATTCTTACAACGCTGTGATGTATCGCTTAAAAGCGATGTGTCGCGACGGTCAGTTGATGAGCAACCGAAAAAATGAATTCGGTATTCTCAAGCAAATGGATTTGGTGACTTGCCGGGTCATAGGTCACAGAGATGGCTTTGGCTTTGCCGCTCCCGAAAAAGGCAGTGATCTGTTTTTAAGTGCCAGGCAGATGCGTCAGGTATTTGATGGCGATAAAGTGCTGGTACAGCCAATGGGTAAAGATTCGCGCGGCCGCCGTGAAGGTAAAATAGTGGAAGTGCTGGAGCATAAAACCACTAAGCTGGTGGGGCGTTTTCGCGGCGATAAAGGTTTTGGTCACTTGCGATCTGAAAACCAACGTATCACTCAGGAAATCATTGTGCTCGGTGATCCAGACAGCGAGCTTCGCTATGTAAATAATCAGCTGGTGGTGGTTGAAATTACCCAGCAGCCGAGCAAACACAATTTGGCTCAGGCCAAAGTCGTTGAAGTGCTAGGCGATCATATGGCTCCGGGCATGGAGATTCAGGTTGCGATACACAACTATGATATTCCCGAAATCTGGCCAGAGAGTGTATTAAAGCAGATAGCTGATTTGCAACCAGAGGTTGATAAGTCTGCTAAAGCGGGACGCATAGATTTACGGCACTTGCCACTCGTCACCATAGACGGTGAAGACGCCCGTGATTTTGATGATGCAGTTTACGCTGAGCCTAAGAAATCGGGAGGCTGGCGCCTGTGGGTGGCCATCGCCGATGTATCTCACTATGTAATGCCCAATACAGAATTAGACATAGAGGCACACAAGCGTGGAAATTCGGTATATTTCCCGGACTTTGTCGTCCCTATGCTGCCGGA
>MABF01000240.1 GCA_002163025.1 'Osedax' symbiont bacterium Rs2_46_30_T18
TCCTATTGTTACCCACGCTTACGGAATAGATGCAAAAGAGCAAGGAGTGGGCGCTAAACGCCACTGTCGTATTAAAGGTTTGGCGGATGTTGATGAAGAAATAACCTATTGGCAAGAGGGATATGGTTTTGCTTATAAAAGCAGCCCCTTTAGTGTCATTGACGATATCAATGCCAGTTGGTGGTTAACACCTTTGAATGACAAGCTAACAAGGATAAACCTTGAACTTTCATATCAGGTGAAAACGGGGACTTTTAATTATATTTACCATGCATTATTGCTGCGTAAAAAATTAGAGGCTATTTTTCCTCATACACTCAGAGCGTTATCTGAAAAACTGATTAAGCAGAAGCTCATAAGGCCGCTTAGGCTTCAAACACTATCAGACTCGGCAAAAGCAACACATTGATTTTCAAGATTAATCAGGTCAATATGCTAAGACTAAGCTTGATAATCAGGGATAATTTGAGATGCAGAAATTAGTGAATGAACAAGGGCAAATAGCATTTGGCTATACCTTTGCTGATGAGATTAATTATCTCGATTATGACCTTAGAAATACAATGGATAAACCGCTATCCGCTTGGTATAAAAAGTTCAAATTTAACCAGTTCCAATTTATATGCCTCTCATCTGATGATTTCATCATGGGCATTGCGATAGTTGATTTAAAATACGCCAGCAATTGTTTTATCTATCTTTACCATCTTAAAAGCCAAACGTTTGAAGAGTTTGAGTTCATACAAGCTTTCGCCCTTAATACCCAAATGACGAATCAGCCTAATAATGGAATTTCTCAATTTAATAAGGGTCATAACCATATTTCAATCCATGCCCAAAATCGGCAAAGGCATATTTCACTTAAACTTAAGAATGGCCTGTCCCTACAAGCATGCATTGCAGAACCAAACAACAAGGATGCATTAAGCCTTTGCTCCAAAGCGGGTTATAACGGTTGGGTTTATACTCAGAAAAACGCAGCACTTAAGGTAGAAGGCAATCTAAATTGGCAAGGTCAAAACTACCAACTGGAAGCGCTAAATACACTTGCCAGCGTTGATTGGAGCGCAGGGTATATGCGCCGAGAGACAAATTGGTACTGGGCAAGTTTATCAAGTTATCTTGACGATGGTCGACGTTTGGGTTTTAACTTTGCTTCAGGCGTTAATGAAACAGGCTTCAGCGAAAACGCAATTTGGTTAGATGATGTACGTTACAAGGTCGATTTAGTTGATTTTAGATTTAATCGTTATAACGAATCACAAACATGGCAGCTTAAATCCAATGATGGAAAAATTGAGATCACCTTTAACATGCAGGGTAAACGTGCTCAAAAATTGAACCTTATTTTAATCGCATCCAACTTCCGCCAATTTTTTGGACAATTTAA
>MABF01000342.1 GCA_002163025.1 'Osedax' symbiont bacterium Rs2_46_30_T18
ACTATTTTTAGCACTAGATTCAGCTTTAGTTTATAGTGCGGCATTATCTTACAAAGTTTGCCTCAAGTCATCACTGGAGTATATATGGATTTTGAAATTATCAATAGCGACATAAGTGCGATTGAAACTGAATGTTTAGTCATAGGCCTGGAAGCGGATGCAGTACTATCAACTTCAGCGCAAATCATTGATAAAGCGGCTAAAGGGTATATTCAATCAGTCATCGACGACGGTGACATCAGCGGCAAACGCGGCCAGCATTTAATGCTGCGCAACATCCCGGGCATCACTGCTAAAAGAGTATTATTAGTCGGCCTAGGTGAAACAGAAAAGCGCGCCGACCCCGTGCACAAAAGCATCATCAGCAGCATTTTCGCTCAGCTAAAAAACAGTAATATCAACGAAGTCACTATCGCTTTGGACGATAAGATAAATAAAGATGCTGACATTTACCGACAAATGCGCCTGAGCGTGCAAACCTTCTGCGGTGAATTCTATGAATACGATGAGACAAAAAGCACTAAAGCGACTCCCTCTTTGCTTGAAGCTATTCGCTTCGCAGTGCCCGTGGCCAGCACCCAAGACGCAGAAGCCGGTATCTTAGATGGCACCGCGGTTGCCAATGGCATGACAGTCGCGCGCGAACTAGGCAATTTACCCGGTAATGTCTGCACCCCAACTTACCTGTCAAAAGAGGCACTTGAACTAGAACAAGGCTATCAGAACATAAGTTGTGACATTCTGGACGAAGCCGCAATGGCCGAGCTGGGCATGCACAGTTTATTATCTGTTGGTAACGGCAGCGCTGAAGATTCACAGTTAATTGTGATCAAATACTCAGGTGGAGAAGCCGCTGATCGCCCACATGTATTAGTAGGCAAAGGCGTCACTTTTGATACCGGCGGCATCTCTTTGAAGCCGGGAGCGGCCATGGACGAAATGAAATTCGACATGTGCGGTGCAGCGAGCGTTATGGGAACGATGCAGGCTATCGCAGAGATGGAGCTACCGATGAATGTGATAGGGGTTATTGCCGCCGCTGAAAACATGCCCAGCGACAGAGCCACTAAACCAGGTGACGTCATCACTACGATGTCCGGAAAAACTGTAGAAGTACTGAACACCGATGCTGAAGGGCGCCTGGTACTTTGCGATGCCCTCACTTATGTCGAGCGTTTCGATCCTATAACCGTCGTAGATATCGCCACTTTGACTGGGGCCGTGATTGTCGCTCTGGGCCATCAGACCTCAGCTGTTCTCTCGAACAACGACGCGCTGGCAGCCGAGCTGATTGAAGCCGGTGAATACGCATCCGATCGCACCTGGCGCCTGCCACTTTGGGACGAGTACCAGGAACTGCTGGACAGTAACTTTGCCGATATCGCCAACATTGGCGGCCCATCTGCTGGAACCATTACTGCCGCTTGCTTCCTGGCCAGGTTTACCGAAAAATACCACTGGGCGCACTTGGATATTGCCGGCGTCGCATGGTCTAAAGGCAAAGCCAAAGGAGCAACGGGGCGCGCTGTTCCTATCCTCTGCCAATACCTGATGAACACTGCTGCTGATCAGTTAGACGCTAACGCGTAAACTGAACAACCATCAACTTACACAGCCTGCGGCTGTGTAAGTCAACCGCTTTTCCAATCGCACAGAGCACTATGAAACAAGCTGATTTTTATATACTTCCCTGCGCCGACCAAGAGGGGAAATTCGACTTTCTGGGTAAACTACTCGGCCGCATTCTCGGTGGTGGGCACCAGATATACCTGCATTGCAATGATCAATTCAGTGGCGAGCGAACTGCTCAGGCACTATGGCAGTTTCGTGATACCAGCTTCTTGGCGAACGCTTTAAGTAGCGAGCAGACCAGCGCCCCTATCACTATCGGCTGGGGAGACCAGGGTGCCGATCATACTGATGTACTGATTAACTACAGCGATACAATACCTGCTTCAGCCGAAAAATTTCAGCGTGTCGTAGAAATAGTTATTCAACAGCCAGAAGTACTAGAACTCAGCAGAAAACGCTACAAAGACTACAAACAGCAAGGTTTTAAGATCAAACACAACGACATGAGAAAAGGCCAACAGCGCTAAACTTTATCGCCTGATTGAAGCTGTAACGACTGCAATTACGACTGCCAAGTCAATTTATCTGTAATATCTCCACTGCTCTCCCAGACAATTCCGAAACATCCTTTTAATAGCGCTGACAATGCTGTTAACAGACTCTCACTCAAGGTATAATTTGCCCCTTTTTACTCAGCTGCGCGCTGTTATCAACAGCCGACTATTAATGTTAGAGAACAGAAATAATGGATAAGACTTACCAACCCGCTGCTATTGAAACATCCTGGTATAAAACCTGGGAAGATAATAACTACTTTGCCCCCAGCGGTGAAGGTGAAGCTTATTCTATGGTGATCCCGCCGCCGAACGTCACCGGCAGCTTGCACATGGGACACGCCTTCCAGCACACTATTATGGATACTCTGGTCCGCTATCAGCGAATGCAGGGCAAAAATACTTTATGGCAGGTAGGTACTGACCACGCAGGTATCGCCACGCAGATGATTGTAGAGCGCAAACTGGCCAATGAGAGCGGACAAACTCGCCACGATTTGGGCCGTGAAGCTTTTACCGATAAAATCTGGGAATGGAAAGAAGAGTCTGGAGGTAACATCACCCGACAGATGCGCCGCCTGGGTAATTCGGTAGACTGGCAGAACGAAAGATTCACTATGGACCCTGAATTCCAACAATCTGTTGAGCAGGCATTTATCAGTCTCTACGATGATGGACTGATCTATCGCGGTAAGCGGCTGGTCAACTGGGACCCCAAATTACACACCGCCATTTCCGACTTAGAAGTTGAAAGCAAAGAAGTAAAAGGTAAGCTGTGGTACTTGCGCTATCCACTAGTCGACGGCGCTACTACTGCGGCCGGGGATGATTATATTGTCGTTGCCACTACTCGCCCGGAAACTATGTTTGGCGATACCGCTATCGTAGTTAACCCTGAAGACCCGCGTTTTCAGAGCATTGTCGGTAAAGAAGTATTGCTTCCACTAGTGGGCAGGCGCATTCCGATTATCGCCGACGAGCACGCCGATATGGAAAAGGGCACCGGTTGTGTAAAAATCACTCCCGCCCATGACTTTAACGATTACGAGGTAGGTAAGCGCTGCCAGTTACCGATGATCAACGTGTTAACTTTTAACGCCGAAATCCGCGAACAAGGCCAGGGCTTTAACAGTGATGGCACTGTTAATACAGAAATCAACTGCCACATCCCGAGTCAGTATCACAATATGGAACGCTTTGCCGCGCGCCGCGCCATTGTGGCAGAGTTCGAGAGCATGGGTTTACTGGTTAAAGTTGAAGAAAATAACATGACCATCCCCTATGGTGATCGCGGCGGTGTGGTCATAGAGCCTATGCTAACCGACCAGTGGTTCGCCGATGCCAAGACCTTGGCGAAGCCGACTATTGAAGCGGTAGAAAATGGCGATATTAACTTTGTCCCTAAACAATACGAAAACATGTTCTTCTCCTGGATGCGAGATATCCAAGACTGGTGCATTTCACGCCAGCTATGGTGGGGACACCGAATCCCGGCTTTTTATGATATTCAGGGTAAAGTTTATGTCGCACCCACAGCTGAAGAGGCCAGAATTAAGTACAACTTAAGTGCCGATCTAGAGCTAACCCAGGACAACGACGTATTAGATACTTGGTTCAGTTCGGGTCTATGGAGCTTTGCCACCATGGGGTGGCCAAAACAAAGCGACCGTCTTGAGACTTTCCACCCCACCGACACTCTAGTCACAGGCTTTGACATCATCTTCTTCTGGGTAGCCAGAATGATGATGATGAGCATGCACTTGTGCAAAGATAAAGACAACAAGCCACAAATTCCGTTTAAAACTATCTATATGACAGGTCTGGTACGCGACGAGAGTGGCGAAAAAATGTCCAAGACCAAAGGTAATGTTTTAGATCCACTGGATATGATCGACGGCATTAGCCTGGAAGATTTACTAGAGAAGCGCACCGGCAATATGATGCAGCCGCAAATGGCCGCCAAGATTCGCAAGCGCACCGAGAAAGAATACGCCGATGGTATCCCGGCACACGGTACCGACGCACTGCGTTTCACTTTGGCTGCGCTGGCTTCCACCGGACGCGATATCAACTGGGATATGAAACGTCTCGAGGGCTATCGAAATTTCTGTAACAAGATTTGGAATGCTGCCCGCTACGTAGAAATGAATGCTCAAGGCGAAGATTGTGGACAAAATGGCGGCGATATAGAGCTATCCCTTGCCGATCGCTGGATTGTCAGCAAATTACAACAAATTGAAATCGACGTTACCAGGAACATCGAAGAATACCGACTGGATTTAGCGGCGCAAACTTTGTACGATTTCATCTGGAATGAATACTGCGGCTGGTACCTGGAATTATCTAAACCGGTATTGTGGAATGAAGAAGCCAGCGATGCGCAAAAGCGCGGTACTCGCCAGACTTTAGTGCGGGTACTTGAAGTTATCATGCGTTTGACCCATCCAATTATGCCGTTCTTAACTGAGGAAATCTGGCAGTCTATTAAGCAATTGGCCGGCGTTAGCGGCGACAGCATCATGCTGCAAAGCTACCCGAAAGCCGATCACAGCAAAATAGACACAGCCGCTGAAGCTGATATTGAATGGCTAAAAGGAGTCATCACTGGGGTGCGCAATATCCGTGGTGAAATGGGCATCTCTCCCGCGAAAGAGTTGAGCATTCTAATCAATAACGGCAGTGCTAGCGACCAGCAGAGACTACAAGATAATCGCAACTTCTTAATGAAGCTGGCTTCACTGGAGCAGATTACCTGGTTAAATCCGGGGGATGAAGCACCTATGTCAGCGACTCAGTTAGTCGGAAAAATGGAAGTATTAGTGCCGATGGCCGGACTGATCGATAAAGATGCCGAGTTGGCGCGCCTGAGCAAAGAAATTGAAAAGCTAAATAAAGAAGTTGGCCGCATTGAAGGCAAACTGAACAATCAGAAATTTGTTGCTAATGCACCTGAGGCGGTAGTCGCCAAAGAGCGCGATAAAATTGCTCAGTTTAAAGCGGCGCAACTTAAGTTTATTGAACAACACGAAAAAATTGCCGCTTTGTAAGACGTGGCGACACTGACTTAGAACTGTTCACAAGTTATGTTCACAAAAAAAGGCCTGATTGGATTCAATCAGGCCTTTTTTATTGGCGTTAGAGTTTAGGGACTAAGCGAAGAACGCTCTAAACTGGGCTGCGCTCATTACCTCCCGCCCCATGTCATTGGCACTGTCTACCGCCTGCTTTACTAACACAGCATTGTTATAGGCCAGCTGCCCATGCAAGTTGTACAAATTATTTTCAAACCCCACCCGCACATCACCGCCGAGCGATAGTGCAGCACTGACACACTGGTGCTCGTCGCGACCAAAGGCACAGACCGCCCAGGGGGTGTCGTCTTTATGCTCAATGATAAAAGGCAACAAGTCACTAGGTTGCGACTGCTGCCCATCAGTGTAACGCCCCAATACAAACAGCAAGTGATGTTTATTGGCAGGCAACACTCCCTGCTGCTTTAACTGATGGTAGCGGATCACCTCTTCAGCGCTATACAAAATATACTGGGCGATAATGCCCTGCCCGGCGACCCAGTGAAAGAAATCACGCGCCCGATCCAACTCTGCATCTGAACTGATCAGCTCTTTGAGCGCAAAAGATGCCGCCTCAGGCTGTATTTCTTTAATCAGTGCCATCTGCTGCTCTGGCTCATAGATACCCACCGCTTCAGTGGTCAACTGAATAACAATATCATCGCCAACGGTTTCCCGTAGGGCATCATAGAGCTGACGGTTCTGCTTTATATCCAGTGAGTGACCCCCTTCGTCATCGCGAGCGTGTGCGTGAATCATGGTCGCTCCAGCAGCCTGATTAAGCAGCGCATCGGCAGCTACTTGCTCGGCATTGACCGGCAATTGCGCGTGATCTTTTTTACTCTTACGCGCACCATTAGGTGCAACTATAACAATTGCCTTATTTTCTATGGGCATTTTTCTCTACCTAAACTTATTGCGTGATTAAACTCTATTCAGCACTTGGTCAATCGACTTAGCCAATGTCTCTACTAAAAAGTCTAAATGTTGCTGCTCGACTATAAATGGAGGAGCCAATAAAATATGATGTCCGCGACGACCATCTACCGACCCAGCCCCCGGATAACACATCAGGCCGTTTTCCATCAGTTGCGCTTTAATTTTATGCTGTATCTGTGACTCTAGTGGCAACGGAGATTTATCGGCTCTGTCAGCGACCAATTCCAAACCGAGGAACAAACCTCTGCCGCGAATATCTCCAATCTGCGGATGCTCTGCAAAACACTCCAACAGCTGCCGCTTTAAGTATCTCCCCTGTGTTTGCACATTGGCTAACAGCTGATCTTCCTCTATCACTTGCTGTACTGCCAGCGATGCAGCGCAAGCGGTGGCGTGGCCGATGTAGGTATGTCCGTGCTGAAAAAAACCAGTTCCATCGGCCAGGGTATCATGAATTTTCCGACTGACCATTAAAGCACCAATTGGCTGATAACCTGCACCCAATCCTTTAGCCATAGTTACCATATCCGGCACTATACTTTCCTGCTCGTAGGCAAAAATTGATCCTGTTCTGCCCATACCACACATGACTTCGTCTAATATCAGTAAGATCCCGGCACGATCACAGATTTCCCGTATTTTCTTAAAATAACCCGGCACACTAGGCACTGCACCTAAAGTTGCACCTACTACTGGTTCGGCAATAAAAGCCAGTACGGACTCTGCTCCTAATTGCTCTAGTTTAGTCTCTAATTCAGAGGCGACCCGCTGACCGTAATCGAACTCAGACTCCCCTGGCTGTTGGCCTCGATAGGCATAACAGGGGGATATGTAATTGGCATCCGTCATCAGCGGGGCAAAGGGTTCACGACGCCATGCATTACCGCCTACCCCCAGCGCTCCCAAGGTATTACCATGGTAGCTTTGCTCGCGGGAGATAAACAATTTCCGCTGTGGCTGTCCCTGCTCTAAAAAATATTGGCGCGCCAGTTTCAGAGCTGCTTCCACCGCTTCTGAACCACCGCTGGTGAAGTATATTTTACCCATATCACCCGGCGCTTTATCAATAAGAAATTGTGCTAAATGCTCCGCGGGTTCCGAGCTAAAAAAGCCGGTGTGAGCGAAGGGGATTTTATCGAGTTGCTCGGTAATCGCCGCTTTCACTCGCGGGTGGGAGTGACCTAAACTAGAGACTGCCGCCCCGCCGCAACCATCGAGATAGCGCTTACCATTTTGATCGATGATGTACACCCCATCCCCCTTCACGGCGATTGGCATTTTGGCATTACAGTTGCGTTGGAAAACAGCGCTCATTTTTACTCTCCTGGATTGGGTTTGTCTGCGAGCAATACAGCGAATAACCCGCGCGTATGACAAAGCCTATTAAAGAGTACTTGGCTAAATCAAACAATGGACTTATTATCCAATGCTATGAGTAAATAGAATACCTAGACGTATCAGCTTTGAGAGTTTCTCATCCTTTTAAAACGAGCCATCATCATGCGTGATTTTTTACCACCAATGCAATCGCTGCGAAGCTTCGAAGCCGCGGCGCGCCTATCCAGCATCTCCAAAGCCGCAACTGAATTATGCGTTACTCAAGGGGCTGTCAGTAAGCAGGTCAAGTTATTGGAAGCTTTTCTCAGCGTGGCTTTATTTACCCGCGGCCCCAATGGCGTCAGTTTAACTGCGATCGGCAAAAACTATTTAAGCTCTGTCAGTAATGCACTGAATGAACTCAACAGTATCGGCGAGCAATTGCAAACCAGCCCTATCCAACAACAGCTACTGTTAGATGTCATTCCCTCCATGACTAACATTTG
>MABF01000216.1 GCA_002163025.1 'Osedax' symbiont bacterium Rs2_46_30_T18
CGTACTATCCGTATTCCTGTACACATGATTGAGACCATCAACAAACTGAATCGTATTTCGCGGCAGATGCTTCAGGAAATGGGACGCGAACCTACTCCAGAAGAACTGTCTGAGAGAATGGAAATTCCCGAAGACAAAATACGCAAAGTACTTAAAATCGCCAAAGAACCTATTTCTATGGAGACCCCAATCGGTGACGATGAAGACTCCAGTTTGGGCGACTTTATTGAGGACGTAAACCACTCATCTCCTGTGGACTCTGCAACGGGTGAAGGCCTTTGCGAAGCAACCAAAGAAGTATTGGCCGGACTGACTGCGCGTGAAGCTAAAGTGTTACGGATGCGATTCGGCATCAATATGAATACCGATCACACCCTTGAGGAGGTCGGCAAGCAGTTTGATGTAACCCGCGAACGCATACGTCAAATCGAAGCAAAAGCACTGCGTAAGTTGCGTCATCCTAGCCGCTCAGATCATTTGCGCAGCTTTTTAGACGAATAGAAAAAAAACTCAAATTGAGTATTGCGCCATCGTACATTGCTATGTATGATGGCGCCTCTTGATTAGGGGAACAAAAAATAGTTAGCCTAGCTAATGATTTTACTGCACTTAATTTAGAGCCTGGTTTCAACACAGCTTGAAACAGATCAGGGCCCATAACTCAGTTGGTTAGAGTAGCGGACTCATAATCCGTTTGTCGAAGGTTCGAGTCCTTCTGGGCCCACCACTTCTTTACGTAAAAAATTCCCCAAACACAATCTCTATCTACTAGCCAAGACTAGAGCCTCAACACAGATATTCTCTGTGATCAGCCCTATCAAAACTGCGTCACCAAAAACACTCAGCCCATTATTTAACAAGCAAAATATATTTTAATTATTGGCAATTTACATTAAGGTGTCGTGAAAAAATTTCTTTACGTATTCTGTCAGTAGTCCCTGGAACTCGATTCTATCTATTACAGTGGCGTGGGCGTAACGCACCAAATCAACCCCTTCGATATCACTCTTTGATCCGCAGATAACGTAGTCAGCAGTATCACCATAGGTAACAATGACTAAGTCACGATCGGGAAACAGATCTTTATAGTATTCGCTATACTCCCCGTCTACAGCAAACATAGCAACTCTGGCTCCTTTTTCTAGCATCTTTGGCTCCCTGTTAAGATTGTCTGGGCTGGAAAGTATTTGCACACCAGCTTCCTAATGCTTACTCGCATTTTCGTGTATTTGTACACAGCTAGCTATAGTATAAATACCCATTCTTTTCTTGTTGCATCCCGATCGTTTATAAAGT
>MABF01000223.1 GCA_002163025.1 'Osedax' symbiont bacterium Rs2_46_30_T18
CCATTACAATACTCAGCAGTTACAACTTCTTCAGCTTTTGCAAAAAATAGGTAATCACTATGTCCAGCTCAATCATCATTTTAAGCTTCATCCCCACTTGGCTCATCTTCACCGCCGCTTGTATCTCGCCTGGCCCCAACACTTTTTTGGTGATGTCGGTCGCCCTATCCCAGAGTAGAAAATCAGCCCTTTGGGTCACATTAGGAATAGCGCTTGGCGGTTTCGTCTGGGCATTTATCTCCCTTGCCGGGGTCAGTCAGTTACTTAATAGCTATCCGGGTTTACTGCAAGTCATTGCCATCGTTGGCGGTAGTTATCTATGTTACATAGGCTTTAAAACACTGCGCTCTGTCTTCGCGTCAAAGGCTAACGCAGCCACTGACATTAAAAGTACAGTAACAAATCAGGAGTTACAGACAAACACAGAAAACAGCCGTATAAAAAATATAACTAAAGGCATTATCACTACTTTATCCAACCCGAAAGTCGCGATGCTATGGATGTCTCTGTCTTCAGTAGTGCCGGTCAGCACTGCGCAAATGGGCTGGCTCTCTTTCTATGCTCTGGTAATAGGCACTATTGTATTTTGTGTCTACGGTACTATCGGCCTGATATTTTCAGAGGCCAGAGCCCAGCAAAACTACTTAAAACACTCGAACTTAATTAACAGTCTGTTTGCCGCCATTTTCATTGCTCTGGGCCTGTACATCTTCTTCAACCACGGCTTAGCCTAGCTAAACAACCCGGCAGTTAATCGCAACTGCCGACTAACCCAACCTAAACCTCACACCCCACGCCTATTAATCTCCAACTTCCGTCTTCCGTCTTCCGTCTTCCGTCTTCCGTCTTCCGTCTTCCAACTTCCGTCTTCCGACTTCCGTCTTCCGACTTCCGTCTTCCGACTTATAACATTCCTATGTTAAAATTCTTACTATTAAGGTCACCCTCTAAACAGCATAAATACCCCCCAGGAAACACATGGAACTCATCTTTCTCGGCACCTCTGCAGGCTCTCCTACAAAACGTCGCAATGTCAGCGCTTGTGCACTGCGCAAGTTCGGGGCTAAACGTTGGTATTTAGTCGATTGTGGTGAGGGCACCCAGCATCAAATACTGCATACAAAGCTATCGATAATGCACTTAGAGGCTATTTTTATTACGCATATTCACGGAGATCATTGCTACGGGTTACCGGGTCTATTGGCCAGTGCGATGATGTCGGGCCGCACTGAGGCGCTGAGTATAGTCGCACCACAGGCGATACAGCGTTTTATTGAGGCAGTGTTAGAAACCACTGAGTTACCGCTGAGCTTTGAGATTCACTTTCAGTCACTGGAGAGTTTAGATAAAACCCTGAAGTT
>MABF01000133.1 GCA_002163025.1 'Osedax' symbiont bacterium Rs2_46_30_T18
CGCCACACTGATGGATAACCTCACAGATTTCGACGATTTCCTCTTCGTAGATACCGTGGGTAGATGGGTAAGTGATCATGATGCAAGACAAATTAGCCGCGTGCTCTTGAGCTTTCGCTTTCAGATCGACAACGTCAACGTTCCCTTTGTCATCACATTCAACGATAACCACTTTCAGGCTCATCATCGCCGCAGACGCTGGGTTAGTACCGTGCGCAGAAGAGGGGATCAGGCAGATGTCGCGATGCCCTTCGCCGTTAGCTTCCTGGTACTTACGAATCGCCAACAGACCGGCGTACTCGCCCTGTGCACCTGAGTTAGGCTGCATAGAGACGTTATCGTAACCGGTGATTTCCACCAGCATTGCCTCAAGCTGGGAAATCATGGTCTGATATCCCTGAGTTTGCGCGAGCGGTGCGTAGGGGTGCACATTGCCAAATTCGTTCCAGGTCACCGGAATCATCTGCGAAGTTGAGTTTAACTTCATGGTACAAGACCCCAGTGGGATCATGCCGTGTGCCAGTGAGTAATCTTTATTTTCCAGACGCTTCAAGTAACGCAGCATTTCAGTTTCTGACTGGTAGCTGTTGAAAGTCGGGTGAGTTAACACTGCGTCGGTACGACGCATCTCAGCACTGATACCTGTCGCTTTACCGGCAACGATTTCAGCATCCAGGGCTGCAGCATCTAAGCCGTGTCCCGCACCTAAGATAATATCGAATAACTGCGCTACATCAGCAGCTTGGGTAGTTTCATCAAGCGACACACCCAACTGGCCGTTGCCAACAGGACGGAAATTACAACCCGCATCCAGAGCGCGTTGATACAGAGCATCATCACCGGCAATAGTCAGAGTATCAAAATATGTGTCGTTGACTGCAACGCCTTTGCTGGCCAAACCATTGGCTAAGATAGCAGTCAGGCGATGCGTGCGTTCAGCGATACGCTTGAGTCCATCCGGGCCGTGAAATACTGCGTAGAAGCTAGCCATGTTGGCCAATAGAGCCTGAGCAGTACAAATGTTTGAAGTCGCCTTCTCACGTCTGATGTGCTGCTCGCGGGTCTGCATTGCCATGCGCAGTGCCTGGTTACCTGATGCATCCACAGAGACACCGATAATACGACCGGGCACTTGACGCTTGAGTTTTTCGCTGGCGGCAAAGAATGCTGCGTGTGGGCCACCAAAGCCCATTGGCACACCAAAGCGCTGTGAAGTACCCAATACAACATCGGCACCCATCTCACCGGGAGATTTAAGCAGCATTAGCGCCAACAGATCAGAGGCCACTGCAACCATCGCCTTCTGATCTTTAGCGACAGCAATGTGCGCGGCAAGATCAGTGACTTGGCCATTAGTGCCAGGGTACTGTAGCTGGGCACCAAATACGTCGTAGTCGCCAAGTTTGTCGGCGTTGTCTACGACGACATCGTAGCCAAAGTATTCAGCACGCGTCTTGATCACGTCGATAGTTTGTGGGTGAACATCACTTGAGACAAAGTAAGTATTAGACTTCTTGCGATTGGCGCGCTTGCACAAGGTCATCGCCTCAGCAGCGGCTGTCGCTTCATCTAACAGCGAGGCGTTAGCCAATGGCATGCCAGTGATATCCATCACCATCTGCTGGTAGTTTAGTAACGCTTCCAGACGTCCCTGGGCAATTTCAGGCTGATAGGGGGTGTAAGCTGTGTACCAACCTGGATTTTCCAGTACGTTGCGTAAAATGACAAATGGAACTTTAGTGTTGTAGTAACCCATACCAATATAAGATTTGTTGACCTTATTTTGGTCTGCCAGTGCTCGCAGCTCAGCCAGTGCATCTGATTCGCTTACACCTTTATCCATGTCTAGCGCATCGTCTAAACGGATTGAGTCGGGAACTGTTTTTTCAATCAACTGATCTAGTGAATTTAGATCCAGAGCAGCTAACATGTTTTGCTGTTCTTGTGTCGATGGCCCAACGTGGCGTCGAGTGAACTCGGAATGGTTTTCTAAATCATTCAGAGTCGATGTTTCATTTGTCATCTTTAATAACCTATAAGTAGCAGCTTAGAGAAGCTACTGGTAAAAATATAACCGCTTAAAGTAACAGGATCTTCTCTCAACTGTTAATACAGTCAAGCCAATAGATGCTCCTGTGTATCGAATAAGCTGAGTTACCCGCCCTGTGCCAGTGCTGCTTACACAGCTATCCGGCACTTAGTCAAAAATTAAGTGATACAACCTGTGACTACTTAAGGTTAGACGGGCAACTACAACTTAAACTTAGCGCAACAAAAACAGTGCTTAGTCTTCGTCGGCAACTTTAGCTTCGTATCCAGCTGCATCTAACAGACTATCTAGTTCTGATGCATCAGATAACTTAACCTTTGCAATCCATGCGCTTTCAAAAGGATCTTCGTTTACAGATTCAGGCGCATCTTCTAATGCTTCGTTTACGGCAACTACTTCACCGGATACCGGAGCGTAAATGTCTGAAGCTGCTTTTACTGATTCTACCAGTGAAAACTCAGATCCCTTTTCAATTTCTGAACCTACTTCGGGTAGCTCAACAAAAACTACATCACCAAGTAATTCCTGAGCGTGATCAGTAATACCGATAGTGACAGTACCGTCACCGTTGTCTAATATCCACTCGTGAGATTCAGCATATTTACGATTAGTTGGAACGTTGCTCATGTGTTGCCTCTTAATTATTTAAGGGAAAATTTCCCTTATAGTAAATTTTTGTTACAAATTTACTGCGATAGTAAACTTGATCTTAGTTATCTGTAAAGCGGAAAACGCGCACAGAGTGCTTTAACTTGCTCGGCCACTTGTTGTTCAACAGCAGTGTTATCTTCTGCATTGCTGGCCAACCCATCGAGCACATCGCCGATCAGGTTGCCAATTAAACGGAACTCTTCAGTGGCAAAGCCCCTGGTAGTACCCGCCGGAGTACCCAGACGAATTCCCGAAGTCACCATCGGCTTCTCGGGATCAAAGGGAATGCCGTTTTTGTTACAGGTAATTCCGGCGCGCTCTAATGCCTCTTCTGCCATATTACCCTTTAAGCCTTTAGGGCGAAGGTCAACCAGCATCAAGTGGGTATCGGTACCCCCTGAGACAATATCAACACCGCGTGCAATTAAAGTCTCTGCCAGGACTGCAGCATTGTCTGTAACACTGCTGATGTAATCTTTAAAACCCGGCTCCAGCGCCTCGCCAAATGCTACTGCTTTAGCGGCAATAACATGCATCAGAGGACCACCTTGCAAACCGGGGAAAACCGCTGAGTTAATTTTCTTGCCGATATCAGCATCGTTAGTTAGCACCATACCGCCACGTGGACCGCGTAAGGTCTTGTGGGTAGTGGTAGTCACTATATGTGCATGTGGCAGTGGGCTTGGGTGTGCACCTGTAGCGACCAGACCGGCGATGTGCGCCATATCGACCATCAGGTAGGCACCTACTTTATCGGCAATCTCCCGAAAACGGGCAAAATCAATCACCCGTGGTATGGCAGAGCCGCCGGCAATGATGAGTTTAGGCTTGCACTGGATAGCGATCGCCTCAACGGCATCGTAATCAATGCGCTGGGTATCTTTATCGACACCGTACTGCACTGCATCAAACCACTTACCCGATTGTGCCGGGCGAGCGCCGTGCGTTAAGTGCCCACCCGCGTCTAAAGACATCCCCAGGATAGTATCACCGGGCTTAAGTAGTGCCATAAATACCGCACCGTTAGCCTGCGCACCAGAGTGGGGTTGCACATTGACAAACTCACAGTTAAACAACTTTTTAGCGCGTTCGATTGCCAGCACTTCTACTTCATCGACGTGTTCACAGCCACCGTAGTAGCGACGACCGGCATAACCTTCAGCGTATTTATTGGTTAGCACTGTGCCCTGCGCTTGCATCACGGCCTTAGAGACAATATTCTCTGAAGCGATTAGCTCGATTTGCACTTCCTGGCGAACAAACTCACGATCGATCGCTGTAGAAATTGCACTGTCTGCTGCGGCCAGATCCTGACCAAAAAAGCTGTCTAAATTGTTCATATTTTCTATTCCTGCTCACCTGATCTCAACGAGTGTTTGAGAGTCAGAATTAAAGTAAATCTTTAGTACTGCTGCACTGTTATCAACGGGCAACTGCGTTAACAACCAGACCTCAAAAGGAAGCCTCATTGCATTTGTCTTGCATGGCCTGGCCTATCTTTGAGACGCAGAGTTAATCTAAATCGTTTGCCTCTGCAACTATCAACAGGCAACAGCGTTAACTGCCAGACCTCCGAGTAGTGTGTCTCTTTGTATTTGTCTTGCATGTCCAGCCTCATATTTGAGACGCTGAATTGATCTAAGTCTTTAGCACTTTTCTATGCTGCTCTGCTGCTCTGCTGCTCTGTTATCAACAGGCAACTGCGTTAACTGCCAGTCCTCCTGTGGAGGTCTCTTTGTATTTGTCTTGCATGTCTAAACCTGTCTGACGCATTGTTTCTATCACTGCATCTAAAGTGACGTGATGCTCACCGTCACCGCGCAGGGCCAATCTGGCGGCATTGATAGCCTTCATAGAGCCCATGGTATTGCGCTCAATGCAAGGTACTTGTACTAACCCGCCTATAGGATCACAGGTTAGGCCTAAATTGTGTTCCATGCCAATTTCTGCTGCATTTTCTACTTGCGCGTTGTCACCACCCGTGACCGCACACAAAGCGCCAGCAGCCATCGAACAAGCAACCCCTATCTCTCCCTGACAACCTACTTCAGCGGCGGATATTGAGGCATTCTTCTTGTACAACATACCAATGGCAGCTGCTGTGCTAATAAATGTCACTATGCCATCTTCGTTGGCGCCGGGCACAAATTTCACGTAGTAGGCCAACACTGCCGGTATCACTCCGGCGGCGCCGTTAGTCGGTGCAGTCACTACCCGACCACCGGCAGCATTTTCCTCGTTGACCGCCATCGCATATAAATTCACCCAATCCATTAGAGTAAGGGGATCTTGCAGGGCTTTCTCCGGCTGGCTAATTAACTCATTGCGTAGCTTGTTGGCGCGACGGCGTATTTTTAGGCCTCCCGGTAAATCACCGGTTTCTTCACAGCCTCGTTTGATACAGTTATGCATCACTTCCCAAAGGTTCAATACCCGCTGGCGTATACTGTCGGCATTCGGCCTGACCGCTTCATTGGCCAGCACTAATTCGGCAATGCTTAAACCCGCTGCATTTGCCTGTTGTAATAATTCCTCGGCTGAGTTGAATGGGTAGGGCTCAACAAACAGAGGGTCGGCGCCGTCATCCACATTGGAAATCTCATCCAAGCTCAATACAAAGCCACCACCTACCGAGAAATACACTTCATTTAAGATGATAATTCCAGCGCTGTCATAGGCTGTTAAGCGCATGCCATTGGGGTGCTGTTCCAGTGACTCTCCAAAGTTCATCACTAGCTCGTGCTCCGGATCAAATTGCACCAGTTGCTCAGCATTTAGGTTGAGCTTCTTGTCCCGGTAAATTTTAGCAATATAAGCGTCTACTTGATCGGGATCTACAGTATCGACCTTCTCGCCCAACAGACCTAGCATCACCGCAATGTCGGTTGAATGCCCTTTGCCTGTCATCGCCAGTGAGCCATACAAATTGGCTTTGACTTTTGCCGTCGCCGCAAAGCGCCCCTGCTGCTTTAATGTTGCAATAAATCTATTGGCGGCAATCACCGGCCCTACAGTGTGTGAACTAGAGGGGCCTATACCTATCTTAAATAGATCAAAAATACTTAATGACATAAATGAATTTCTCTTACTTCCCTACAATTGATAAAAATAGTCACTGTTAAAGATAACCTGAACTAACTTTTTATAACCCACTATTCTTACCTGACTATTGCAAACCAATTGTAGGTTCGACTATCTGCTCTTTAAAAAAAGCTAGCTATGAATACGCAACTTGGCTGGCAGTGCTGCAATTAAAACTTTCTAGTGACAGGCTAAAATCAACCTGCCTCTCAATAAATATGATAGCGGCAACACAAACACAGATATATTGTGCTTAAGCACAAATTTGTCCAGAACCGAGATTAGCAACAGCGACAGGAAATTTCAACCAAAAGTTTCCTATAGGAAACTTTTTTATAGTTTCATTCTACTATTGCAGCGGTGCCACTGTTAAATTCCTCAGATACATTGGTTAAACCGGCCAAAATATGCCAGAAAGAACCCGTTGTTTTATTATAATAAAACGACAGCAACTTGCCAGTACCTTACAAAATTACTGAGTTTTGGACAAAGTTTTCTTATTGCTGACCTACATAGCAAAGAACCCACTCACTTATAGCGAGATCATAGAGAAAAATGGCTATTTTTGTGCCGAATAAATATGCATTTTACGGGGATAACAAGGCTTTTTAGCAATTAAGTGTTTCCAATAGGAAATATTTTTTCCAAAATCTTGCCAATGCTGTTAACATGCGTTCTGAATTTGATCTAACTTTTCAACTACGACTAAAGACATAAACGTTTAACAGCTTATGCCGATGCTCTGTTCGTGGCCTGGATCATTTAATTTTCAACAGAATTTACTAGTCGAATACTGTCCTCTGAGATTTTCTCAGTGGTAAAAAATAAAGCGACAATGGAGAGACCTTGTATGTCTGACAATCTTTTACGCACCCCTCTGTATGATTTACACCTTGCCATGGGTGGAAAAATGGTTCCTTTCGCTGGCTATGAAATGCCAGTCCAGTATCCTTTAGGCGTAAAGAAAGAACACCTTCATACACGTGCAGAATCAGGTCTTTTTGATGTCTCTCACATGGGCCAGGTGAAGCTGGTTGGTGCTAATGCCGCCAAGGCGCTTGAGAAACTAGTTCCTGTCGACATCATGGATCTTCCATTAGGCAAGCAAAAGTACGCTTTCTTCACCAACGATCAAGGCGGCATCATGGACGATTTGATGGTTGCCAACTACGGCGATTACTTGTACGTAGTTGTTAACGCCGCCTGCAAAGACCAAGACATTGCCCACATGCGTGCCAATTTAGGTGAAGACGTTAGCGTTGAAGTACTTGAAGATCGTGCTCTAATTGCTATTCAGGGCCCTAAAACTGCAGCAGCACTAAGTCGCATCCAGCCTGCGCTTAACGACATGGTCTTTATGGACACCCAGCTTATCGATATCGCTGGCGCACAGTGCTACGTATCTCGCTCTGGCTACACCGGCGAAGATGGCTATGAAATTTCTATCCCAGCGAGCGAAACAGAGCGATTGGTTACACTGTTCCTAGAACAGCCTGAAATTGAAGCGATCGGCCTGGGTGCTCGTGACTCACTGCGTTTAGAGTCTGGACTATGCCTGTACGGACATGACATAGACACAACTACTACTCCTTTGGAGGCCAGCTTAATCTGGGCGATCAGCAAAAACCGTCGCGCTGATGGCGAGCGTGCAGGTGGTTTCCCCGGTGCCGACATTATCTTAGGCCAAATCACTAATAAAGATTGGACTCGCAAGCGCGTCGGTCTTTTAGGTGAGGGACGTGCACCTATACGTGAAGGCGCTGAATTGTTCAATGAAGCCGGCGACAAAATTGGTATTATAACCTCTGGAAGCTTCGGCCCAACCATCGGTAAACCGGTCGCTATGGGTTACGTTGAAACAGCCTACAGCAGCTTAGAAACCAGAGTATTTGCTGAAGTACGTGGTAAGAAACTACCCATGATCGTCTCTCGTGCACCTTTCATCGAGCAGCGTTACTTCCGCGGT
>MABF01000250.1:0-4219 GCA_002163025.1 'Osedax' symbiont bacterium Rs2_46_30_T18
AAAGCAATCAAGCTTAAGTTTCAAAATATTAAAGACTATAAAGTAATGATTTTTGATTTCTCACTGGTATCCAGTATCGATATTTCAACGGCCATTGCGATCGGTCACCTACTGGAGGAAACGGAGCAAACGGGTGCCAAAGGTTTTATCTGCGGCACCAATCAAAGCGTATCTAAAGCGATCTATGATGCCGGTGTTCTGGAAAAAATTGAACCTATGCATAGGTTCGAGACCTTAGATAAGGCTATTCAGGATGCCTGTTTACGTTAGAGCAGGTTCTTTCTATTCTTGTTTCAGTTACTTGCAGATACCCTAACCTTTACATATGATTTTCACTACCGCAAAAGCCGTCATCTAGCGCGGCTTTTTAATGCTTCTAGCAATACATTTATCGAGAGATGATTTTTCTCAGCCTGTGCCAAAAGGTTCAGCACAAAACCCTACTAACACCACAAGTGTTTGTAATGCTATCGCTAATCGGAGCGGCTACTTCTCTTTCAGCCTGACTTATTTAGAAAGCCAATCATCTGTACTGCCGCACCGTTCTGCGCAGCAACAAACGTATCACTAATGTTGCCAGGTGGTCTTTACTGGGCAAATTGTGCCTATCATATGAATACTCACCAATTAATGACCAAAAATACTTACATTAAAATATATTTTCTTTGTTTTGGTTATCTAGAATGAACATATTTCTGAGCTGTTAGAGTTTTTTGCTAAGTATCGGAGCCCAATATGGGGTGATCACCCCATAGTGCCAACAACTTTCCTCGTTTAAAGTCGCGCTGTTCAAGCAGAGCGCACTCCTCATCTTGAAAACAATACCCAGTAATTTTTACCTGATTGACTTGGGTTACACCTGCAACACTAGTCTTAAAGCGCTAAGCGAACACGAGAAAAACATATGCGATTTGTAAACAACAATAAATTACCCTCTAGATTGTTCCTGTCTGTTGCTGTGGCTTCCGCCATCCTCGCCGACTTTGCCAATCAGCAAGCCTATGCCGGTAGCTGCTCTGGAGCTGGAGGTGTTTACAGTTGTTCTAACTCAGCCAGTACTGATACTACGCAAAACCTAACGGGCTCGCCAATACAAGCAACCACTGAATCAGGGTTTGGCATAACCACTACTATTGGTGATGCGCTGAATTTAATTGGCACTCATGGGGTTAGCTTCGTTGATGATTTTATGTCGGCAATTACCGCTAAAAACGATGCGATTAATGCGCATAACAGTTCAACAGGCGGCATAGTCATTAGTACTAGTGGTACTTTGGATGCTGAAAATGATGCTATCAGTGTATTAAACTTAGGCACCGGCGCCGTCTCTATAACAGCGTCTGGGGTGATTAACGCCGGCGATGATGGTATTCAAGCTGAAAACCAGATTGCAGGCACAGACTTAACCATTACTACTACGGCTACAATTACTGGCGCGGATGAAGCGATCGTCGCCGAAAACTATGGCACAGGGGCACTAACGATCAATGCGAGCGGCACTTTAACAGGTAATGGCGATGAAGGACTGCAAGCGAGAAACTACCATGGCACGGACTTAATTGTTAATACAGCCAGTGTTATAGGCGATGATACTGGCATCTGGGCCGAAAACTTAGGGACCGGCAAGCTAGCTATTACAACAACCGGGGCTGTTACTGGAGCGCGCTTTGACGGCATAAATGTACTAAATCAAGGCACTGACCTGACGATTGTAGCCACAACAGTGACAGGAAAAGACGATGGAATTGAAGCGGACAACCAAGGTAGTGGTGTGCTTTCCATCACCACAACAGGCACAGTCACAGGCACCGACGATTATGGGATTAGCGCAGTAAACAGTGTTAACGGTACGGATCTGATCATAAACACTGCTGCTGTTAATGCGCAGGATCACGGTATTAATGCCGATAATGATGGTACTGGTGCAATACATATTACCTCGTCGGGCACTATTACTTCAGCCGATGTCGGTATATTTGCAAACAACAGTGCTGCGGGTACCGACCTCATTATAACAAGCGCAGCCATTACAGGAGCAGATGAAGGCATTGGTGCTGATAACTATGGTTCAGGCGCTCTGACTATCACAGCTACAGGTGCCATAGTCGGCAATAGCGATGAAGGTATTGATGTGGAGAATAGAGGTACCGACTTATCCATTACTACCACAAGTGTTACCGGTAACGATGACGGCATTGCCGCTGTCAATGAAGGCAGTGGAGCGCTGTCTATCACCGCAACAGGATTGGTAACCGGTGGTGATGATGCCGTTTATGTAGAGAACAAAGGTACTGATTCAACTTTAGTCACAGCAGCGGTATCTGGCGGTGATGACGGCATTACCATCACCCACGACGGTAGTGGTCAACTCAACATCACCACTAATGGCCTGGTAGAAGGCGGTACCGGTAGCGCTCTGCGTTTAGATCGAGACACTGCAGGCAACTTTACAGGCACAATCAACAACAATGCAGGCTGGAGCTCAACCAACGCCAGCGCTGTAAATATGATTAGCGGCTTTAACTTTACCGGTACGTTCAATACTTCCGCTGATATTAGTGGAGGTAACGGCACTGCAATTGATGCCAGCGCAACCACAACTGATTTCACTATCAATCAGACAGCAGGAGACATCACTGGTAATATCTTGTTAGGTACTGGTGACAGCGTACTGAATGTTTCAGGCGGCACCCTCACCGGTGATATTATCGGTCAGGGCAAGGGCACAGTGAATGCCAATGCGGGTGCCGGCAATACTTTGACATTCTACGGCATTACTAATGTCGAAGACTTTAACATTCTAAGCGGTACTGTTAAGCAACTCGGTGACTTTAGCACTGCAGGCACTACTACAACCATTGCCCAAGGCGCAACACTGCTATTTAGCAGCGTTATCAACGGTACAGGGGCGCTGGTATCTAACGGCAACCTCGCCTTTACACCAGGGGCACAGTTAAACCAGACTGGCACTGTCACTCTGGGTGCTGGCAGTACCGTCACTGCCAATTTGCAGGGTACTGTTGCGACACTAAATCAACAGCAGCAATATATTAGCGCGACTTCCTTAGTCAATAATGGCGCCTCATTTGAAAGTAATAGTTTGCTATATGATGCCCAGGGCACATTTGTCGGTAATGCATTGCGGCTCGAGTCAGTTGTTGCTGATTTGGAAAATATTTCCAGCCAAAGCAACCCCTCCGCGTTTGGTGCGGTTATGAAAACTTACATAGAAGGTGGCGCTAACAATGATGTAGTGAGTGCGTTAGCTGCGCTATTTGCAGGCGATGTGTCTGGGTTTGAGCATGTATCCAACACCTTCAGCCCTTCTGTGAGCGGTATGATCATTCATGGCTCGCGCTTACTCTATAACGAGAATTGGCGGGCTATCAGCAAGCGCTTGTTGACCCCTCAAGCTGATAGCAATCAAGGTGTATGGGTGCAAGCACTCGGCAGTAAAGTCAACCACGGAAAAGTTGACGACATTGATGGCTTTAATAGCGACTCCGCTGGTATATCAGTGGGCTTTGATCAGCAATTTGGCGCATGGCAAGCGGGTGTTTCGCTTAGCCACGGTGAGGTATCTTCAAATAATAAACGCTCTGCTAACGATGACAGTGATATCAACAGTTCGCAGCTGACACTTTATAGTAACTTCGATGCAGAGAATTGGTTCGCTCAGTTTAACGTCAGTGCAGCGATGCTGGATTATGAGCTAGAGCGAGATAATTCAATAAGCAGCGAAGGACGCATCACTGGTAAATCCAAGGGAGATTTATTGGGCTTAGATTTCAGCATTGGTCTCAATGAAATGCACTTTTCTGACATTTCCTTTAAACCTATAGCCAGTCTAAGATACAGCCATTTATCAATAGATGACTACACTGAGAACGGCGGACTAAATTTGCAGGTCAGTTACGAAAACACCGAGACATTGACCTCTGAAATAGGTCTGCATGCGCAACTGAATAATTTTGCACGTGGTGCCTGGCAAATCACACCGGTTGCCAATCTCAGCTGGAGCCATGAGTTCATAGGTGATACTGAGCAAGCCGTCGCAACTTTTTCCGGACAATCCTTCTCCCAAAGCGGTGCATCCCAGCAGAAAAACAACCTTCATCTTGGATTTGGTTTAATGGCTGAACGCACCAATGGGCTTAGTCTAGGCCTGCAGTTTTCTAGCACACTGAGTAGCGACACTTTTCAGCCAAGTGCAGTGCTT
>MABF01000250.1:4238-9041 GCA_002163025.1 'Osedax' symbiont bacterium Rs2_46_30_T18
AGTGAGTAAGAGGAGCTGCTCTATGCCCGAGAGCCAACAGAGAACGAAAAGTTCCAGTGAATACGCTGATAACAGCAGGATACTGATATCGGACTGAAACTAACAAATATTCGGTTTCATCAGGTTCTTTCATTTAAATCCTGCGCTCATTTTCAATAGGGTGCCCTGGTGTCAGTATCGCTAAATATATCCCTGATTGTCTGTAAAAAGAGGTCCTTGGCGCGGTTCGGTTGGGCGGTCTTCTTGCTGATCACCGCCGCCCCCAATGTAAAGCTTTTTGTTTCAGTCGCGATAGCACGCAGCTCTCCCGAATCGACATAAGGGCGGGCGATTTCCTGTGGTAGAAAACAGATAAACTGTCCCGACATCGCCATAGATATTCTGGTCTCATAGTGATAGGAAAGCCCGGCCAAATTCATATCAAAGAGCATGTGATGCACTTCATCATGAGGTTTTAATCCAGCGTGAACCAGCTTGGCAGCATTGATCATCTGCGTAGTTATTAGCGTATCTGGCAATATAAATAACGGATGTTCTTTGGCACAGTACAAATAGTTTTCATCGGTAAACAAGTGCAGATAATTTAGCCCATCAAGACGCCTATGGTAGGGTATGAATGCCAGATCCAACTTATCGTTTAGCACCATATTTTCCATACTTGACATCTTCCCCACTTCTACCTTTAGCTCTACCTCCGGTGCGCGTTTACAGAACCCACTAAAAATACTCGGCAATCGACAACGAGGATCATTACTGAAAGAGTCACTCAAGGTTATTTTCAGTTGCCCCGCAGGTCTAACACCTAAGTTGTTGATGGTATTCCTAAACTGTTCCAGTCTCTCTAGCAGTTGGTTAGTCTGATCGTAAACAACTTCACCTTCTACTGTCATAGAAAAGCCACCGCGCCCCCTTTTGCACAGTCTCATGTTCAGGCGTGCTTCCAAATTAGCGATATGGTTACTGATGGCGGGGCGACTGATATTCAATTCTGTTTCCGCCGCCGAAAAACCTCCACAGTCGACCACCGCTTTAAATATTTTCAGCTGTTTAATTTCAGAATCGCCAATCTGGCCTAATGATAGGTATTGCATTGCAATTTGTGCAACCAAGTAGAGGAAATATTAATTAATCATAATTACATTGAGTGGAAAAAACAGCAGTAAATAACTTTTTAGGTATGAATAGGCAAACGTTTAAGTAGAGACGGATGGATTTAACCCGAATTTTGATTTGATAAGATAGCCGCCGCCTAGGAATTACAATGAGCGTCTAGCTGCAACTCGAGACGCTTACCCATATTAACAACATCCAATTTGCTAGAGTATCTGAAATGATAAATTCAATAAAAAAGAAGTTTAGCTCTTCTGTGTTAGCTCTGGGGCTAACCTTATCCGTCGGCGCTGCAGATGTGTATGCCGCTGAACACAACTGGCGTTTTAGCAACCTTTACGGTCGCGGCACCGCTTTTGGTGAAGTCTACGAAGACCTTGCTAAGAATATCGAAACAATGTCTGAAGGCAAGATTAAAGTTCAGGTACTTTACTCAGGCGAAGGCGTGGGAACCAGTGGACTGTTGGGTGCGGTGAAATCCGGCCTAGTGACAATGGGTGCACCTTTCCAGTCAATGCACGCTGGCGAGTTACCCGCAGGCGTTGTTGAAATTGGTCTACCAGGCGGCACCGATGACCCGGCTGAACTACAAGCGCTGTTTCGCGATAAGGGATGGGACAAAGTCCTGACTCAAGCATACGGAGCACAAGGTCTAACTTGGTTAGAGCCGTACATACAACCGCCTGTATATATCATTACTAAAAATCCAATCAACTCAATTGCAGACTTTAAAGGTTTGAAGATTCGAGCACCTGGTGCCTACGGTAAATTCCTTCGCAACTTGGGCGCATCTCCTGTATCTCTTGCCTGGAGCGAAATATACACAAGTCTTGCTACTGGTGTTATCGATGGTTCTATCGGTTCAAACATGATCGATCATCGTGATGGAAACCATGTAGAAGTGGCTAAGTACATGTACCGCCTTCCTCTGGCTGGTGCGCAAGTACTACCTATCATTGTTAACCGTAATGCCTGGAAAAAACTACCTGAAAACCTACAGAGTGCAGTGCGTAAAGCAACTGAACAGCACGCTGCAGATCAACTGCGTCTGTCTCAGCAATGGGAATCAGAAGCCGTTACCCAGATGGAAGAAAAAGGCCTGAAATGGAGCGTTGAGCCAAGTGCAGATGATCGCGCAGCTTGGGCACAAGCAGGCGCAGGTCTGTATGACGAATACGCAGCCAAAGACAAATACTCTAAGGCGTTAATCGAGATACTTCGCAGCTCTAACTAAAATCTCGCGTTTTAAAATAAAGGTGCTCATTTTTGAGCACCTTTTTGCTATACAGGTAAAGTCATGTTCACAGCTATTTTGCAAAAAATCTGTATGACGATTGACAAGACAGTTATGCTAACCGGTAAAGGTGCAGCATTATTAATGCCTATACTGGCCTTTATAGTCGCCTACGAAGTCTTCTCTCGTTACATATTAGATAGCCCCACCCTCTGGGCATTCGATCTCTCACTGTTTCTGTTCGGCTATATTGCAGCATTAGGAGGCGCATACGCCCAGCAAATCCGCGCACACATCAATGTGGACATATTATATAACCGCGTCTCGCCAAAGATCCGCAGTATATTTAACCTCATCACTTACTCTCTGGCGATCTTCTTTTTACTGCTGATTATTGCAATGAGCTTAGGTAAATACGAAGAGGCTATCGAATTTGATTACCGCCGCCAGAGTGAATGGGCGCCGCCGATGTTTCATTTTTGGATAATGATGATCATCGCCAGTGCACTTTATGTTGCGCAACTTAGCCGTGACCTGATTGGCGAGATATATTTTATTTTCACCGGAAAAACGTTACTGACGCAGGGACATAGCAATGGGTATTGAGCTCTTAACAGCAGTGCTACTGGGCTGTATTCTGATTTTTTTTGCACTGGGCGCTCAAGTGGGTTTAGCGCTTGGCGGTATTGCCATGATAGTGGGTTATGCGACTTGGGGAGAAGGTATTTTTAACGTCATTCCCACCACTATAGAATCCACCTACTTTAGCTTCATATTATTGGCCATTCCCCTTTACATTTATATGGGGCAACTACTCACTAAATCGGGCATTGGCGACGCCATGTTTAACTTTAGCCAAATGTTAATCGGACGGGTACGAGGCTCTCTGGCCATTAGCGTCATTGGCGTCTGTTCAATGATAGGCGCGATGGTCGGCATTATCGGTGCCGGAATTATGACCTCTGGCAGTATCGCTCTCAAACCTATGCTAGAGCGCGGCTACAATAAACAATTAGCTCTTGGCGTTATCATGGCAGGTGGTGGCTTAGGTATTTTAATACCGCCGAGCATTCCCATGATCATGTTCGCAGCCTCCACCCAAAATTCGATCGGTCGAATGTTTTTGGGTGCGATGATACCGGCCCTACTAACCGTAGCCGCGCTCATCGCTTACGTAATTATCAGCTGTAAACTCAACCCAGAGCACGCCCCGCTCGACCATGAATTGGACCAGCAACCGGCACTGACACCTAAACAAAAATTTATCACCGCCCGCGACGGCATGTTTGCAATGCTCTTAATTGTCGCGGTACTGGGAAGTATTATTAGCGGTATCGCCACACCGACAGAGTCCGGTGCCATCGGTGTTGTCGGGGCTATTTTACTGGCCATTATGTTTAAGCGCTTCAAGGTACGGATGTTTGTTGAAGCGGGCTTACAGACAGGCATTTTAGTCAGTGTTGCGATGTGGATAATCTTTGGCGCTTCTATTTTCAGTAATTTCCATTTGCTGATGGGTGTACAGAGCATGATCGCAAACTTTACTGCAAGCCTAGATTTACCTCCTATCATGATTATCATCATGTTTCAGGTTATCATGTTGTTACTGGGTTTTATCATCGATGAATTCATTATAGTACTGATGTGCGCACCGCTGTTTACCCCTATTGCCGTGTCCCTTGGCTACGATCCAATTTGGTTTGGCGTATTGATGATTATCAACATATTAATTGCCGTGCAGACACCGCCCTATGGATTCGCCCTATTCTACCTCAAAGGAATTGCCCCCAAGGGCGTGACAATGGGAGAGATCTATCGGTCAGTCACCCCCTTTGTACTGCTCAACCTCTGCGTATTGATCTTATGTATGGTTTTTCCAGAGATTATACTTTGGCTGCCCAACAAAGTGATGAATTAAAATTCTAAGAATATGCCACTGCTTAAATACAGCTTCGTCGTGAAGCTTGTTTCAGTGGCTCTTTTTACTCCCTCTTTCTACTCAAAACATTTATGCACACCAATCTTCTACAGCCCACTTGTGGATTAAAAGACTCGTCTAATTTATCTGACTAAGAGTCATGATAATTTCCCGCTCATCTGAGGAAGCGAGTTATCATGCCCAGCGACTATTTGACCCAGTATTCGCCACTAACCATGACCGGCAAAACTGTGATTCCACCTACCCCAGAAATGACGGGCTCAAAAATCCGACTGCGCAAACGTCGACTATGACAAGCACCATGAAGTGGAAACAACGATATAGAATCTTATTACTGGACCATCTGTATTCTGCACATAGGACAGCTGCAACTGAGACACAGCATTGGGGATGATATGAAAGTGAATTTTTATAGAAAGGTGATGAACAAAAACCGCCGCTAACAATGCAGTAATTTGAGGGGTAACAGCGCAGAGCAAAGGCCATTACGCTGAATTTAATTGCGGTTACTGACTTAATC
>MABF01000166.1 GCA_002163025.1 'Osedax' symbiont bacterium Rs2_46_30_T18
ACCTTTACCTTTACCTTTACCTTCACCATCACTTTTGTAATAGCTGTCTTCGTAATAAATCCCTTTGATCTTTAATTTTCTTTCAGCCCAGCGGTTAAAGCGGCTCCAGATATAAAATGCAGGGGTCATACCTAAGCCTATGCCTAGCATTAACCCAGCTCCAGCATATGTTTCGGGCATCAGTTTGGTCGTGAAATCAAAAAAGCCGAAACTCTGTAATAGATAATACCAAACCACCAGGAAAGCGAAGGCAACGGCAGTGGCTATATGATGTTTAAGGTTTTTATTCAAAGGGGCTCCTAAGATTGATTGGGCATAGGCAGCAATTGTAACAAAACCATTGCTAACATATATCAATTGATTGCCAGCAGTGTGCTGTTGCGCAGCTAAAGTGGGTTAAGAGAATCATCCAGTAATCATACTTGAAATAGTTTGTTTGAATTCAATATATTTTTTGTTGAAATTCGCCTTATAATCAGTATGTTGTAGTTTTCTGTAGCATAATTTGAACGCTTGTTTGTTTTTATTGCAATACATTTCTTGCGAAAGCAGGATAATAGCCTTAGTCAAAATTTAACCTTAGTACTGTTGTTATTTAAAGACTATTGGCGCTATTTTAAACGCTGATATTGCCTGGTTATTTGAGACTGTATTGTTTTTGCAACGAAATGCTTGCCTGTCGGCATTTCATTACAGGCGAATAAGGCGTTTTGCCTTTAAGAGAAATAACATCATGTTGGCTCTAAGCTGAGGAATTCCATTGTTTATATTATTCAGCAATATTAATTCATGTATTGAAGTAGTCTGTTATGCCGAAGAATAGTTCTAAAACATCAATATTCTTAGCCTCTTGCATGCTAAGTATTATTTTATTGAGTTTAATCAGTTCAGTGATCCTGTATCGACAAATCGCCAATCTCCAAATAGCCCCTGTTCGAACTGAATTAGTGAGTTTTATCAACGAATATGAATACGAGTTGATGCGCAGCACTATGGCTTTCTCAGATGCCTATAATCACCACAATGACACTAAAGAATACACTGAGTTTAATACATGGTTTAACATGCTGTTGAGCCGTTACCAGGGCCTGGAGCGCATTGAAAAGCAGCACAGTGCGATTTTTAATAGACTAAATCTCAGGCTGTTGAAATCGAACTTACAGCAAATTAAGCTCTTGGTTAGTCGCAGTGATATTCATCAGACAGCTAACCTGCAGAAGGTCAAGCAGCTTTTTCATCAGCTTGTTATAGAAACTCATCAATTTCAAAAACAATGGGTTTTCCAGAACGAAAGTTTAGTCTTAGCCAAACAAAACAAAACCTTATCATCTTACCAGAACAGTGTAGTTTTGATCTTTGTGACTTTTGTCATCGGTATCATTATGGTGCTGTACTTGTTTAGCAACAATAAAAAGTTGCTCATTTTGCGCCGCA
Source organism: 'Osedax' symbiont bacterium Rs2_46_30_T18 (assembly GCA_002163025.1). GTDB lineage: Bacteria > Pseudomonadota > Gammaproteobacteria > Pseudomonadales > Balneatricaceae > Rs1. The sequence continues at coordinate 1,435 of MABF01000166.1, forward strand.
CTTTAGAGCAGCGCGTCGATAGTCGTACTAAAGAGCTCAAAGACAGTAATTCTCACTTGATCAGTGAAGTTCAAGAGCGAAAAAAAACTGAACTCGAATTGATGCAGAGTCAACTGGCAGCAGAGCAGGCGCATAAAAAAATACAATATCAAGCCAACTTCGATCCGTTGACTCAGCTGGCCAATAGAACGCTTTTTTTGGAGCGCTTTAAGCAGGCCAGCGTACGCGCTGACCGCAACAATACTTTTGTTGCCCTATTATTTTTAGACTTGGACAGGTTTAAACATATCAATGACACTTTAGGGCATTCAATAGGCGATAAACTGCTACAAGAGGCGTCTTCTCGTATACAAATAGTGCTGCGTGCATCAGACACGGCAGCGCGTTTTGGTGGTGACGAATTTGCCATCGTGCTCTCCGACATTGAAGAACTGAAAACGGTCGATCTGATTGTCAGCCGCATTCTAAAGAGCTTAGCCTGCCCATTCAGACTCTGTGGAAATGATGCATTTGTCTCCGCAAGTATAGGCATTACCGTCTACCCTACGGATGGTGCTGATACGGAAACGCTATTGCGAAAAGCTGACAGTGCTATGTACAAAGCTAAAGATGCCGGTCGAAATAACTACCAATTTTTTACCCAGCAAATGGACATTGAAGCTAACGAGCGTCGGCTGTTGGAGGCGGCGCTGTACAAAGCTGTGGAGGCCCAAGAGTTTAGTCTGCACTATCAGCCGATTATTAAGTCCAAAGGTGATGGCATTGCCGGGGTGGAGGCCTTGATCCGCTGGAAAGATGAGACACGAGGGTACATCCCACCCGCGGAATTTATTCCATTAGCAGAAGAAATTGGTCTTATCCTCCCGATTGGCGAATGGGTATTGAAGGAAGCTTGTAGTACAGCGGCTAAATGGGTAGAAAATATCAGCGAACCCTTTATCGTCTCAGTAAATGTCTCCTCGCGACAATTTCAAAAATGTAATATGGCGGAACAAATTGCCAATATATTGGATGAGACTGGCTTAGCGGCTAAGCATTTAATGCTGGAAATGACAGAGGGGCTGTTGATGGGTGATGATCAGCAGATACTCACTCAGTTACAAGAGATCCGGGAAATGGGAATTTCACTGGCGATTGATGACTTTGGTACCGGCTATTCATCGCTGAGTTATTTAAAGAAATATCCTATCACTACCCTAAAAATAGATCGTTCATTCATTCAGGATATAGACATAGATTCTGATGATGATGAACTGATTAAAGGGATCCTCTCTATGGCTAAGAGCTTAAATGTATCAGTTGTAGCAGAAGGTGTAGAAACAGTCCGACAGGCGGAGTTTCTACTCGAAAATGATTGTCTGTTAATTCAAGGGTTTCATTACAGTAAACCTATGCCAGCAATCGAGTTCAGCCAATATCTGCAACAGGGGACCAGTCAGGCTGGCTCAGAATTTAAGTTTAGCCGTGAACGAGATTGCGCTTAAATATTGGGAACCACCACAAAGTCGGTGCACTTACCAGGGAGTCATGGTAGCGGTACAGAGCAGATACCTGGTAAGGACTTGGGGTTGCAAATGCGGCTTTTTGAGGGTGTTTAGCTGGTATGGAATTCCCGGACCTATTGGTGCTGGCTACTATTACTGGCGGTAACAATGTACTCTCAAGCTAGGGAGTAATGGCGTAGGTTCAATTAAAGAATCGCTACGTAGCGCCCGCAACCTGCTTTTAGGTGGCTGCAGTAGCGGTTGATTAAAGCTGGGTAATGGCTCTCCTTCTTGCAGTGGCACTAACAATGGCAGTGGTGCATTGCGTGCTTTGCGCAGCCACTGACTATCCCCTGTACTATTTTCTTCAGACGCCCAAATCGCGTTGACCCGCATGATTGGCACTTGTGTCTGTACTTGTGCCAGCGCCGTACCAGGGCGCAGATTGCTCAGCTTATTCATTTGTATTTGCACATGATTGCTAGACTGGCTGAGTTTCAATAGTTTTTGAAAACTCTCTTCGATACTGATTTTCTTGATGCTACGGCCACTGCTATACCAGCTAAACTGCACTTTCAGACAGCCCTGGGCGAGGATAGGTATATGCCGGTAGCACTGTTTAAGATGCAACCTGGATAGACCTTCGCGACGTAAAATACGTGCCAATTTTTGACTGCGTGCGCGCAGTGACAAATTGATGTTTTTTGGATCTTTGTCTTTTAAATCCGCCAGTGCTTGTCTGAATGCATCTTTACAGAAGTTTAACTTTGTTGCAGCCGCTATTAATTCAACATTGGCACCAATCAGGCCATGGCAGTTTTGGGTCATTCTGCCATCGCCATCGCCGCTGTGCCAAATATCCGTTGTTAGTGCACAAGCTTTATCCTGCATGCTTAAGGCGCTTTGATGCTCAAATTCAGACAGAGGTAGCCACAGCGGCAGTGTTGAGGTCTTAAGTAATTGATGATAATTTACCAGAGCCAGGCTCATGGCCTCGAAGGTCATTGTGAGTGGTGCCAGCTGACTGTCAGGCATATTTTCTCCGCTGTGTTGTATGAAAATCTATGCGTGTAAGATGTTGTATATTTTATATGAATTTTCAATAACTGTATTTATATACAGTATTGGATCAATAGTAAAGCTATTCGTTCCCCTTACTAACAGATAGTGTCGGTTGGTCCTTTTAAGCCCTAGTGTTGTCTCTGCAGGGAAATCATAATCCAGGTTAGTTTTTTAAAACTCTATAAACGAATAGGCACTAATATGGCAGAGCAAAATTGTGAACACAGAGTATTATTTGATTTTGAGATAGACTTTAGCAATGGCGGAGGAATTCAGGGGCAAGGTTTCCGTTTAGATATTCAAAGCGGAGATATAAGTGATGGTGCGCTGGCCGATTATCTCATCGAAGATATGCGTTTATTGATGGTAGGAGAGGTACGCATACTGAATAAAAGTATAATCTTAGAGGGACATAAAAGGGATGTTGTACAAGACTCAAATGCCTAATTAGCTTATATTTTCTCCGAACTTTTTATAAATTATAAGCAGTAAGGTTTTAGATGAATTTAGTGTTAATCACAGATATATTTGGTATTACTTCTGGACTGTTGGAAATCAGTAAGCAATTAAATGCACAAATCATTGATCCTTATGCCGGTGTGGAAATGCATTTTAATGATGAGGCCTCAGCCTATGCATATTTTTCTGAAAATATAGGCTTAGATTGTTATCTTGAGATATTAAGCGCTAAATTTGAATCGCTGAACAGTGCCACAATTGCTATTGGCTTTAGCATTGGCGCATCGGTACTGTGGCGCTATGCAGCTGCTGATACAGATGGCAAGTTGCAGCGCGGTTACTGCTTTTACGGCTCGCAAATCAGGAATTATCTGCAGCTGGTCCCCAATTTCCCTCTTCAATTGATTCTGCCGAAATTTGAACAGCACTTTAGCGTTGCGCAGCTGGCCGACGATTTGGCTGAATGTAAAAACCTGACTATAGTTAAAACAGGGTCGCTACATGGATTTATGAATCGGTGCTCAGTCAATTATGACCGACAGGCTTGTCAAAAACAGCTGCAGCAGTTACAAGCTAAGTACTGTTAGAGGCGATCAAGTGTACTTGAACAGGTTTTCCAATAGAGTGTTTTATTAGAGGATACAGGTACAAATTCACCCGCTCTTTGTCTCTCAGTCGAGAAAGTCCCGGGCTTATTTGCACGACTCTTGGCAATCACAAAGGAGAGCAAATGGATGCTAAACAAATAGTGCAGGGCTATTGGCAGGCCATGCAAACCAATGACTTCTATCGGGCCAGTGAATGGTTGAGTGAAGACTTCTGCCTTGATTGGCCACAGTCTTCTGAGCGCATAGTGGGCCGGCACAACTTCGCACTGCTAAACACCGCCTACCCATCGACTGGTAAATGGCATTTCCAGATAAACTCGATACTGGCACAGAACCAATCTGTGGTGACGGATGTGATCGTCAGTGACGATTCCTTAACAGCCCGTGCTATCACCTTCCATTACGTGGACAGCGGCATGATCTATAAGCAGGTTGAGTACTGGCCGGAAAACTATCAGGCACCGCCATGGCGCGCTCAATGGGTGCAGCAGCTAAAATGCTGAGTTTATTGTTATTCGAGCATCAGCATAATCTAACCTTGTAAGCCAAAAAGATTTTGCAAGATAGCAACTTAAGGGTTGTCCCCGGTTGGTATCTGTTGCTGGCCGTTCAGGACAGTCCCTGCGGATAATAAAAATACTTGTCCAGTTTTCGGTTGTTGGAGTATTTACAATCCTGGATACTGGATCTGGTCAACTTCGTAGATAGGCTTTTTATTATCAAGCGATCTGCGGCCAGGATTAAACAGAGCAGTGTTATTTAGTATATAGCTGAATCCCAGTGATGGTGTAGTTTGCCCAGAGTCGAAGTGCGTTTTTTGCCAACGCCAGGCTCGCTTCTGGCTCGCTAGCTTCAAATATATTAATGTGCAGTTCCCTAGAGAATAAAATGTTAATCACAGAAGAAAAAACAATCGATGACTACTATCAAGCTCTGCTAAATCGCAATAGTAGTTATGTTGGTATTTTTTATGTTGGAGTGAAAACCACGTCGGTATTTTGCATTGCCACTTGTCGTGCCAGGAAACCCAAACGGAAAAATGTCGAATTTTACACGTCGTTTAAAGAGGCGTTAGCCAATGGCTATCGTCCCTGCAAAATATGTAAACCTACTGAAAATGCCAATTGTGCCCCCGCGCCTGTAGAGGCGGCTATAAAGTTGGTTAAAAATAATCCCAAGCTAAGAATCACTGACTATCAGTTAAAGCAGCAGGCTATTAGTCCTGAACTAGTGCGGCGCTGGTTCAATAAAAATTATGGGATGACCTTTCAGGCGTTTGGGCGCATGTATCGAATTAATAATGCCCTCATTGAGTTAAAAAGCGGCAGGAATACCACAGATACAGCGTTTGATTCGGGCTATGAATCACTCAGTGGCTTTGGTTATAGCTACAAAAAACTGCTCGGGGAATCGCCGAGCAGCAGCGAAGAAAACGCTATTATTCTGATCAGCAGGCTGACTACCCCACTGGGGCCAATGTTTGTCTGTGCCAGTGATATTGGCGTGTGCCTACTTGAGTTTGTCGATCGGGTAAAACTGGAGAGCGAGTTTAAAGATCTGCAACAGCGACTTGGGGCCAAAATTCTTGCCGGTGAAAATATGCACATAAAACAGGCGAAAAAGCAGATGGCAGAATATTTTGCCGGTAAGCGTAGTTCCTTTACATTTCAATTGCACACTCCGGGTAGCGCTTTTCAAAAGATTGTCTGGAAAAAGCTTCAGGGAATAGAGTGTGCAAAGACCTGTTCATATCAGCAGCTGGCCATAGATATCGGTAATGCCAACGCAGTACGATCAGTGGCCGCCGCTAATGGTGCCAACCGCATCGCCATCGTTGTTCCCTGTCATAGAGTTATCGCTAAAAATGGTAAACTAACCGGCTATGGAGGTGGGTTAGAGCGTAAAGCGTGGCTACTTGATCATGAGCAAAACATGGATCTGTAGGCTTTGTCGTTGCTCCGGTGGATTTGCTCAGGGAAGGCTAAGTGTCGCTAGTTCAACCTAGAAAAATCATCGGCATAAACTAGTGGCAGGCACAGCCTTTCATATTGTTGATCATAAATCTTCTTTCTCAATTGCATGCTTGAGAGATGAGAAAAGCGCGATTCTACCGCTATGGCAGTTTCCAGCGTTGCTACCGCCGCACCTTTAGCCTGGGCCTTATCCAGTATTATATCTACCACTGTTAGCCTATCTAGGGCGATATTATTAAGTTTAAAGGCCATAGCACGGAATTTCTTGCTGGGAAAATTTAAGACGCTGCTGACAATACTGCAAATATAATAGTGTTTGAGCTTAACTCTTCTACTTCTTCGCAATGCTGTCTGTGAGTTAGTGACCTCCAGTGCAGCAGTGTAGCCTCTGCTGTATTCCTGACTTTTAGTACCCGCTGACGTATTAGCACTAAAAATTGTCACTAGGGCGAGGAAAGTAATTTGCAGGATGCTAAATGAAAATTGTTTCATTAATGTTGGGGCCTAGAAAATATTTAAGGTTAAATAGTGCTTATCACAGTGCTGTAAATTTTACAGATTAGCAATGCATAGATTGATATCACTCAGGTTAATAGCAAGTAGCAGTAATGCCAGGGAGAGACTACCTATAGATCTGACAACTATGTAAGCTAAGCACTGTAAATAAAAAAACGCTCTCATTGATCAAACGCACAAATATTATTAATATTTTCAAATAGATAAAGTTTTTCTGGCCACTAAATCGCAATTGGTAGTACATTACCACAGATACTAGATTTTACCCTTATCATCACTAACACATTAATCTATTTCCTCGGGAGTCACTATGG
>MABF01000354.1 GCA_002163025.1 'Osedax' symbiont bacterium Rs2_46_30_T18
TAGTTCGAGCGCAGTGCAACACGAAAGCAATAAGTGTGCTTACGACTCCTTTACAGGTGCCTCTAAGCCAAAATGTAAATAGGCATTATCGGTCACTACTCGTCCTCTTGGCGTACGCATAATAAAGCCCTGCTGGATCAGAAATGGTTCCAATACATCTTCGATCGTTTCTCGCTCTTCACTGATCGCCGCCGCCAGATTATCCACCCCAACAGGCCCACCGGAAAATTTTTCGATCATGGTCAGCAACAATCTTCTGTCCATATGATCAAAACCTTTGTCATCGACACTGAGCATATTTAATGCCTTGTCGGCCACGCTCGCGGTAATGACCCCATCGGCCTTCACTTCGGCATAATCTCTGGCGCGGCGCAGTAACTTGTTGGCAATTCGTGGAGTCCCCCTACTGCGCATCGCCACCTCGCGAGCACCCTCAACATCTATTTCGGTACCCGATAACTGTGCAGATCGACTAACGATCTGGGTAAGGTCTTCTATATTGTAAAATTCAAGTCTCTGCACAATGCCGAAGCGATCGCGCAATGGCGAGGTCAATGAACCCGCTCTGGTGGTTGCTCCGACTAAGGTAAAAGGAGGCAGGTCGAGCTTGATCGATCTGGCTGCAGGCCCCTCTCCAATCATAATATCCAGTTGGTAGTCTTCCATAGCCGGATACAGTATCTCTTCTACGTTGGGGCTGAGCCGGTGTATTTCGTCGATAAACAAAATATCTCCCGCCTCTAAGTTAGTGAGTAGCGCCGCCAAGTCACCGGCGCGCTCCAGGATAGGCCCAGAAGTGGTTTTAATTTCTGAACCCATTTCAGTGGCGATAATATTCGCCAGGGTGGTTTTACCCAGCCCGGGTGGTCCAAAAATCAAGGTATGATCTAATGCTTCTTCGCGAGCCCTGGCCGCTTCGATAAATATCTCCATCTGCTCACGCACCACGGGCTGGCCACGATAATCGGCCAGAGTATGCGGCCGGATAGCTCTATCTTGGACATCTTCTACTTTCGATTTCTCGGCTACAGCTGAGATAAAGCGGTCTGCTTCTATCATTGTCTTCCTATAAGGTTTATCGCAGTTGGTGCAGCTTCAGATCACTGGAACCACACAAACATTAGTACTTAACTACAACGGCTGACATACAACGGCAGTTAATTTTTCAGGTATTCTATACTAGCTATGGCTAACCGACCATAGACTTTAAAGAGACCCTGATTAACTCTTCGCTAGAATTGACGCTCGCCAATTGCTTTTGCGCAGCAGCTACTGCTTTAGAGGCCATAACAGGCTTGTAGCCCAATGCGATCAGGGCACTTTGTGCATCTTCGATATAGCCATTGATACTGGCAGCAGCACTGGGTAATTCGGTCCCAGTCAGCTCAAACTCCGCCGGTTCATCTAGCCCTAACGCCGCTACTTTATCTTTGAACTCAACAACTAAGCGCTCCGCTGTTTTCTTGCCGACACCGGGAATCTTGGTCAGTGTTTTGGAATCCTCGCGCAATACACAAGCGCTGAATTCTCGTGTGCTCATCCCCGACAAAATCGCTATTGCCAGCTTTGGCCCTACCCCACTGGCTTTAATTAATACCCGAAACAAACTGCGCTCCTGACGATCGTAAAAGCCAAACAGCAATTGCGCATCTTCGCGCACCACAAAATGGGTAAATAGTTTCAGCTCAGTATTTATCGCCGGTAATTTAAAAAACGTTTGCATAGAGGCTTCTATTTCGTAGCCGACACCATTGGCTTCTATCACTAATTGTGGGGGTTGTTTTTCGATCAGTGCGCCACGAATATGACCTATCATTGCCAGTACCTTTATAAGTAGAGCTGTAACAAGATCAGCTACAGCCGAAAATCTGTTGGGTTATTAAAAACAATGTACAAATATACAGTATTTTTTGAAAATGCAAAGGTCTGCATAAAACTGTTAAGCCAATGCTTTGATGCAAGCTCGAGCTTGAGCCTGCAATTGACTGCGATTACCAAAGCCTTGCTGATCCGCCTGTTCGATGGCATTTTTCACTGGCAACTCACTGCGCAGCCAATACCAGATACAGGCCAGCGCCGTATTTATCTGTACAGACATGTGCAACCCCACGCTAAAGTGCTTTGGCGACATCGCGGCAAATAGCGGCAATCTATGTAAGCTGTCGACATCAATGGCAAACGCAGTATGCACAGCTGCCAGATCCAGCCAGGGATTACCCCACCCTCCATACTCCCAATCTATGGCCACCAATTGCGAGCTGGGTACTGCAGTATCCGCAACTGATAATTCTGTAGCTGGTGAAGCCAACACAGTGCAGCAAACATTTTTCGGGTGTAGATCCTGATGCACTAGTGCAGTCTCTACAGCAGGTAATTTATCTAGTGAGCGGTGTAACAACCTGCACAGTTGTAATGCCAGATCATTGCCCTGACTTGGCGATAACTTTTCTATATAGCTGCTAAATAATCCGCGATAATCAAAAGCTATACTGTCAGTCGCAGCGCGCTCTAACTCCCCGGAGAACAGTTGCATGTTTCCTAGCAGCGTTAGCATATGTATTTTTGCGCTGGCACTGTCAATGTAGTGACTACCTTGATGCAACATCAGGCACCAGCCCTGGGCCGTGTTGTTCTCAACAATAGTAGGCGCCCATGGCTGACCTTGAATTAACGCCAACACTTTAGCCTCACGTTCACGGCAGACACCAAAAGCGTATTCGGTGCTGGCATTTATGCGCAATACATAGCGCTGTTGCCCAACCCATGCGCTATAGATTTTATTGCTACTGCCCGATGCCAGCTGCTGCCACTGTGCGGTTCGCACAATCTGATTATCACTCTCTGAAAACAAACTAACCTCAATAATTATGCTGCCCGCTATTACCAGCGTCGATTGCCACTGCCGGGCAGTTATCTAAATCTGCCCTCTTTTTCCTGTCACTGTACACAGGCAGGTCTGAGCGTTTCTCAGGTTCCCTTGCTTGCTATTTTGCTTTAAAATCGCTGCACTGCAATCAAAACATATGCCTGTAGTTGATTAGCAACGATCTTTTTTATTAATGGTTCTCATTAACTATGGGTGATATCTCTATTGCTGGAGTAAACCAGGCAGTTTCTCTGGCACTAGGAGAGCGTCGATTAAGTCCTGTATCTTCTTAGCGGGCCATCATGGCGGGCACTGTTGTTTTGTAACTATAACTGTGCCGCTACTATTAACTAATTTATTGAGACGATAATGAATAAACTGATAACTTTGTGTCTTGCCACACTTATTTCATCCCAGGCTGTTATTGCCAGCGCGGCCACAGATACTTTAACGGTATATACCTATGACTCCTTTGTCTCTAAGTATGGCCCTGGTCCAAAAATTAAAGCCGCCTTTGAAAAAGATTGTAACTGTGAGCTTAATTTCATCGCTGCTGAAGACGGAGTCTCAATTTTAAATCGCCTCAAAATTGAAGGCACTAAAGCCAAGGCCGACGTAATTTTGGGCCTGGATAATGCGCTGATGAGGGACGCCAAAGAGACTGGGCTGATTGCCGATCACCAGCAAGATGTTTCAGCATTAAGCCCTACATTAAGTTGGAGCGACAAGCAGTTCGTTCCCTACGATTACGGTTACTTTGCCTTTATCTATGACAGCACTAAAATTTCTGAGCCCGCCACTTCACTGCGTCAACTGGTAGATTCAGATGCCAAGATTATCTATCAGGATCCGCGTACCAGCACTCCGGGGCAAGGCTTCATGTTTTGGATGAATGCCGTGTACGGCGATCAGACCAACACAGCCTGGAAGCAGCTGGCGAGTCATACTGTGACTGTTTCAAAGGGTTGGTGGGAAGCTTACAGCATGTTCCTGGAAGGCGGTGCAGACTATGTGCTTAGCTACACGACTTCCCCTGCCTATCACATGATAGTGGAATCAGAATCTAAGTATAAAGCGGCGCAATTTAGTGAAGGGCACATCGCTCAGATTGAAGTTGCGGCGGCACTGAACACTAGCTCTCAGCCAGAGCTGGCCCAGTCATTCCTCAAGTTCTTAATTTCAGCAGAAGCTCAGGCAATTTTACCTGTCACTAACTGGATGTTACCGGTGCTGGAAAACACTGAATTACCGGAACAGTTTTCAGAGCTAGTCACACCTAAATTAGTTGATTTGAGTATTGAAACGGCAGTGACAGAGCGTAAAAACTGGATCAAAGACTGGCGCTCAAACGCCGCTAAATAATCCTTTTTTAAGTACCTTAACAGCGCTTGTGTATAATTCGCAGCGCTGTATTTAACCCGATTAATTATTAGAGTTTAATGTTTACTAAATCCAGCAACATCGCGGGACTGCTGTTTATCCTGATAATCAGCTCCGTCACTGTGTTAGCCTTTCAAGGTTTAATCGGTTTTAGTCAGCGCGGCGCCGATTTAGCCCTATTGGAAGACAGTTACTTCCACTCTATACTGCTTTTTTCAATTAAACAGGCGCTACTCAGTGCGCTGCTATCGACACTATTAGCTTGGCCAATCGCCAGGGCCATTTACTACTATCCAAACATTTTCTTTAAACAGACCTTTCTCAGCTTATCGCTGCTGTGTTTCGTATTACCTACTTTAGTATTGATTACAGGTTTCGTCTCACTGCTGGGTCTGTCGGGATTTATAACCCCGTTTCTGGGAGAGGACTGGAGCTTGTACGGGCTACAGGGGATTTTGCTGGCTCATGTTTATATGAACCTGCCATTTGCGGTGCGAGCTATGCACTTACAACTGCAGAGTATTCCAGACAGTAGCTGGATACTGGCACGACAGCTAAAATTTAGTCGCTGGCAAAGATTCCGTTTAATCGAAATTCCCAGCCTCAGCGCTAACGCCAGCTTGATCTTCGGTTTCATCTGTATTTTATGTTTCAACAGTTTTGCAGTGGTACTCGCGCTCGGCGGCGGACCACAGTCTACAACCCTAGAAGTAGCCATCTATCAAGCGCTGAAATACGACTTCAATATCCCGGAAGCCCTGACCTTGGCCTGGAGTCAGTTTGCCATTGCCGGTGTATTTTTTCTGTTACTGTACCGCTCTAGCTCTGTGCCCTGGCTATCCAAAGACTCCACCGAAAAACGGTGGATCCCATGCATTAGCAAAACGACAAAAGGCATTTACTTGCTGATTTACACTGGCACTTTTGTTTTTATGTTAATGCCGCTGCTGGCTTTGCTGCCGGGGGTATTGGCGGCAAATTACTCCATCGACTTAATAGTGGACGTACTGCAAGCGCTAAGCTTAACCTTAATATTGGGTGTACTCTCTGCAGTGTCGGCAATGCTGATTGCCTACTGCATCATGTTGCCGATTCGCAACGCGGCGCAGCGGGGCCAGTTGCGTCTGCAAAATACTTTGCAGTGGCTTGCAAACCATACCTTGATTGCTCCTGCTATGGTGCTCTCAGTAGGTTTGTATATCTTGTTTTTACCGCTGATAGATCTAGATCAATTGGGTATCATCTTTGTTTTGATTTTGAACACACTGTTAATCCTGCCCTTCGCTATCCAGCAAATCCGCGCCCGGGTACTGCAATACGACAACGATTACGCGCTGCTGTATCAATCCTTAAAACTTAATTTTCAGCAAAGAATCAGCATAGAATGGGGCTATATAAAACCCATCATGCTCAGTACTTTCGCCTTAGTGCTGTTAATTTCTATGGGTGATGTGGCGATATTTTCTATTTTTGGCAACGATAATTTGCAGACACTCCCCTGGTTGATTTATCAATACGCAGGCAGTTATCGCATCCACGAGGCGTCTTTTGCCTCGGCCATTTTGCTTTTAGTCTACTTCATCATTCTGCTAAAAATTGAACGAGCCAAATACCATGCTTGATATACAGCAACTACAAATCCAACTTGGCGATAATCAGCTCAATTATCACCAGCAAATCAACAGCGGTGATATTGTGACCCTTCAAGGCGTAAGCGGGGTGGGAAAAAGTAGTTTATTGCTGTGTATCGCCGGCTTTATCCAGCCAGTTCGAGGGCTGATAAGTTGGCAGGGCACCCAGATTAGCAGCCAGCCAATAGAACAGCGTCCAGTGGCAATGTTATTCCAGGAAAATAATTTGTTTGAACATATCAGCGTGTTAAAAAACGCCCGTTTAGGCACTGCCAATATAGGCGATACTGAGATTTTTGCCGCCGCTAAAGAACTACAAATAACCGAGCAAATGCAAAAAATGCCGCTACAACTATCCGGCGGGCAACGCCAGCGAGTGGGACTATTGCGCACCTTACTACGCCCAGAGCCACTGATATTATTAGATGAGCCCTTCGCTGAACTGGACAATCAAACCAGAACTATCGCCGCTAATTGGGTAAATAAAATCGCCAGAGCACAAAACAAAACGGTATTGCTAGTGACTCATCAGATGGAAGATGTGGACATTTTAGCGGACCGTAACTGGCTGATGGAATAGCCCTGTACCAAGACCTTGCCAACACAAAACATCGCCAACGTTTTAATCGCCAATGGCGCCACTGCAGATTCAAGATGCGAACATTTTAGCACACCGCAGTTGGCTGATGTTTCGGGTCAGTCACTTACTTAGAGCCACCCAGGCACTTAGGAGATAACAGCTGTTTATCTTCTTTCACCGCCCACTCAGACACACTAAACAAGTGCAGCGCCAGCGCATGGATAGGATTATTCATTAACGACGCCATGAGTGCATAAATGCTCTGGTGACGCTGCACGGCCCTTTTGCCGATGAAATCGTCAGACACCAAAATCAGCTTAAAATGACTTTCTGTGGCTACCCCTGAGTGCATATGACTTTCGTTTTCTAAATAAAACTCGGCACAGTTGATGCCCTGTCTAACATTTTCTTCAATCTGTTGTGCTACGCTCATGTTTTTCCTCTGCCCGGGATCTTCCCGCGCTTTCAATGCAAATAGTTATTTTTTACTTTCATCATCCATGCCTTTAAAGCGGCGATGTACCCGACGGGTGAAAAACCACACCGTGCCGATAATCACAGGCACCGACCAACCCACCAGCTGCGGCTTACTCAGTGGCAACTGTCCTGTACCTGTGGCCTCGATGATGTACTTTACTAAACCTATACTGTAGTAACTGATGGCTGCAACCGACAACCCTTCAACGGTATGTTGCATCATAAGTTGAATTCTCGAGCGACGATCCATAGAGGTCAGCAACTGCTGGTTCTGCTCTTGGATCGACAGTTCAACCTTAGTACGCATCATATCTGACACCCGATCGATACGGGTCGATAAACTTTCCAGCCGCTCGTTTACAGAGCGACATGTGTTAACGGCCGGGGTTAATCGCCGGGTGATAAACTCACTCAAGGTTAAATGCCCAGAGACTTCGTCTTCACGCAGCTCATCTAAACGCTTTAACACTAACTCATAATAGGCAAAAGTGGCGGAGTATCGAAAAGCAGTTCTGGCGCGCGCCGCTTCTACTTGCGCGGCCATTGCCGTTAGCTGGCCAAGGATTCCCTGTTCAGAAAAACCATCCAGACAAGCGAGTTGATGGGTCAATGTGACCAGCTGGCTATCCATCGCCTCCAGGTCTTTGCCATTATCCCGTGCCAGTGGCAGCGCCATCAAGGTTAACATTCGATAGGTTTCTATCTCTATGATTCGCTGAGTCAAACGACCAATTTGCGAATCACTCATGC
>MABF01000196.1 GCA_002163025.1 'Osedax' symbiont bacterium Rs2_46_30_T18
TACTAATGCCAGAGCCCTATCATAGTGAGCATGACGGCTATTTAGATAATTATAAGCGAACAGGTGATAAACAAATTATTGGCAAAGGCCGAGAAGTGACCGCCCTGCGAAAAGATGGCAGCACTTTTCCTATTCATTTATCAGTGAGTGAATATCTGATTGGAGATAATAAGTTATTTACCGGCATAGTCAGGGACTTAACGGCTCAAAAAGAAGCGGAGCGGTTACTGGAGGTCTCCGAGCAAAAGAGCCGGGCAATGATCAGCTCCGCCCTTGATCCTATTATTACCATTACAGGCAAAGGCATCATAGAATCAGTTAACCCAGCTTTTACAAAAATGTTTCTGTATCAGCCAGGGGAAGTAGTAGGTCAAAACATTAAAATGCTAATGCCAGAGCCCTATCATAGTGAACATGATGGCTATTTAGATAATTTTAAAAGAACAGGGAATAAAAAAATTATTGGCAAGGGGCGGGAAGTGACCGCCCTAAGAAAAGACGGCAGCACTTTTCCTATTCATTTATCAGTGAGTGAATACCTGATTGGCAATAATAAGTTATTTACCGGCATAGTCAGAGATTTAACAGAGATAAAGGATAATGAGGCTTATTTAGAAGAACTCGTTGAAGTAGCAGACACATTATCTAAAGGAGATTACAGCAAATTTATCCGGCCGAAAAATGAACATGACAGGTTGGGTATAGCACTGCAAAACATGACCAAAATATTGAAAAATATTTCAGAAGTGGCCGATGGAATATCTCAAGGTGATACCTCTTTAGAAGTACCAGAACAAAGTGAAAAAGACCTATTGGCAAAATCAATTAACCAAATGATCTATAAATTTGATCAGGCGACGCGTCAGGCAAATGAAATTGCAAAGGGTAATTACTCTATTGATATTAAACCCAAAAGTGAGAGAGATCTATTAGGGAAATCGCTGTTATTAATGACCAAGAACATAAGAGAGGTCATGAATAAAAGCCAGCGGGAAGATTGGATTAAAACAGGACAAGCTGAACTCGCCAATGCGATGCGCGGCGAAAAGAGTGTAGACGAATTGGCCGACCAGGTGATTAGTTATATTGCAAAATATACCGGTGCCCATGTCGGCGTTTTTTATCTGGCTGACAAGGCCAGAAATTTAAGTTTAGCTGGTAGTTATGCTTATCAGCGACGTAAAAATCTATCAAATAAAATCTCGGTAGGTGAAGGCATTGTCGGTCAATCGGTTAAAGAGAAGCAAGCCATAATTATTTCAGACGTGCCGGATGATTACATCAGTGTTAATTCTGGCCTTGGGCAAGCAGCGCCGAATAATCTAATGGTGTCGCCGCTTTTGTTAGAAGGTTCGGTGAAAGGGGCGATTGAAATAGGTCGTTTTGGTGAGTTTGATGACAAGGCTATAGAGTTACTAGAGCGCTCCAATGAGAGTATTGCGATGGCCATTAACAGTGCCCATGATCGAGTCAGGATGCAGGACTTACTCGAGGAAGCACAGCGCAGTAGCGAAGAATTACAAGCGCAGCAGGAGGAGCTGCGTGCATCCAATGAAGAGCTTGAGGAACAGACAAAAACCATTAGCATGTCGGAAGCCAGTCTAAAGTCACAACAAAAAGCACTGCAGGCATCGAACACTGAACTGGAAGAGAAAACGGAGTCTTTGCAACGACAAAAGCAGGAGATTTCGGATAAAAATATAAAAATTGAGGGGGCAAAAAAGCAACTTGAAGATAAGGCACAAGAGTTAGAAGTTTCCAGTAAATATAAATCAGAATTTCTCGCCAATATGTCGCATGAGCTAAGAACACCGTTAAATAGTTTGTTGATATTGTCAGAGCTCTTGGCAAAAAATAAAGAGGGCAACCTAACTGACAAACAATTAGAATCAGCCGCTATCATTCATCGCGGTGGACAAGATTTACTCAGTTTAATCAATGATATTTTAGACTTATCCAAGGTTGAATCCGGCAAGTTAACCCTAGAGATACAAAACATTGAACTGGATAAATTGGAAAGCAGTATTTGTACACAGTTTAAGCCATTGACTCAGAATAAAGAATTTGAATTTATCAGTGAGCTTGCTGCTGATTTGCCTAAAACCATTCAGACAGACCAAATGCGCACTTTGCAAGTGTTGAAAAATTTAATGTCCAACGCCTTTAAATTCACTCTGCAAGGAAGTGTCGTTTTCCGTATTTTTGTGCCTGATCGGGATGTGGTTTTTAAACAGGAACATTTAAATAGCCAAAATTGCATTGGTTTTAGTGTCACCGATACCGGTATCGGTATTGAACAAGATAAGCAACGCCTGATTTTTGAAGCATTTCAACAAGCTGATGGCTCGACTAATCGTAAGTTTGGTGGCACCGGACTGGGTTTAACTATATCCAAAGAGCTTTGTCGATTGTTGGGCGGTGAACTGCAAATCTTTAGTGAATACCAAAAGGGCAGTACCTTTAGTGTGTATTTACCGCTGCTCAATGATGGGGAACATGGTAATAGGGGTACAAATCTTGATCACTTTAGTTTAGCCGCTGTCATCTCAGACTCATCAAGCACATCGACCGACAACCTGCATCAGGATAGAGAAAAGACAATAACACCGCTAAGCTTACCCGCCGTTGAAACCACGGGTTATATTATGCCTCTATTTATCGATGATGATAGGAACGTGATAAAGCCGAGCGATAAAACCGTATTGATCATTGAAGACGATAAAGATTTTTCCAGTGTGCTAATAGGCATATCTAAAGATAAAGACTATAAGGTACTGGTGGCAGGCGATGGCAAAAGCGCCTTGCACTTAGCGGCGAAATACCTGCCCAGTGCAATTATTCTGGATCTGGGGTTGCCCGATATAGATGGGATAAAAGTGTTGGCTTTATTCAAGTCAGACTTAACTACTCGACATATTCCAGTGTACGTTATCTCAGGCAGAGAAGAGCTAGAAAATGCTATGAATCATGGCGCTATCGGGGTCTTGAAAAAGCCAACATCGGCGGTAGAGCTTAATAAAGTCTTTATTGTATTTGATGAAATACTCAGTGGTCAGCCAAAGAAACTGATGATCATCGATGATGATCAAGACCATTGCCATAGCATAAAGCTGCTGTTAGAAAATGACGGAATAGAAATTACCGAAGCTTATTCTGCCGAGCAAGCTATGGACTTAATGAAGAAAGTACAATTTGACTGTGTCGTGTTGGATTTGCACTTACCCGGCATTACTGGCAGGGAACTGTTGCTGAAAATGCATGAAAGCAGAACAGATAAGTCACCTGCTGTGGTGATCAATACGGGGAGTGAACTCACTGAAGAAGAATACGCAGAACTAAATCGTTATACCAATAAAATAATCCGCAAAGGTAGCGTCTCTAACGAGCGCTTACTGGATGAAGTGATGCTGTTCTTACATCAAACCCCGCTATCACTACCAGATTCACAGCGTCAAGCTATTCAAATGCTGCACAGCGATGAGAGTTTCTTTGACGGACGCACTGTGCTGTTAGTGGATGATGATTTACGTAATACCTTTGCCCTTTCAACGGTGTTAGAGGAGAAGGGACTAAATGTCATTATTGCCGAAAATGGTCTAAGAGCACTGGAAGCATTAGGTGAACATGACAATATCGAAGTGGTATTAATGGATATTATGATGCCGGTGATGGATGGGTACGAGGCAATGAAAGAAATTCGCGGCCAAGTTAAATATCATGGATTACCTATTATCGCCCTAACAGCAAAAGCAATGGCCGAAGATAAGGCAAAATGTTTAGAGGCGGGGGCAACTGATTATTTAAATAAGCCGGTTAAAATGGAAGAGTTATTCGCCCTTTTAAAAGTATCGCTTTCATAACAAAAAATTAAAAAGTTATGTCTTAAATATATTTAATGAAGCACTAGCTGCAAAGGTTTGTTGTGTTTAGGTAATAGGGGAAGTATTGGTTT
The DNA here is from genome assembly GCA_002163025.1 of 'Osedax' symbiont bacterium Rs2_46_30_T18. Lineage (GTDB taxonomy): Bacteria > Pseudomonadota > Gammaproteobacteria > Pseudomonadales > Balneatricaceae > Rs1. The sequence continues at coordinate 3,953 of MABF01000196.1, forward strand.
TCGATGCTAAAAGATAAACTTATCGCCCTCTGAGAATCTGATTTAAGTTTAGCAATAGGCACTGTTGTGTACCGCAGCGCCTATAATTTGATTATTTAGCGCATTGGGCTTGGAGAAGACTGTAGTCACCGGCTGCACTGCTCTTGTACAAGCCCCTTTTGATGTGCAATCCAGTGGATTGTCAAGGGCAGCTAATGGGTACGTCCCTACAGCCAGTATCTTAGCGCTATGTAGTGGTACATTGATCGGATGCAAAAGTAACCAATCAGGCTTTATTCTTTTATTAATGTCATTTCGCAACACATGTGTAGTTACTGACTATACTTGGATCACAACCGCTCAGGGAAGGCCTATGGAATTAAGTAACAAGAGTTATGTATTGATTGTCGATGATCTTGAAGCTAATCGATATTCACTTGAAATGATTCTTGACCCACTTAATATTAATATCGTGCACGCCGATTCAGGTGAAAGTGCCCTGTCTAAAGTCCTGAGTCACGATTTTGCGGTCATTCTTATGGATGTACAAATGCCGGGTATGGATGGTTATCAAACGGTGCAATTAATTCATAGCAATAAGCGCTTCAAACACATTCCTATCGTGATGATCACCGCAGGTGATAGAGATCATCTTCTGCTAAATAAGGCCTATGAATCAGGGGCTATCGATTATGTGACAAAACCGATAGAGCCGATTGTGATCATCAATAAAGTACGCCAGTTTGTTGAGCTGGACCGACTTCATCGAATATCGAAACAGACAAGCATAGACGTCGAAGAGAGAAAGTCGCGCTTTCAAAATTTACTAAACTCAACCGGAGAAGGGGTGTTAGGCATCGATTTACAAGGTGTTATTACTTTTGCAAATCCTAAGGCCTGCGAAATTCTTGATACTGAACACGACCAATTAATGCAGAATAACTTACAGGATTTTTTTGCCTCAGAGTTAGAGGATGAAGGGTCGCAAACAAAAAATTTATCGCTATCCGCTGATCTTAATAAGAGTAAATTGTTGAGTATTATTAAACACGGTGAGGGGGGAGGTGAATGTAATGAACGCTGGAAAACCAGTAAAGGTAGTCCTTTTTACGTAGAGTTTACCAGCGACGTCGCCATTGATAAAAATGGTTGCACTACCGGTGGTGTCGTCATGTTTCAAAATATCACCCAGCGAAAAGATAATGAAGAAAAATTATATTACTTAACTAATTATGATTCACTGACGGACCTGGCAAACAGAGCATATTTTTATGACAATTTAGATAAACTGATTTTTCGCACACAGCGTTCCGGTGCATCTTTGGCAGTATTGTTTATCGACCTGGATCATTTTAAATTTGTAAATGATCAATACGGACACAATATTGGCGATATATTACTGCAGAATGTGAGTTCGGTGCTCCGCAGTAGTGTTAGAAAGGGAGACCTTGTTGCACGCATTGGAGGGGATGAATTTGCGATAATACTCTATGACATAGATGATGCTAATGGCATGGCGAATGTTGCACAAAAGATATTGAACAAGCTAGATAAGCCTATGGATATCCAGGGAACGAAATTAAACGTCAGTGTCAGTATAGGTATTGCCTGTTATGAAGGGGCATCTATGACCATGGAGGAGCTACTTAAATCAGCCGATACCGCCATGTACAGTGCTAAGTTACAAGGGCGCAATAATTACCAGTTTTTTGTGGCAAGCATGCATGAAAAAGTACAAGAAAAGCAACGTATTCAAATAATGTTACAACAAGCCGTGATAAATGAAGAGCTTTTCCTGGTCTATCAACCACAAGTATCATTGAGTAAAAATAATATTGTTAGGTGTGAGGCTCTATTGCGCTGGCAACCTAAAGAGGGCGAGGCAATTAGCCCCGATAAGTTTATTCCAATTGCTGAAGAGTCAGGTCAGATAGAAGTACTTGGAGAGTGGGTATTAAAAGAGGTTTGTCAGCAAGTTGACCAATGGAATACGCAGCTTGCATCCGAAGTGATCACAGTGGCTATTAATGTCTCTGTCCGCCAGTTAACGACTAACAAATTCCGCAAAACACTGGCAGAGTTATTAGAGCGATACGCTATTTCGCCAAAACAAATAGAAATTGAAATCACCGAAACAGCGATGTCGAGCAACTACGATAAAATGCTTGAAGAGTTGGAGAAAATTCATCAATTGGGAGTATATATATCAATGGATGATTTTGGCACAGGACATGCCTCTTTGGAAAATTTACGAAAATTTCCCTTAGATGCATTAAAAATTGACCGCAGCTTTATCCAGGATATCGGTATCGATCAGTGTGATGAGGACATTACTAAAGTCATCATTGCTATTGCAAAAAAAATGTCCCTGGAGCTGGTGGCAGAAGGTGTTGAAACGGTAGAGCAATTAGTGTTTCTGGCTGAAGAGGGCTGTGATGTTATACAAGGCTATTACTTTAGCAAACCGTTACAGCCTGAAGAGCTGCTCACTTATCTGCAACACAACGAACATCTGTTTGAAAAAAAATTCGAAGAATATTATCTATCTTTAAGGGAACACAAATCAAAGCCAGTATCTGTAGTGAAGGTTTTAAAATCGCATTAAGCTAACTAATGACGATATAGTCCAATAATCATATATTGGCTGGACAGAACAGAGGCAAGTCTTAATTTTAAAACATGGTCAACTGCACAGCTTGGCCAAGGCTAGTACATATTCTCCGGGCCTTGGGCAAATCTAAGCTGCTTGTTCGTGATGATGTGTTCGCAAGGGGTACAAACTATTTTTTATCCACTGGAAGCACAATACAACTTCCAACTTCCAACTTCCAACTTCCAACTTCCAACTTCCAACTTTCTACTTATCCCCGCTCGTTATCCCAATCGTGCACTTTGATTTGGGGCCAGCGCTGCTTAAAACTAGCCGTCATTTTCAAGTAGTTCTGTTTACTCATTGCTCTCTTGTTAGGGCGCACTTGCAAATTGAATAAATCATCTAAGCCGAAGGGGGCGTACAATTGGTAGTCCTGATCTATCTTCCTAATACCGACAGCGAAGGCTGGGAGCCAGGTGTCTACGCCCTGCTCTACGCGCTGTTAGGGATCAACGGTTAAGCCGAATTTATTTTCATACCACTGATGTACTAAGGCCTGATTTTTTAGATCGATTGGGTAGTTATGGCTGCTGTATCGATTCAGTGTCTGTTCCTGATCAAGCTGTTTATTTTTGGTTTCAGCGGCAAAGTAGATGACATCCAGGTCTTTGACTTGATCCAGTAGTGGCCTGTCCAGGAGGTGGTTCCAGATAGTCTGAGTGATTACACCACCTGCCAGGTAATAGTCTGGCAATTTTGATCGGCACATAACTACAGTGTTTCTAGTATTTGCGGGGACTGCTTAATGATGCTAATGAGCTTTCTTGCATAGAATCCTTTCAGTTGCATAGTAAAGATGGTCCTGTCGGTTTTGCGAAACCGCTGACATCCAATTACTGTTTTCGCAGTACTTATGTAGTACTTATGCAGTTGTTTTTGCAGTGAACAGTGCGTATAACTGACTGCCATCATTCAACAAAGTAAATATTTAATCAACTGATTGAATAGCGCTAACAGAGAATATAAGAGGCCCAAGTGCATTATCAAACCAGTGAGAATAGCATATACAACTATCTGTTT
>MABF01000256.1 GCA_002163025.1 'Osedax' symbiont bacterium Rs2_46_30_T18
ATAGTGCCAACAAACTGCTGCCCCTGCAGAATCGGCAGGCTAAAATAGCCGAACAGCCTTTTTGGCTTGGGAACATAACACTCCAACTGATAATTAAAATTAAACAGCTGCTGCATGCGTTTGCGCTGAATCAGCAAGTTATCAAATGGCGACAATATCTTCACTTTAGAGCGAGAGAGCTTCTGCTTCAGCAATTTCTCGACCCCCGCCCTGGCAAAATACACATCTGCCCCCACTTGCAGTTGTACTATCAGCCCCTGCTCTAACATCAGCTGTAACTGTTGTTTGATATTTGTTTTAAACCCCTTCAACAGATAGCCAAAGTGCTCGGCTTTAGCGATAGCATTGGCTTGCAGATACTGTTCAATCAGAAATTGGCAGTGCTGTGCTGTGCTCGGCACTGTGCGATCCACATCAGCAGGTAGCACCTTGTCACTAAGATCGTAAACTTTCTGGAAACCACGGCGCTCTGTGACCATCAGATCGCCCTGCATAAAAAGCTGCTCCAGGGCAATTTTCGCCGGTTTCCAATCCCACCAGCCGCTGTTGGTATGTGTTGCACTGGCGAAGTCTCTGGCCATCATGGGCCCACAGTCGGCAATTTCCGCCAACACTTGCGCCATCATTTTGGGGTCTTTCTTAAACCAGTGCTGCTCGCCATTTTTCAGTGCCAGCTTGCGTGGCAGGCTATATCTATAAGCTGACATAGGAAGGTAAGCTGCGGCGTGCGACCAGTACTCAAAGATGCTGCCACTGCGCTGCAACTGGTTCAAATGCTGTTCTTTATAGCCTTTAACCCGGTTATATAAACTGTGGTGATGGGCTCTATTAATGACTGAAATCGAATCTATTTGGATATAACCTAAATGCTCCAGTGACTGCAGCACCCCTCGCTCGCCCCGGGCTGCTTTAGAGCTTATGTGCAGCTGTTGCTGCAAAACAATTATTTTTTGCGCTTGCGTTAAACTGATATGTTGCAACTGTGGCATTGAATAATCCTGTATTGGCTGACCCTGGAAAGTAACTGTTTAATCACACTATTGTTCAGTAGCACGCTGCTTTAATCAACAGCCTTTTATATCACCGGGATAACTTTTTGTTGCAACCTTTGCAGCCGTACAAACTGGCAAATAAGTAACGTAAATGCCTGAGATAATTAGGGCTATCGACAAATACAATTGCTACACTCACACTCTTCAGGGTCATTAGCCCCACCAGCTACAATTGTTAAAAGGTTTTCTATGCGCTATTTACACACTATGGTCAGAGTGACAGATTTAGATGCGTCACTAAAGTTTTACTGTGATTTACTCGGCTTAGTTCAAGTCAGAAGAAAAGATTTTGAGCAGGCTCGTTTTAGTCTGATTTTTCTCGCGGCACCGGGCAACACTGATGCAGCACAGACGAGCAGTCCACTGCTAGAGCTGACCTACAACTGGGACCCACAACAGTATGACGAAGGGCGTAATTTCGGCCACCTGGCCTTTGAAGTGGATGATTTGTACGCTATCTGTGAAAAGCTCATGGCTGCCGGGGTCGTGATTAACCGTCCGCCTCGCGATGGCTATATGGCCTTTGTTCGCTCCCCTGACAACATCTCTGTTGAGTTACTGCAAAAAGGCGCTGATTTGCCACCCGCCGATCCCTGGCAGTCCATGGAGAACATAGGTTCTTGGTAAGTTTGTTTAACAGTATCGAAAAGCTACTCAACCACAGCCCGGTCGAACTGGGCTTTGACTACAGTATTGTGCGCAGCGCTAAGCGTAGGACTTTGTGTATTCAAATTAAGCGCGGCGATGTACGAGTGCTGGCACCGAGTAACTATCCGCAGCGCGAGATCGAACATTTCATCCGCGCCAAAGCGCAGTGGATTAATAAAAAACTGCAATTACAGTTGTTGCGCCGCGAGCAGTTGCAACCGCTGCAAGATGGCTCGCAGCTGTTGTGTAGAGGACAGATAAAAACCCTGCAAGTGCAGATCGCTAAAACTTTTTCACTGTCCGAAACTGAGCAACAGCTGTGTTTGTATATACCTGGCAGGGTTAGCGAACAAAATCATCAAGCCTATGTAAAAAGGCAACTTGGCAGCTGGTTTCAAAGCCAAGCGCTGGCGTACTTACCAAAGCGTTTGGCCCAGCTCAGTGCGCAAACTAATCTGCAGCCAAGCGACTGGCAGATTAAAAAGTACAAGGCGCGCTGGGGAAGTTGCAACAGCCAGGGACTTATCAGCTTAAATTACCTGTTGATGATGACCCCGGATTTTGTCATCGATTACGTATTAATTCATGAACTCTGTCATTTAAAACAGATGAATCACTCGGCAAAATTTTGGGCGCTGGTGCAAAAACACTGTCCCCACTATCAATTGGCGAAGCAGTGGCTAAAACAGCACAACGGGCTATTACAAGCTTTTCATCAATAATCATTTGGATATCTATCAATGTTAAACTGGCACTGCAAAAGCTATCAACAGCTCTCGGCCAATCAGTTATTTGCCATTTATCAAGCCCGCCAGCAGGTCTTTATTGTCGAGCAGAACTGCCCCTACCCAGATATAGATCTTTTAGATAAACAATGCCTGCACTTATTCGCCTGCAACGACGCCACTGAGAAAGACCCAGAGCCAGAAATTCTCGCCTATCTGCGTATTATTCCACCTGCAACCCAGTATCCACAGGCCTCTTTTGGCCGAGTATTAACCACAGAGGCAGCACGTGGTACAGGAGCAGGTAAAACACTAGTGGCCAAAGCCCTGCAGCATCTAGAGCAGGCACACCCCAGTGTAGATATAAAAATTTCCGCACAGCTTTACTTGCAAAAATTTTATGCCAACTTTGGTTTTGTGACCATTTCTGATGTTTATCTCGAAGATGACATTGAGCATCTGGACATGCTTTTAAAGCACGACTAAACTTGCACAAATAACTGACAGCAGAACCTGTGACAATTACTGGATTCACGTCTGCTAACCGCTGGGGGATATTAGATGAATCTTGATATGTTGATGCTTTACACTGTGGTGGCGTTCTTTTATGTGATCAGCCCGGGCCCCGCGGTCTTTTTAGCAATCTCTAATTGCCTGTCTAACAGCCTCAAAGCTGTCGCTTATTCCACCCTTGGCAACATCAGCGGTCTATTTATTCTCTCTTCTGTTTCCATGCTGGGGTTAGGCGCGCTATTGATGACATCTGCGAGCTTATTTTTAGCGGTCAAGGTGATAGGTGCGCTGTATTTACTGTACTTGGGAATCAAACAAATCCGCATGGCAGGGAAGGCAAAGATGACCGCTCAGGGACAGCCGAATATGCCCGGAAAATCTATGTCTAAATATTTTCAAGAAGGTTTCATTCTGGCATCCACTAACCCGAAGCCGATCTTATTTTTCACCGCACTATTCCCGCAGTTTCTGCAACTTGAAGGCAATGTCAGCCTGCAGTTTTTCAGCATGACCGGCATTTTCATGCTGCTCTCATTCGGCTCGCTGATGAGCTACGCAATGGTTTTCAAACACGCCAAAAGCGCCTTGACCAAAGGCCAGAGAATGGCCTGGTTTCACCGTATAACCGGTGGCCTGTTTATCGGTATGAGTGCGGTTTTATTACAGTTGAAAAACAACAGCTGATTTATTAGTCAGTCGAACTAACAGTGGCGCAGCCACTGTTACAAAGGTATCAACAGCCGTGCTGCTTCGGCGACACCCAAAGGCATTGCAGGCCCCACTCGCAGCAGCCCCTAGTTGTTGCCCGACTCAATAGCTTTACGCTTTTTCGACTGCCTCCAGATGTCATAGACAAAAATCATCAGGGCCAGCCAGATGAAAGCAAAAGTCGTTAACTTGGTTGCATCTAATACCTCGCCAAATAAAGTGATCGCCATCACAAACATCATACTTGGGCCTATGTATTGAAACAGTCCCATCATATAGTAGGGGATACGCACCGCCGCTGCCGCAAACGCCAATAACGGCAAACTGGTAATAACACCGGCGCAGACAAGAGTGATATTTAACGTCAAAGTATTGTTGCTGAAATCACTGGAGGCAGAATCTAACTGCAGCCAATACAACAGCGCCAGAGGCAATAGTATCGCCGTCTCGACAAATAATCCGGTGATTGCCTTTAACTGCACTTTCTTTTTAATCAATCCATAGACACCAAAGCTACCGGCCAGCACCAGCGACACCCAGGGGATAGAACCAAATACCAGTAACTGAATCAACACTCCACAGGCCGCCAGTGCCACTGCAAATAACTGTAATCTGGGTAGCCGCTCTTTGAGAAAAATAACCCCCAGCGCCACATTTAACAGCGGGTTGATAAAGTAACCCAAACTCGCCTCCAGTATTTGATCGCTGTTCACAGCCCAGATAAAGACCAGCCAATTAAAAGCCACTAAAACCGCCGTCACTAGCAGTATTGCCAATTTTTTAGGCTTTTTCAGCAACAACAATACTTGCTCAAGCTGCCCACTGGCCAGTACCAGAAAAAAAAGTAACACAAAAGACCAGATAATCCGGTGCATTAAAATTTCCGGAGCAGGCACTTGATCCAGTAGTTTAAAATAGAGAGGGGCAAACCCCCACATCACATAAGCAGCTAAGGCGTAAATAACACCTTGCTTAAATTCGGTTTTTTCCATATTGATATTGAACAATCCTGACTAGTCGTGAAATAGTAATGAGCGCTTAAGTTGCAACTAAAACACCTTAATCACAGTCGCCGCCAACACAACTACGGCTGGTGCTGCGCTCTAAGGTTTCAATTGGCAGACAAGTTACTGCTGGGGTTCTTTCCCGGGTTACTGTATTAACAAAGGCAAAGCTGTGCGCTGTAAACCCTGCCCAAAAGACCTGGCTTATACGCAAGTTGAATAACTTTGCAACACAGTCTACTGGCAAAAGGCTGCGATAAGCCAGCCTAAATGGCTTTTTTCACATTAGTTAATCTAGCTTGAATTAAGCTCTGCTTATTTATTCTTTTTAAGTTATTTCAGGAGGTTAAATAGCAGTTGCGGATCTGTCTCAGGGGGGGAGTTATAGCTGTTAAACATTTCTATTGGTTCAAGACCATTGCGCGCCTCTCCGCAGAACTCTATGTTAAGTAATTGCTACAATTCTTACCGCTTTGCTGGATTATCCGTATCCTTTGCATTCATTATCCCCTATCCGTTAATTTACATGTGCTTTGGCTGTATCTATGTCGGTGTCTGTCTGTTTCGATTGCTTAGCACCGCTGGCTAGCGCCTCAATAATTGCTGCGCTAATACCTGTGATAGAGGTCGTTCTGCAAACGGCCCCCATCTCAGTGGCGACTTTGGCCATCCCATATACCACACTACTGGCTTCGTTTTGCACTATAGTAAAGGCCCCATGGCGCTTCAGCTCTAACAATCCCTGTGCACCATCGCATCCCATACCCGTAAGCACCACCGCCACCCGATTCCAACCTTCAACTTTTTTTGCCGACTCAAACAAGACATCGATTGATGGCTTAAAGCCGTTATTGGGCTCTTCGTCCGTCAACCTTAAGACTAGTTTTTTCGGTCCCAACTGCAGCACTTTTAAGTGTCTGCCTCCCTTGGCGATATACACATGATCATTGAGTACCTCAACGCCGTCCGCGGCTTCACAGACAGTCACAGCGCAGACTTCATTTAACCTTTTAGCCAGTAAGCCCGAGTAATCTTGGGGAATGTGCTGCACTATACATATAGGCGGTGTGGCAGCGGGTAATTGTCTTAACACTACCTCCAGTGCATCTACCCCCCCGGTTGATGCCCCTAACAGCACCAGTGCCGAGTTTTGGTAGGGCACAGTGAAACTCTTTTGCTCGCCCTGCTGTTCCCTGGCCAGGGACAGAGTCTGCTGCAAATATTCTTTTGATTGGTGCGCCGCTTTTAACTTAGCCTGTACTTCTATTAATGAAGACTTATCAATGTAGCCAAACACCCCAAGACTCAGAGCTTTAAAGACCACCTCTAGCCCGTGCTGTTGCAGTGAAGTGATAATCAGCATAGGGGTTTGATAGCTTTGCATGTAACTATCGATCAACGCTAACCACTGTGGATCTCCACTGTCTAAATCTAAGGTAATTACATCTACTGCTTGAGATTCGATCACTGCTCTAGCGGCTTTAATGTTGGATGCCTGTGCTATAACCGTCAAATCATCGTCTTGTTCTATGGCTGCCTGCAGTAAGTTGCGCATTCTGATTGAGGGGTCAATCACTAGCACTTTGATCTGCCGCTTTTTTGCAACTTGATGCTGTGCAGGCTGCTGGCGCAACAGCGAATCACTGAAGTCATCACGGTGAATAGCCTTAAAACACACCTCCCCAGAAACCGCATTAAAATGCACTTGCCGGCCGATAGCCCCCCCGACTGACTGTCCCAAGACAAGGATGTCAAACTCCGCCAATGTGCACACCGCGATGGCCACATTTGAGCGACCTATTTGTAGATCCGACATCGACTCACCGTACTGTAAGTCACCACCGCCTAACACCCTGGCCTGTATGTTTTGTAGTTGCGAGCCACACTGCTTAAATTTTCTTATCAGCGCTACAATAGCCTCACTACCATAGTCTTTAGCAATGTATGCGGTGTTACTGTCAGCGTTAGCTACCGGCAGGCTGTAGTGGCACATTCCACCCCTCTTTGTCTCTTTATCCCAGAGACAAACAGTCACACCGGTTCCAACCACCGTGGCAAAAAGAACCGCCTGTTGATCGCTAAAGCCCATCTCTGCGGATCGGACGTGGATTACTTTCATTACTCGGCCCTTTTTTGATAAACAGAGCTACCCACTTGCACTAAACCTAAGTTCAGATCTTGCAAAGTTTCCGCCAGGCCAACAAATAAAAGCCCCCCGGGCATTAATCTGTCTACCAGCGTTTTTACTATTTTGGCGGCGCTCTGCTTGGAGAAGGAGTAAAGAACGTTGCACAGAAATATGAAGTTGAAGTCAATTGGTAAATGATCTTTGTAGTCGATTAGATTGTGCGCGCGAAACTTCACAAAACGCCGTAACTCTTTAGAGACGACATATTCTTCGCCGTTACGGGTGCCTTTTTGGCAAAAGTATTTGTGTTTATCCATACGTGAGACCTTATGCAATTGCTCTTTCTGGTATATTCCCTGGCTGGCACTGCTCAGGCACTGGGCATCAATGTCTGTTCCCAATATCTGATAGTGGAAATCCTGCCCTTGCAGCTGCAGATTTTCGCAGGCGATTGCCAGTGAATACACTTCTTCACCACTGGAGCAGCCCGCCGACCAAATAGAGACAGAATCTGTTTGTAATGCGCAAATTGCGCTGCGCAGTTGCTCAAAATGGCAGCGCTCTCGAAAAAATTCAGTTTCATTAGTGGTGAATGTGTTGATGAACTCGCGCATCTCCAGGGGGCTTAAATCTTGTTGCAAATACTGTTCATATTCTGCATAGCTGTTAAGTTTTAATTGCACCAATCGCTGCTTAAGTCGATTCTCCATCATGTTAATTTCATCTACTGGCAGTACGATGCCCGCCTTAGACTCGAGCAATTCACTGAAAAAAGTAAACTGCTGCTGAGTTAGCGGCAGTGGACCGTACAAGCTGCGAGAACCGCTAGCTGGTTTCGCTGAGGAATTATATTTAGAAGTTAAATGCT
>MABF01000312.1:0-7651 GCA_002163025.1 'Osedax' symbiont bacterium Rs2_46_30_T18
TAGGTTAACAGTGCCGCTGCGAAATCATAGGCGTGGAACCCCTGAATAGGCGCAAATTCCATAATATCAAAACCAATTATAGTGCGCTGCTTAGCCACAGATTCGAACAAGTTTAAGGTTTGATACCAACCTAAACCGCCGGGAACCGGCGTACCTGTTGAGGGGAATACTGAGGGGTCCATTCCATCGATATCTAAAGTAAAAAATACTTTTTCCGGGAAGTCATCCGGCAGTTGGATCTCCTGGATATTAGTCGGCACAATCTCATCGGCGTCCTGAAAATATACTCCGTGCTGTTGTCGGATCTGCATTTCCTCTTCGCAGAAAGCCCGAATCCCCAATTGGTAGAGTGGAATACCCAAATCCACCACCCGTTTCATCACCGAGGCGTGACTTAACTCATCGCCTTCGTAAGCTTCACGCAGATCGGCGTGCGCATCAATTTGCACTATGCCAAAATCATCGTAACCCGCGTCACGCAGACCTTTGGCAACCCCATATGTAACAGTGTGCTCACCGCCAAAGACTATTGGCATGGCGCCATCGGCAACGATTTTGGCGGTGGCCGCGGCGATGTTATCTATCACCTGAGCCGGGCTGACACTGCAATCTACTGGCGGGCAAGTGTAAATACCAGAATCGCAGGGCTTGCTCTTGCCATCCCACTCCTCTAACTGCCAGGAAGCTTTCAAGATTGCCGAGGGGCCTTTAGCGGTTCCTCCACCGTAGGAGACAGTCTTCTCGTAGGGTACTGGCAGTATCTGAAAAGCGGCCTTATCTGCTACTGGTTGCTCAATTTCTGAGCCCAAAAAGATCGGGTAGTCATCGCTACTGTAAGTCATGTCTATTCTCTGTATCGCTGGTTTATATTTTCTAGCTACTTAATCGGCTGGTGGCGCTTAGGAAAGGCGCTGTTTAAAGTCTTCATAGCCAAATTCTTTGATCACTTTTAATTCATCGGTTAGCGAGTTCCACAGCGCTATTGCCGGTAACTTAGTGCCGTTAAAGGTGCTGGTTTTGACCATAGTGTAATGTGACATATCTTCAAAGATTAAACGTTGGCCAATGGTCAATGGCTGAGCAAAGCTGTAGTCGTTGATGATATCACCTGCCAGGCAAGTTAGGCCGCCGAGACGGTAATTGTACGGGAACTGATCGACCTCTTTGGCACCCATGATATCCGGGCGGTAGGGCATTTCCAATGTGTCCGGCATATGGCAAGTGGCCGAGGTGTCTAACAGCGCCTGTTGGCCATCGCTTTCTATAATATCTAGTACTTGGGCGCAGAGCACACCAGTGCCTATTGCCACTGCCTCACCGGGTTCTATATAAACTTGTACGCTATATTTTTCTGCAAAAGCTATGATTCTGGCTATTAAGCCTGCCACATCGTAGCCGGGGGCTGTGATGTGGTGGCCGCCACCAAAATTAATCCACTGCATCTGTTCAAGTAAATGGCCAAACTTTTCTTCGACAGCTGTTAAAGTCCTGTCCAATTCAGCAAAGCCCTGCTCACATAAAGTGTGAAAATGCAGTCCGCTAATACCGGTTAAATCTTGTCCGCGCAGATCCTCGAGGCGAATGCCTAAACGTGATCCAGGCGCACATGGATCGTAAATAGCGACACTGCCCTCGGAGTGCTCAGGGTTAATGCGCAGTCCGAATGCTAATTGAGGGCGCTCGGCCTTAGCTGCCTGAATGATGGTTTGAAAACGCTGCCACTGGCCGATGCTATTAAAGACTATGTGATCGGCAAAGGTTAATAGTTCAGCTACATCAGCGTCACTAAAAGCAGCGCTGTATACATGCACTTCGTTAGCGCGCCCCTGGGCATGATACTCGTCTTTTCCCAGTAGTGCCTCGTGCAGACCACTGGCGCATATGCCGTCCAAATAGCTGGCGGTTAGCGGACCTAGTTGCCACATCGAAAAAGCTTTCAGTGCCGCTAGCACTTTGGCACCGCTGGCATCCCCGACACGCTGGAGAATTTTTAAATTACGCTCGATGGCAACTTGATCAACTACAAAACAAGGGGAGGGCAGTCGCTGTAAATCCAGCTTAGAAAAGTCGGTAAATTGCATAGTATCAAAGGTCGTTAGCAGTTAAACAGGACAGTGAGTTCAGCACCACTGAGGACATCAGTGGTGCTGCAAAGACCGCGGATTAAGCGTCTAAATTGAAATGGTCCAACTCAATTACTTTCCACGGCAGGCCGTGTTTATTCATGTCATCCATAAAGCCATCGGGATCGAATTGTTCGATGTTCCAGACCCCCGGTTTAATCCAGTTGCCCTCTAACATCTGCTTGGCGCCTATCATAGCGGGCACTCCAGTTGTGTAGGAGATAGCCTGAGAGCCCACTTCTTTGTAGCAAGCCTGATGATCGCATGTGTTGTACAGGTAAACCACTTTCTCCACGCCGTCTTTAATCCCGCGTACTACAACGCCGATGCAAGTGCGACCGATAGTACGCGGCCCCAATGAGGAGGGATCGGGCAGCATTTTCGCCAGTAATTGAATAGGTACGATCTGCTGACCCTGGTAGTCAATTGGCTCGATTCCCAACATGCCGACATTACCCAGAACTTCTAAGTGCTTGAGGTAGCTATCGCCAAAACTCATCCAGAACTGGGCGCGTTTAATGCTTGGGTAGTGCTTAGTCAGCGATTCGAGCTCTTCGTGATACATGCGGTAGATATTGTAAGTGCCGACATCTTCCGGACAGGTAAAGCTGGCTTTTTTCGACATCGGATCGGTCGTCACAAACTCGCCGTTTTCCCAGTGACGACAATCTGCCGTGACTTCGCGAATGTTGATCTCAGGATTGAAGTTGGTGGCGAAAGGGTATCCGTGATCGCCACCGTTGACGTCGATGATGTCTAGCTCGTGAATCTCATCGAAATAGTGCTTGGCCAGGTATGCAGTGAATACGTTAGTCGCGCCAGGGTCGAAGCCACTGCCAAGTAGCGCGGTAAGTCCAGCTTTTTGGAATTTTTCCTGGTAGGCCCACTGCCATTTGTATTCAAATTTAGCCGTCTCTTTTGGCTCGTAGTTGGCTGTGTCCATGTAGTGGACGCCTGCTTCCAGGCAGGCATCCATAATGGTCAGATCCTGGTAGGGTAGGGCCACGTTGATGACTAATTGTGGTTGCTCTGCTTTTAACAGCGCCACGAGTTCAGGTACGTTGTCGGCATCCACCTGGGCGGTGCGAATCACTTGGCCAGTTCTTTCCTTGACCGCGGCGGCGATCGCCACACATTTAGATTCTGTGCGACTCGCCAGTAAAATATCACTGAAGATATCTGCTACTTGGGCGCATTTTTGTACCACAACGCCGCCGACGCCACCGGCGCCGATAATGATTACTTTGGACATACTTGTATCTTCCATTAAATTTTTATGCATTTTAGCAGCACTCTATTAGCGCTGCTTAATTATTAGTTATTTTGGCTGAGCTGTTGTCAGTGGCTAATCGTTATCTTCGCGCTCGAAATAGGTGTAGCCCTGCAGACTATCTTTAAAAGCAGCCAGCATCTTTTGTCGCTGTGAAGCACTGATGGTTTTATCACGCACTCCCTGTTCGGCGCGGCGGCGAAATTGCTCCAGCATTTGTTTGGGTTCGTATTCTACATAACTAAGCACATCGGAGATGCTGTCACCGTGAAACTCGCGCACGAAATCATAGCTACCATCCTCGTTAACTTTTACGCTAACCACGTTGGTATCGCCAAACAAATTGTGCAAATCCCCCAGCGTCTCCTGATAGGCTCCGACTAAAAATACCCCGATATAGTATTCCTGGTCTTGATTTAAGCTGTGCAGCGGCAAAGTATTACGGATACCCTGCGGGGAGATAAAACGGTCAATTTTACCATCGCAGTCGCAGGTAATGTCGGCGATAATAGCCTCGCGGGTCGGCTGCTCATCCAAGCGGTGTATCGGCATCACCGGGAATACTTGGTCTATTGCCCAAATGTCTGGTAGCGATTGGAATAAACTGAAGTTACCGTAGTAAATATCACAGAGTAATTCCGGCAAGTTCTCCAGCTCAGGAGGCACCCGCTGGATAGTTTTTAAAATTTTCGCAATCTTATCCAGTACCGCTAAAGTGATATTATCGGCCAATGCTCTGTCGCGCAGCCCCACCTGTCCGCGGCGGAACAACTCTCTTATCTCGTCGCGATAGTACAAGGCATCGTTGTAACACTCCTGAAAATTACGCTCATTGACCGCCAGGTTCACTGCAAATAAATTACGTAAGGTCTCGTGATCAGTCTCCTCTAGTGTCTGGGGTAGAGGTTGTGGGTCATGGTTGCGTACATCCAATACGTTAAACAGCAGCAGTGACGAGTAGGCGACGGTCGCCCGGCCAGACTCTGTGACAATAGTCGGGTGCTCTATTTGCAGTGGATCTAAGCTCTCTACGATGGCCTCGACGATATTGACGCAGTATTCATCTAGTCGATAATTCATACTGTGGGTGCTGTTGGTTCTCGCCCCCTCGTAATCAACGGCCAAACCACCGCCTAGATCCAGGTAGCCCATAGGCGCACCCTCGGCGATCAGGCCCGCATAAAAGCGACAAGCTTCCTGCACCCCGCTACGGATGTTGCGGATATTGGGGATTTGTGAACCTAAGTGACAGTGTAATAACTGTAGGCAATCGAGCATTTGTGCATCTTTTAACTGCTCTACAACATCTAAAAGGGCAGTAGTCGAAAGTCCAAAGATAGATCTGTCGCCGCTGTCTTCATTCCAGTGGCCGTCGACAATCACCGAAGATTTAATCCGTGCACCTATTAGCGGTTTAATGCCTAACGCTTTAGAGCGCTGCAGAATTATTGGTAACTCTGCGGGGGTCTCTAAAACAAAAAAACAGTTAATTCCCAGCTGCCTGGCATACAGACCTAAGTCGACAAACTCAGCGTCTTTGTAGCCGTTACAGACAATTAAGCTGTTGTTATCGCGAAGCTGTGACAGGGCGATAATGAGCTCGGCCTTACTGCCCGCTTCCAAGCCGTGGTTAAAGCGCCGGCCAAAGTCGGCGATTTCCTCGATAACATGGCACTGTTGGTTTACCTTGATCGGAAACACCCCGCGGTAGTCTCCGCGGTAATCAACGTTTGCAATAGCACGGATAAAGGCCTCGTTGAGCTCTTTTATCCTCTGGTCTAAAACGTTCTCAATACGCAATATGGCTGGCATTTGCATGCCGCGCTCTTTCATCCCCTGGATAATTTCCAACAGTGAAACTGAAGTAGAACACTCCTGATGTTGCACACTGACTTGTACTTCACCCTTATCGGAAATGTTAAAGTAACCAGAGCCCCAGTGATTTACCCCGTACAGTTTTTCACTGTCGGCGACGCTCCAGGGGGCTTTTGTCTCTGAGACTGCATTTGTTGGAAGTTGCTTGTGCATAGGTTTATTTCAGTAAATTTAAGTAATTAGGTGCTGTGTAACGGGTGAATTGCTTTTAAAGGATAGAAAATACATTAAGCAATCGCGTTGCCAATTAGGCGCTAATTATGCATTTTTTTTACTAAAGATCAAACTTCTGTAAAGCTTTTTAAAAAGGCTAAAAAATGTCGTTTTTAGATATGCTTATCGATGCTAAACGAGCGCCAAACTGCTGCTAATTATAATAGTTTAGCAGCAGCCAAAGTGCTTGAACTTTATTACTATATATTGACTCAACAGTCAGCGACTCTTTAAAAGAAATCGAGAAAGTGACCTGGCGGTTATGTGCGCATAAGTTGCTTATTAAACCATCCACAGCAAAAAATTGCCCCGCTGACTTATTCACCGCTTATAAATTTCCCCGGAGTTATCCCCATCTGCTTCTTGAACATATGGATAAATGCCGGCAGTGATTCATAGCCTAACGACAGTGCCACGTCGGTGACCGAGCGGTTTTCACTGAGCCCCTGAATCGCACGGTGCAAAATCAATCGTTCACGCCAGCGGCTGTAACTCATTCCCAGTTTAGCTTCAAAGCGCCTGGCGATTGTCTTACTGCTCGCCCCTAAAATTTCGCCCCACTGAACCAAGGTTGTTTTACGTTCGGGCCGCTGCTGCAGAGCTTGCAATATAGGCAGTAATAGCCGGTCATCCGCTAATGGCAATGACAAAGATTGGGTTTGTAGTCCGCCAATTTGATCAATCAATACATCCAGTAAGCGCAGTTGCTGCTGGCTGAACGCCAGTGCTTTACTGCGAGGGCTTTTGGCATCGTGATCGGTAAAAAAATCACTGGCTTTGGCGATTAGCAGGCGGGTGAGGGGGTCCACTTTCAATACTGTTATCTGCTGCACGAATTGTCTAATCGGGTTTTTTTCTAAATGCACACTGCGCAGCTTGGCACCAGTAACAGTGGCGATACTGTGGCTGTGGTTGGCGGGAATCCAAATTGCCTGGCCGCTGGGGATTAAATGTTGCCCTTTACTGCTGGTGACTTCTAATAAGCCAGACAGGGCAAAGATCAGTTGCTCCCAATCGTGGCTGTGCAGTACTACTTCGCCATACTGCGGCAGATCCTTAGCCTTCATATACACAGGCATAGGCAGATGTTTATAGATACCCAGCCTGGGCTGGAATTGCTGCCAGGGCTTTTGCTGCTGCATTGTCGAATGTCCTTGTCTCGATACAAATTGTCATTTCATAGTAAGAAAGACATCTTTGTTCAGTATAAGATCAGTGCGCAATAAAGCAACTGAAGTCCAGGAGTGATGATGAAAAATAGATTAATACAGTTGATTGAACAGCAGGGCATAGTGACCGCCCCGGGAGTATTTGATGGCATAAGCACCAGGTTAGTCGAGGATGCAGGATTTAGTGCTGTGTATGCCAGTGGTGGAGCTATTGCCCGTAGTACAGGGGTGCCAGATATTGGGCTGTTATCACTGATTGAAGTGGTCGAGCGAATAAGGCAGATTGTCGCGGCAACCACTTTGCCGGTAATCGCGGATGCCGATACGGGTTTTGGTGAGCTGATAAACGTTAAGCGCACAGTGCAACTGTTCGCACAGGCGGGGGTGAGCGCACTGCACTTAGAGGACCAACAATTCCCCAAACGCTGTGGCCATTTAGAGGGTAAGTCACTGGTGAGCAGGGATGACATGTGCAAAAAAATTGCAGTGGCCAAAAAATACGCAGCAGACATGTTAGTGATTGGCCGCACTGATGCCATCGCGGTCAGTGGCTTTGCGGATGCAATAGACAGAGCCAGAGCATATGTCGACAGCGGCGCCGATATGATTTTCGTTGAAGCGCCTGAAAGCTTAGCGCAGATAGAGCAAATAGCGACGCAAGTACCAGGGCCCAAGTTGATCAATATGTTCCACAGCGGTAAAACACCGCTGGTCAGTACCAAAGATCTGCAGCAGATGGGATACCAGCTGATTATTATCCCATCTGACTTGCAGCGGGCCGCCATCGCCGGGATGCAGAACGTATTGGCCGAGATCTTGTGCAGCGGTCACAGCGGCGCATTGTCAGCAGAAATTTGCAGTTTTTCTGAACGCGAGCAGATAGTAAATACAGCGGCTTTTTTAAAACCGTAACAATGTTGCAGCTGTTGCTACAGTGCTATTGTCAGGCTAAGCGAGATTATAATTAGCTAAGACTAATTTACGCTTAGCTTACAGTCCCG
>MABF01000312.1:7669-7812 GCA_002163025.1 'Osedax' symbiont bacterium Rs2_46_30_T18
GCTAAGCGAGATTATAATTAGCTAAGACTAATTTACGCTTAGCTTACAGTCCCGTTACTGTATTCTCACGCCTTTTTATGAGCTCAAGGCTGTCACCTCGTGCCTTTTGTGTGCTTTAGGCGCTGACTCTTGACACTTGGCCT
>MABF01000061.1 GCA_002163025.1 'Osedax' symbiont bacterium Rs2_46_30_T18
GCGAGCACTGCAGCAACAGAGGTATCACCAGAACAATACCGCCGACGCTTTGGGTATAACTTACCATCAGCTGCGCGCCTATTTGAAAAAGTATCCGCAGTTGTTACAAAGGCGTGAGGCGTGAGGCGTGAGGCGTGAGGCGTGATTTTAGCAGGGCTGAGTGGGTTGCAAGCCATCTTTCAGTTTTATTAGTATTTTTCAAACTAAAATAAATCATCGCTATCTAATCGCCGACAACATCACTGACAGCAGCGGTCTTCTTTTACCTCACGCCTCACACCTCACACCTCACACCTTTCTTTCCTGCCTTTAAGGCTTATGAACAACTTTCTTGTTTTTCCTATCCGGATAGCAAGTGCGGCAAATTTCGCAGCTTAAGCCAAAGCAGTTACGGGCCTGGCAGTGTTCGCGGGCGTAGTAGATAATTTGCAGATGGATGTCATTCCAGCGATCTCGAGGAAAGAGTTTCTTTAGATCAATTTCGGTCTGCTGGACATTTTTTCCTTTAGTTAAGCCCCAGCGCTGTGCCAGGCGGTGAATATGTGTATCGACGGCAAATGCAGGATGACCAAATGCCTGACTCATCACCACCGAGGCGGTTTTATGCCCCACCCCAGGAAGTTTTTCTAAATCGACGAAATTATCCGGCACTTCTCCGCCGTGATTTGCGACTAGCATTTGCGACAATACACTAATAGCTTTTGATTTTTGCGGCGATAGGCCACAAGGTCTGATGATAGCTTTAATTTCATCCACGGCTACTTCAGCCATAGCAAAAGGGTTATCAGCTAACTCGAACAGCGCCGGTGTCACCGTATTTACCCGTGCATCAGTACATTGCGCCGACAGCAATACGGCCACCAATAACGAATACGAGTCCGTATGGTCTAAAGGAATCGGTGGGTTTGGGTAGAGTTTTTGCAGATGTTGATCAATATATTCGGCGCGTTGTTTTTTTAGCATAGCTGACCTGGTCAAAGTAGAAAGTGCAATTAGCGGGCATTATAACGCGAAAACCTGCCAAATTATCAGCTCTGTAGTTCTGTCACAAGGTATATATTTCAGGGTGTTTACAATCTTATGCAGAGACAGCCATCTGCCGGTATTCCGCCATCACCACCCGGTTGCGCCCGGAGTTTTTAGCCCGGTACAATGCCTCATCTGCACGGCTGATCAACTGGTTCAAGTCTGAATCTTCGTCGCTTATTACCATTCCGATACTCACCGTATAACATATAGCGCCACTACTGCACTGCAGGCTCTGTCGCGACAACTGGATGCGCAGCTCATTGGCAAAATGCTCGGCCCCTACTGAGCGAACGTTATTGAGCATTAATACGAACTCTTCACCGCCAAAGCGCGAAAATATATCCCCCTTGCGCATTCTCTTACTGATAGTTTTACTAAAAGCGACCAGCACTTCATCACCGGCATCGTGACCAAACTGATCATTAACCGCTTTAAATTTATCGATATCCACCATTAATACCGCTACTTGGGTTTTCTCCCGGCGGTTCAGTGACAACAAAAAGGGGCCCGCTTCCATCAGGTATTTACGGTTGTGCACCCCGGTTAAAAAGTCTTTAAAGCTCATGCCTTCCAATTCAGTATGATAGTCCTGCATTTTATTATTGATAAAAACAAAGGAGACCAATAGCAGCAACAAATTGACGATTAAGATCGCCGGAATAGTGTAAATCATACCTGTACTTTCAACCACAACCTCACCTATTTGCTTTTGAAATCTATGGTTGATTGACTCTAATAACTTATTCAGCAAACTCATCATTTCCAAATTTAAGCGTAAATAACCTTCCGACTGTAGCTCGCTGGCTGATAGTTCAATGTTTTTCAAAGGGTTGGTATTCTCCCTAAGTACATGAGCAAGCGCTCGCTGCTCCATCATTCTGAGCCTGGCATCATTTGCTATGACCCGATTAAACAATACCCTGTCATCGAAAGAAAATGCCTGAATCTTGTTATCGCTGTGATTATTACCTGATGAAGATTTTCTGATATTAGCCCCACCGTATATCAGATTGTTTTTTGAGTTATTGATTTTTCGGTATTTTTCTAAAAACTCTATGTCTAAGGTAAACATAAAGTGACGAGACAGATAAGATAAATTATCGGTGCGACCCCGAAAATCATTAAGTGACGAGACTATATCAAACCGTTGATTTTCAATGGTTTGTGCTTTAAGGGTAATCTGATAGAAGTGAAACCCAAGATAGGTACTAAAGGCGATGATCAAGGCTAACATGCATTCAAATAGCTTAAACGAAAGCTTAAAGGGTATTTTATTTATCATTGACTCTATCCTTACTACCGTGAGCATTAAATGCCAGGACGTCATCCTGTACGTCCGATCAGCCGCCAGATAAAAGGGAAAATCTAGCACAATCAATACCTAAAAGGGCAAATCATTATGCCAAATAACAACATAAATATCCAATTATTAATTTTATGTTCAGTTTTGCTTTTTGTTACTCGACTAAAAAATTCACCAAATCTGTATTACCCTGCTGATCAACCACGGAGAGCTGATATTTTCCACGTCCTTTTAACGAGACAGTTAACACTTGCCTTGCTCGACTAACGCCTTGATGTTTACCGTTTAAATACCACTGGAAGGAACCACTACCGCCCTCGGCAAGCAACTGCAGCTGCAGAGCAGGCGCCTGATATTGATACAAGCTCTGGTCGGCGATGGAAGTAATGTTGATCGACTGCTGTTCAGCTAGCAACTGTGAGCAACCTGCACTGCTATCTGGTAATCTGGCGGATCTGCGCCAGTTACTACTAAGCCAGGGTTCCAACGCCACCGGCCAAAGGGAAATCTTGCTGTATTGTAGAGGACCATATTCACAGGCAGGCTCAGCCCGCTGACCGCTACTATTACGCCACAAGTCAGCTAAGATTGCAGTTTCGGACAAGGTGGGAGGAACAGTGTCATCTACTATCCATGCCTGTTTTTTTTGCAGACAGTTATTTGCTGTGTTATGCAAAGAGCTGACACTCGTTCCCAAAGGCCAGCAAATCTGCTGTTGGCTGACTGTGAGCGGCCTTTTCAGTGGCTTATCAATACCCAATACCCGGTACGCTTTAAACAGCAGCGGCGCGGCAGTTTTTCGACCGGAAATCCCCGGGGAGGAGCTGGCATCCGGGCGCCCAACCCAGACACCAATAGTCCACTTTTTACTCACCCCCATCGCCCAGGCCTCTCTGTGACCATAGCTAGTGCCGGTCTTCCAGCCCAGGCGCCAATCACTGTCAATGCGATTGTGACGGGTACTTTGTGCCGGATTAATTGCCAACATTTTCCAGCTGATCCAGGCGGCGCCCGGGCTCAACAAATACCGTTCGAGGCTAGGCTGGTCTTTAAGTAATTTGGGCTTAATCGTCAAGCCGGCTCGGCCCAGAGCAGAATAAGCCCCGACTAGACTTTCCAACTGAGTGCCCACCCCCCCTAAAATCATCGCCACATTAGGTTTATCCGCCCCCGGCCCTTTAAGCTTTAGTCCCCCAAATTGCAGCTTGGCGGCAAAATAATCTGCCCCAAGCTGCTCTAATACTTGAACTGCCGGAATATTAAGTGAGCGCTGTAACGCTTGAGTAACACTGACAGGGCCGTTAAATCCACCGCTAAAATTTCGCGGCCGGTAGGCTTTTTTATATCTGGGTGTATCTTGCAACAGAGATTGCGAGTGAATCAGCCCGCGGTCGATAGCCAGGCCATAGAGAAAAGGTTTTAAAGTGGAGCCCGGTGAGCGCACCGCCTGTACCATATCGACATGCCCAAAGCGCTGTGCGTTCAAAAAGTCAGCTGAGCCTATGTAGCTGAGCACTGCACCACTAGAATTGTCCATCACCATCAATGCTGCAGACAACCCCGACCCAGTAGTTTCAATGTAGTCGGCAACCAACATTTCCAATTGCTGCTGCAGCTCAATATCAATGTTAGTGTGAATTTTTTCACAGTCCGGGCACTGTTTCTTCAGGCGCCGGGCCAGTAGCGGAGCGATTAACGGCGCCCGTTGATTATAGGCGAACAACGGCTCCTGCAGAGCATCCACAACGCGCTGCTCGGGCCAAATTTTGAGCGCTGACATACGCCTCAATACTTTATCCCGAGCCCGTTGTGCCTTTGCCAGGTGTCGGTCGGGACGCAACCTGCTAGGCGCCTGGGGCAGCACCGCCAGCAGCGCCGCCTCAGCATCGGTTAGATCCTGCAGTGGCTTGGCGAAATAGCTGCTACTGGCCGCTTGTACGCCTATTAAAGTGCCGCCATAAGGGGCTAAATTCAGGTATAAGTTGAGAATCTGGGCTTTATCTAAGTGCCACTCCAATTGCAGTGCGCGCAGTAATTGCTGTAATTTACCGCGGTAACTGCGCGGGTGCGGATCCAGCAAGCGCGCCACTTGCATCGTCAAAGTAGAGCCGCCTGAAACGACCCGACCGGCGCGAAAATTCTGCCAGGCAGCGCGTAACATCGACAGCGGATTCACCCCAAAGTGATGATAAAACCAACGATCTTCATAACCCAACAGCAGATTCAGATAGTGCTCCGGTACTGCAGCGTTGTCGATTGGGTAGCGCCACTGCTGCTGGTCATTACTGAAGGCACGCAGTACTTCGCCATTACTGGCCAGTACTACAGTGCTAAAAGACTGCTGCCGGGGCATAGGGTAGAGGTTATCCAGCAGCAATAGCAGCGATAACACTAGTACTATCGATAGACTGCCAACTTTAGCTATGGCTTTATATACCTTCACCTGCTGCTAGTTACCTGTCACTGCATGTTATCGAGGAGTGACCATAAGGGTCCCGGCCGCCGAACCCTGATGACGGATTTCCGGACGGTACATATCTTCGGCAAAGGTCGGGGGTATGCTGAAAGTGCCAGGGGTCACTGCTCGCACTAAATAGTATACCTTTTGGGTTCTTTTTCCCGGTAAATCTAAAGCCATTACAAATCTGTCATCGCGATATTCCTGGTAGTTGATTTGCAGGTCTTCCATGAGTTGTGAAATAGATTCGCCGTGCAATTGCAAATCACTTTGATCATAGCTGTCAGCTAAATTCTGGTTCTCTATTTCCATTCCTGCGGGCAGTTGATCGACGATCAACGCATGACGCAGCCGGCGATCGGCACTGACTGTAAGCTCTACTATTAATTTATCGCCGCTGCGAATGCTCTGTGTGTTAAAAGGCTCGCCGTTTAACTGATAGAACTTGCGCTGCAAACGCAAGCCTTTATCTAATGGTTGGGGGGCACTGCGCTGATAACCCGATGCACGCAAGTTCAGGTAGACATTACCTGTCCCCAGGTTTTGTAACTCTATAGACTGCTGCAGCTGAGCGTTAGTCAAGGGAACTTGCAGCCGCTGTAGCTGCTGTTGCATTTTCTTGCCCGCCAATTGCCAGACTAAATGCATTTCTGACCCCGCCGTCTTCCTCAGCTCTTTCCCCAGTAAAAACAGCGCATTGCGCTCTTGAGTACTCAACCACTGACGCTGTTCTAATGCTTGCACTAAACTCAGCAGCAGCGGCTGCCAATTGCTGCTGGCGGCGTCGCTCTCCAGCAACCAAAAACTGCCCAGTGCTAAATCGCGCACCCTACTGGAATAGTAAATACGCTCGGAGCCAAAGTCATCGACTCCGGATAGCGCCTCGCCAATCGCCTGGGCCGCTCTGTTGTTATCCCCAGCCGATTGCAGCGCCAGACCCAACTGCAGCAGTGCCAATGGGGTCTCATGGGCACTTCTGCGCTGGTACATCTGCCGCAAAATAGACAGTGGGGCCGCTTTGTGTCGCGCCAATACCTGCCCGGCGTAAGCGCGAATAGCAAACTTAGTTTCAGCGTTGATTTCTTCGTAGTAGCTGCGTATTTTTCCCGGATTGCGCAGGTAAGTGGAGACCCGCTGCAACAGCTTTTTCAGGTTCTGCTCGGGAACTTGATAACCCGCCGCTGTAGCCCGTAACAGGAAGTCCAGAACATAGACGCTCAGCCAGTGCTCCTCCGGACTCTGCTCCGACCAGAGGCCAAAACCGCCACTGGAACGCTGCATCCCCTGCAATCTGGCAATCGCCAATTCAATTGCACTGCTCCTGGCCTCACCTTCTGAGCCACTGATGCCCAATTCTGCTAACAGCTGATCGTCTACGTATAACTGTGGAAAAACTCCGCTGGTCGTCTGTTCTAAACAGCCGTAGGGATAAGCTTTTAACGCTGACAAATGACTGGCGATATCCAGTGGCGGTCGCGATGAAACGTTCAACTGCCCGCTTAGCCCCCCGGGTATCAAGTCTCGCAACTCGGTGCCATCTAAGTTAAAGCTCTGCTTGGGAGATAATACTTTCTGCCATTGCCGGTCAGTGATAGCCCATGCCGGTTGCACCGACAGCTGCCAGTGCCTGGCCAGATCTATAGTTTGCTTTGAGTCTGTCAGTGCTATGTTGGCTAAGCTTAAATCTATCGCCACTGACCGATAATCCATTGCCGCTTGCACCGGGAAGTACAGTACCCGTTTTTCACCGGCGGCCAAACTCACAGATAAACTCTGACGCTGCCTGGCTTCCCCGCTAGCAGCACTGA
Organism: 'Osedax' symbiont bacterium Rs2_46_30_T18; assembly: GCA_002163025.1. GTDB lineage: Bacteria > Pseudomonadota > Gammaproteobacteria > Pseudomonadales > Balneatricaceae > Rs1. The sequence goes on from MABF01000061.1 coordinate 6,599, forward strand.
ACGACAGACCTTGGCCTAAGTCTAGCTGTAGCTCTAGCTGTTGCTGCAACCCGGATAAGTTATTCAAATCCAGTGCCAATTGACTCTGGTCACCACCTCTGAGAAACCGCGGCTTACTCAGCTGCGCCACAATCGGCGCCGCTACTTCAATATCTCGCTGCTCGCTGCCAAAGCTATCGGCGGAAAACGCCACCGCCATCAGCCGCAGACGGCCATTAAAATTTGGAATATCCATTTGCACAGTTGCCTCACCGCGGGCATCGACATCAACCAGCCCGGAAAACAACGAAACAATTTGTACGTCCGGATCCGCTTCTCCCCCCTGCAGCGAATCGCCGTCACCACCAAACTTTAGTTGCGCTAACACTCCGGCATCGGCATTGATCAAATCTGCGTAGCTGTCTCTTGCATCAACGCCATAGGCACGCTGTTGGAAAAAGCCAGTAAAGGGATCCGGTGACTCGAATCTGGATATATTTAACACCCCGACATCTACAGCTGCCAAGGTCAGCTGTAGCGGTCCTCTGAGTTTGTTTGCCGTGCTACCTGCTGCGACCGAAATTTTTATCGGTACCGATAACTGAGTGTTAGGCCGTATTTTACTCGGTGCCTCCAGTGTCAGTTGTAACTTTCGCTCCTCTCTATCTAATGCAAGAGGGGCAATACCCAACATCCGCCTGGGCAGTTTTTGCTGTCGCTCTGATCCCGGCTGAATCAACAGTACTGAAACGTATAAATTATGAGTATCCCAGCCAGGCTGTACTTTGAAAGAAACTTTCGCGCCCTCTGCGGGGACGTCTATGAGCTGGCGATGTAATGCTTGGTCGGATTCCACTAACAGATAACCACGCCCTGCTGCAGGCGGCTTAATCTCTACCTCGACCAAATCACCGACCCGATAGCGCTGCTTATTCAACGCCAGACCAATCCTATCCGGGCGCCCCGCCAGAACTGTCTCATCGGCACTCCAACCGGCCCTAAATTTATATCCAGTGACAATCTTAGTCGCAGGGTTCGTCACCTCCAAACGGTAGTGTCCCCAGTCAACCGGCAGTGAAACTGTCGCAATTTGGCCCTCGCTGATACTGAGCTGAGTATTGGAGACGCTGTAGTGACGCTCAGTATAATCAGAAGTCCAGCCCTCTCCCTCTGTGTAGAGCCAGTGGTAATTACGCTGTTCGCGAATTAATTTTACCTGGAGATTGTCTGCGGCCAGTTTAGTTTTACCATCGGTGAGTAACAGCTCAAAACTAGCGTTGCTGTCATAGGGCGCACTATCATCTGCAAACATCGGCCTGATGCCTAGCAATTGTTCAGCGGGCAGGGCGAAACTGTTGGCAATACGACTTACCGGGCGCCCCCCTGAATCCAACAAACTGGCATATAGCTTTAACCGCAGTGGCGTTTTAGCTTTTCCCCAGAATGATTTCGGGGCTATTTTTAACTCTCCAAGTTTATCTAAGTGACTATCGTCTAAGCTAATACGCCGATTGAAATCAGCGATCTGGGGGTTTGAGAAGTGATATTCGCTAAAGTCCTTAAAAGGGTGAGCCGCTAATTTAGTCACTAGTTCGCTCTGCAATATATTGCTACTGGCGGGAGCACCGTACAAATACTTACCCGTGACTGACACTTGAAAAGGCGCATCAGTGGCAACAAACTCTGGTGTTTCTAAAAGCAGTTCCATGCGTTCGGGAAGAAACTCTTCAACTTGCAGCGCATAACTGCTTGCAGCTTGTCCCGCCAGTTGTGCGGTTACAGACCAGGCTCCGGTCGGCGCATCTTTGGGCAGTTGCCAGTGACTGGCGTAGTAGCCCAAAACATTGGCTGACAGACGCTGCTCACTGGCGATGCGACCATCCGGGCGTTTTAACTTAAAAGTAAGTACTTGCGGCGGCAGTAATTTACCGTCGCTGTCGCGCAACAACGCACTGACAGTTAAAGCTTCACCGGGTCGATACAAATCCCGCTCTGCGTAAAAGAACAGCTGTCGGGGGCTGTCGACGATGCCGGATACCGGGAATTCAGACAAATCCAGTACCGGACCAAACAACCTGACGATCGAGGTCTGCTGCCCTTTTATTGCCATTAACAGCTGCGCTTTATCAAGCTGCGACGCAGAGAAGCTAGTAAAGCCTGTCGCGTTACTGCTGCGCCGTGCTATTTGTTTACCATTGGCATCCAACAGCGTTAACTGCACTTTTTCGATCGGCTCGGCGCTGGCTAAGCTGCTCACAGTGACATCTGCGCGATCCGCATAGATGCGCATATGCACCCCTAAATCGCTGACTGCAAACCAGGTAGACGGATAAGAATAGCGGTATTGGCCCGATTTTCGCATCACCGCTAAATACACCCCCTGACGCTGTAGAGGGACAATGTTTTTTATCGGCAAATAGCTGGTAGCGGTTTGATTGCGCGCTAACTGCAAATCAAATCTGGCCGTATAAGCTAACTCAAAACTGTCGACGTAATCTCGAACCTGCCAAAAATCCAGCTGCCCTCTACGGCTATTTTCAGATAAAAATGCCACCAGCTGGCTCTCGGGAATGCGGTAAAAATCCACATCTACCTGCGGTACATTGACGGCAATTACCGGCAGCCCATCGCTTAAGGTCCCTGCCAGCAAGTTGCCATTACCGGCAAAACCCAGCATTGGGCTGATCGCCTGCACATCAACTTGCGCTGAACTGCCGGTCTTAAGGAACTTAAGATCGCCCAGTGGCAACCCCGGCTCAACAGAGACTAAGTAACTCCGCTCGGGCTCGATATTAGTGAAATACAATATTTTGGCTTTCTCATCTAAGATCCAACTGCCATCAATCTGCTCGCCTTCCAGGGTCTCTATGTTCAGCCACTTATCTAAATCGACACTGCCCTGCACTTTGCTGGAAAAAGTGACCGCTGCGGCTATTCGTCCATCAATGCTCTGCACAGAGATGTCTAATACTCTGGCAGTTTCAGCATTAACAGTTTGCGCAAGAGCAGACCCGATCAACAGAGGGTTAATTAGCAGTGTGGCGCAAACAAAGAGCGCAGCAAAAGCTGCAGATAAATATTTCATGGCAAACGAATCCTTTTGTTTTTGCTATTATTTTATCTTAAGAGACCGCCAGCATGCCTGGGGGACAGGCATACATCTTAATGATTATCCAACACTTCTATAGCACTATCTTGCTCTTGTTGCACTATCAGCTTAAAACTGACGATGGACAATACGGCTGTTACCACCATACAGATCACCATTGGCATAGCACTGCCATCGTGGAAAAAACCGACCACAAAAGTCGCAGCGGCACCCATCGATATTTGAATAAAGCCCGCCAACCCGGAAGCTGTACCCGCTAACTTAGGGTTGACACTCAGCGCTCCGGACATACCGTTGGGAATAGCGATGCCATTGGAACAGGCGACCAGTGCCATCGGTATAAACAGGTAAGCGGGATGATCAAAAGAAGTGAAACTAAAATAGATCAGCACGCTGATTCCAAGTGCCAAAATAATCGAGGACATATCTAGCATCTGCCGCTCTGATAAGCGAGAGGCATAACGTCCTGAGATAAAATTACCGGACATATAACCCAGGGAAACCATAATAAAATAGAATCCATATTCACTGGGGAGCAAATCCAGTACCTTAGTGGCGTAAAAAGGCGCCCCGGCTATGAAAGCAAAAAATACTGCAGAGCCGAAAGACGTGCCCAATACATAACCTAAGTACTGGCGCTCAACGATCAACAGCTTGTACTTAGAAAAAATATTCCCCAGCTTCATATCCGCAGAGAGCTGATGGTTAGTCTCGTGCAATTTACTGTAGCTGAAAATAAACACGATAAAACCTAAGAGTGTCACTAAGTAAAAGCTGGCACGCCAGCTGGACCACTGATCTAAATAACCGCCAATAATAGGCGATAGCATAGGTGCTACCGCCATTATCATAGTCATATAACCGAGCAAACTGGTTGATTTTCGCTTGTCGTATAAATCGCGAACGATTGCCCTGGTAATAATAATACCGGCACAACCACCTGCCGCCTGTAGTATTCGACCCGCTATCAGCTGCTCGATATTAAAAGCCAGTGCACAGCCCAAACTGGCGATGACATACACCCCAACACCGGCCAGCAGTATCGGCCTGCGACCGTATTTATCCGAGAGTGGACCCAAAATCAACTGAGCGCAGGCAGTGGCGACTAAATACAAAGTCAGAGTCAACTGGGAAATATCGTGACTGGTATTTAGTGACTCGGTGAGATTGGGCATGGAGGGGAGAAATATATTCAATGCCACCGGCCCGATAGCCGATAATACAATTAAGATAGCGATATGGGGTTTAACGACAGCTGTAGTGTTCATTGTTCCTCGATAAGGTTGCAGTCAAAAATATCGCTGCAAACTAGACCAGAAAGTAGGCCCTGCAGTGGGACATCTTGTAACCGTATTGAAAGTGTTACTATGATATGAAGTTTGTACTTAACCGATTGCTACGGCTGTGCTTCTCGCAAGATTTTGCCAGAGATCAAAAGAAATTGATCGGGCAAACAATATAGCACACAAAATCTACTCTAGATTATTTAAACTTAAAATATTTTTTGCTGAAATAATTTGCCCTGTAAGCTACTTAGGGGGTATTAGTATTCTTTGTCGCTAGCCGGAATTGATCCAGGACACTCTGGAATCCATCCACTACCTGCTGATCAGTATCTAAACTGAAAGCATAGTAAAGTTCGGCCTCACTTAAGGTATACACCACTTCAAATTCATCCGGATCCAGTCCCTCGCGGCGCAAAAAATGTGTGGCAACATTCTCTTCATAGGCCCACAGATCAATGCGTCCTAAATTCAACATGTTTGCCAGCGAGCTTGCATAGGGGGAAGTCAACAACTGACCATTATCGGCTACTAACTCACGCACCAGTAACAGACCTATATCATTGCGAATCCCGCCAATAATGTACTGGGTCAAATCATCGGGGGTTGAAATAACCACTTTGCTGTTCTTTTTCGCCAGCAACACAACCCGTGTTTGACTGATAGGGCCCGCCCACTTAAACAGTTTTTCTCTGCTGCGGGTTCGGGTCATAGAAAACAACATAATGTTAACGCCCTGTAGCACGCTGCGATAAGCTCTGGGCCAGGGCTGTAATTTGATAGTGCTTTTGTCGAAATCTACATTGGCCTGCTTATATGCTTCGACCAGCAAATCCACCGCGATACCTTGCAACTCACCGTTTTCCCCCTGATAGTTATACGGGGGGTAACCTTCCGTGAGTATGGTAATATCATCTAAATTACTCGCCGACAGAGGCGCTTGCCAAAGCAGTAGGCTACAGCACAGCGTTGTCACTAGTCTTTTTAAATTTCCCATGACCACCTTTTTCAAATGAAAAGTATAATGGTTAAGGATAGTCTGCTTTAGATAAAAATGCTGCCAGCGGATTTAAGCCTAATCCTTAGACCTCACCCTGATTCCCTGATCGCTAAAACAAAGCTGCAGTTTTCTCGACAGCTGGTCAACCAGCACATTCAGTAGCGCTGTTATAACCAATAGCGCCAGCGCCCGGTCAAAGCGAAAATCTTCAAACGCCGAGTCGATATAAAAGCCTAAAGTGGTGACGCCCAGCACACCTAAAATAGCACTCTCACGCAAGATAATTTCAGCCCTATACATCAGCAGCGAGATAAATTTTGAATACAGATTGGGCATAGTTTTGTACAAGAAAACACTAAAACTGCCTGGCTCTGTTACCTCTGTGCCAGTTTCTAGCGTAGTAATATCGCGCTGCAGCAGATAACTTATTAATCCACTGTTGTGAATAGCCAGTGCAATCACTGCCGGCAACATTGATGGCCCCAGTAACAGTAGCAAGACAAAAGCTAAAATATACTCAGGAGTTGAGCGCATCACTAGTAGCAGGCACTGACCAAAGCCATTCATCAGCCATTGACGGCGTATGCAGTTCAGCAATGGCACTAGAATAATGCACAGCAAATAAGTAGCAGCGAGCGCCATCAGCGATAACAACAAGGTACTGGCGATTCCCGGTAATCCTTGCTCTAACATCAACGAGTTCAACCACTGCGCGTATGCCGACAACTTCTCTAGCACCGACAGCTCGACATTTTTCACTACACTGGGCCAAATATCCGCACTAAAGAATCGCCATATATTGTCGCTGCTGTTAGTAAATTCGGAGCGCGGTAAAAACCACAGCGCGATAGCTATATAAAGGGGTAACAAGTAAATCTTCAACCAGTATTTAATACTGGCTATCAGCAGAAAAAATGCCAGCAACAACGCCCCTGCATAAGAGTAATCACCCTGCTTAAACGCAGTTTCCAGATGAAAACCTATGGTTGGCAGCCCTACAAAACCTAGCACCGCGCTAGTGCGCACCCCGCATTCAAAACGGTAGCGAAGATAAGAGCGCATCTGTGGCCAAACCTGAGGGAGCAATACATACAGAAAATGACTGAATTTACTGTCGGCCAACTCGGGCAGCTGAGCGAGCTTAATCGGTGCATGCTGATAGATATCGTGATACACCCGGGCAAAAGTGCAAGCGTAGGGGATAGTGATCGCCAGTATGGCAGTACTGGCTGACAGCCCAAACAACTGCATAAACAGCAGTGCCCAAAACAGCTCGTGGATAGCCCGAAAAAAGGCGCAGATAAAGCGCACTATCGGGTACCGATACAACAGCGATAACAGCAGACCTGCCACTACTGCCAGGCTCACCCCTAGCAGCGCAAAACTCAAGGTATAAAATAAATCTAATCCCAGCCCCTGGACATCGCTAACACTGGGGCTGAACAATCCCTGTAGCATTGTGCCCAGATGCCCCCAGGGCTCTGAGGCGTGGACTTGTACATCGGCGAAAACAGCAGCCAGCAACCCGGTCGCGACTAACAGCAAACTAAAATTGCGCAGCTTTAATCCGTCACTGGTACCGGCAAAGAGCCCCATCACAAGTACAGTTGCTGCAGATCTTGTTGCGACACATCCGCAGCGGCGGCGTCCAGGACAATTTTTCCCTGTTTCAGGCCGATAATACGATCAAAATAGCGCAGTGCTAAATCCCTGTCGTGCAGGGCGATAACATTGCTCTGGTGGCGCTCTAATATCACCTGCAGAACTTGCTGTGCCTTAACCGAATCCAGATTAGCCACAGGTTCATCACCCAAAAAAATGGGCCGCTGCTGGAAAAAAGCCCTGGCCACCGCCACTCGCTGTTGCTGGCCGCCGGATAGTTTGCCCACCGATGCCTGCAATTTGTCGTCAATGCTCAGTTGTTCGGCGATTGCCCTGACTTCTTGAAGGGCTTGCGGGTTGGGCCACAATATATTAAATAAGTTTTTAATCGCCCCGAACTGCGCTAACTTTCCCAGATAGATATTGTTGTAGCAGTTTAAGCCACTAATTAACTGCCGATCCTGAGTACAATAGGCGATATTGGCGCTGTGCTGAGAGGCCAATAGATTTAATAAGGTCGATTTTCCGACCCCGCTCTGGCCGACAATCGCCACGCTTTCGCCAGTACCTATTTGCAGACAAATATCATCCAGAACCAATTTTGAGTGGTAAGAAAATGAGCAGTGGCGCAGTTCAAACAACATAGTTTTATCTTTTGGCTGTAATAAAGGGCTTAAGGTTGCAGTAAATCCAGAGCGATAGCGGTCTCTTTTATCGCTTGATAATCGGCATTTTCAGCCGCGATGAAGCCGGAGCGTGGAAACTGTTTTAATAACTGCGGATCGCGCATTTTTAGCAGTGCTGCCTGAACTTTATCACTAAAGCCTGGCCCGTAGTCCCCATCCACACCTGCGCGAATGCTCCACTGATAATCCGTGTACTGCGGGGTTTGCCAAATCACTGAGACCTTGCTCAGATCCACCTTACCGGCAGCCAACATACTTTGCCACACTTGGTAATTAACCGCCCCCACTTGGTAGGCACCCGCCTGTACTTGGTTGATGGTCAGGCTGTGATCGCCACTAAAACCTACCGCACTAAACAGTTGTTGCGGAGAGCGCTGCAGCTGCTGGCGGATATAGTACTCGGGCATTAACCGCCCAGAGGTAGAACCTTTAGAGCCAAAGGTAAAGGTTTTACCGGCAATACCCTGGGGAAAGCTGTCACTGCGGGTCAGGCCGGTTGAGTGATGAGCGATAAAATAGCTTTTGAACTGTCGATCTTCGACCCCCTGGGCAATTGCCCGCGAGCCCGGCACCAGCTGGCGCGCACGCACCCCCGAGAGACCGCCAAACCAGGCCAGCTGCACTTGGTTATTGCGAAACGCACCAATCGCCGCCGCGTAGGATTTAACCGGAATGTAGTTAACTTGCACGCCAAGTTCTGCGCTTAGATAATCGGCGACTTTTTGGAAGCG
>MABF01000115.1 GCA_002163025.1 'Osedax' symbiont bacterium Rs2_46_30_T18
CCGCTGGCTAAATATTTCCCCTGCCTGCACTAATCTGGCATCATTTTCAGAAAAACACCTGAGACAGAGATTTATAATCTGTGACATAATTGCGTCACTTATGCACTCCTATCGATTTATGTTTATCTGATAGCTAGCAAACTTGGCGGAGAAAAAACAACTATGTCTGAAAATAACAACTCTGTCCCTGAAGCAAACCCGCAGCCGAGCGAACTGCAATTTGCAGCGAAGAGCAGGGACGAGACCAGATCACTTGGTGAAATCGGACTCTCTCAATTTGCCCCCTATCTGATTAACCGTATTATGGGACGCTGGAGCAGTAATCTTCAGGAGCCGCTACGGGATCAGGGGTTATCGGTGGTAAAGATGCGTACCCTGGCAGTTTTGTCGGTAATCTCTGGATTAACCATTAACGAGTTATCCGCTTACACTGTTGTTGAGCAATCGACCATGAGCCGCTCTTTAGATGTACTGGAAGCACAGGATCTGATTCGCCGAGTTGCCAGCGTAAAAGATGGCAGAGTGCGCAAAATTTTTATCTCGGATTTAGGTCGCGAAGAGTTTGAAATTTTCTGGCCGAGTATGTTGCTTGAATACAATCGATTGTTCAGCGGCATTTCGGACGAGGAACAGCAGAATTTTTTAAATACACTGCACAAAATACTGGGCAATATCAGTCCCAAAGACAGCTAACAGTACTTAGCTGTCTTCACCTACCTTGTTTTTATCAGCTTAAAGACGCTGCTCGATAGAATTTCTGTGAGGAATGGCCGCTACCGCCCCGTAACTTATGGTCGATAATCCGGCGGCGACGTTGGCGTACCTTGCAGCAGCAAAGACATCTAAACTGCGTAAATACTCGGCTAAAAATGCCCCATTAAAACAATCTCCGGCCCCTGTGGCATCAATCGCCGTTACTGTAATAGGATCTATAAGCTGCATTTTTTTTGTGTCCGACACTAACACCCCTTGCGCGCCTAAGGTCAATGCTACTATTTTGGCACCTAGCTTATGATAAAAGGCCACTATCTGTTCGGGATCAATCAGCCCGGTCAGTAATCGCGCATCATCTAAGCCCGGCAGTGCGATGTCACATTGACCCATCAATCTGTGCACTGACTCAGTAGCTGTTTCCAGATCCCAGAGCGCGGGCCTGTAGTTGGGATCAAAGGCACAGAGCTGGCCTGAAGCTCTGGCTGTCTTAAACATGCTGGACACAGCTTCAGCCATACTGCTGCTAATCGCCAGACTGATCCCCGAAGCGTAGCTAATTTTGGCACTCTTTATCAGCTGTAGTGGTAAGTCGGCACTGTCATAATGACTTGCCGCTGAACCTTTTCGACGATAAGAAAAGTGATGTCCGCCACTGTCGTGGGTGACAAAATACATGCCAGTAGGGTGCTGGGCAGAACTCAAAACAGCATTGTGGGTGACCTTCTCGTTGCTCCAGAACTCCCTGAATTGCTCGGCAAATGCGTCTTTACCGAGCGAGCTTAGCAATGCGGCATCGGCATTGGAGCGTGCAGCCGCTACAGCGACATTGGAGACATCACCCCCCAACCCCGGCCGGTAATCGCCATTTGGCTGCTGATTCAGTTCATAAATGGGTTCACCTAAACAGACTAGATCCAGCATTATTCTGCCATCCAGTTTAAGTAGCCGTCAGCGCTGGCATTTCTGGCGTTGTGTTCGACTTGTACTGATGGGGTGAACTGCGCTGCCTGTTGATGTGTCTGGCAAATCTGTGCAGCCACTTGCTGCGCCTGACCCGCTAATAAATTGCAGGGATCCAGCTGGAACCAGCCATGCTCCACTTCGTGATCTCGGACAATAATCGGCGGATTAGCACTGCCCAGTGCCTCGGCAAAACCTGCAGCTGTTAATCCGACAGTGTCTGCATTTATCTGTACAGTCAGACGTCGCAATGGATTGCCTGTGGGATCATCCTCGGTCACTGTCCTCACCCCCGCCAGCGCAGATAGTTGCTGCTGCCAGTAGCTCAAAGTCGCCTCTTCACTCTCGCGGATCCCCTGATGATCTCGCTCTGTCCATGCCTGCAGTGCTGCTATCGCCCCTGCGACGCTCTCCTTGCCCACTTTCATACCCCGACACAAGCCGAGATTTTGCAGATAAGCAGCACGTACTAACTGGCGTTTTCCCGCCACTATGCCACTGGTGGGGCCGCCGAGAAATTTATGCCCGGAGTAGAGCACAATATCGGCACCGTCGCGCAAGAATTGTCGCAACTCGTATTCAGAGGCGGCATCGACTATCACAGGTACCCCAGCTTCGCGGCAGATCTGACAAAAGCGCGGTAGTGGTATCTGCCCGTAGTGGGAGACGTGGTGTGAAATAACATACAGAGCGGCGACAGTATCCGGCCCCAGCGCCTGTTGTAATTGATAGTCCGTACACAGCGTAGCGCTGCCGACACTTTGCACTTTGGCACCGGTCAGTTCAATCGCCTGCGCAATTGGCGCGCCATAATTACACAAATGGCCTGCCTGAACCGCTACCAGTGAATTTTCACCGGCAAAACCTGGCAACTGTTCCGCCGCCGCCGCATTTAAGCCAGTAATGACTCCGGCTATCGACATAGAGATGCCGGCGCTGGCGGATGCCGCAATAAAACCCGCCTCAGCCCCTGTGGCCGCGCAGATGGTTTCACTGGCACTGCTCTGTAACTGATGCATGACCACGAATCTGCGCATCATTACAGCGCTGGCCTCGATCACAGCCTCACTGGTTACCGACGCTCCCAATCCTGTCATAGTGCCAGAGACATTGATGATATTAGTTAATTCCATGACTTCAACTTAACTCCTAATCTACAGATAAATATAAATTTTTTACTGGCTTTTCGCTAACGATGCTCCATAATTACAGAATAAACACCATAATTAGAGCACCAATCATGACAGCAACTAAAGGCAAAAGAACCAGCGGTATTGATCGGGTAATACAAGTACTCGACCTGCTGACCGAGCGCCAACAACCAATGACGACTTATGAACTTGCTAAACTCGCCGGTGCTCCGATGTCGACATTTTACAAAATCGTCGATGACATGCTGGAGAAGGAACTGCTGTCCCGAGCCGGTGAAAAACAAGTCTGGCTCGGCCCCAGGCTGATGCGTTATGGTTTGCTGTACCGCTCGCATATGGATGTCTTCAGCGTCGCCCGCAAACAGATGAAACAACTGAGCACTGAACTGGGTGAGACCACCCAGGTCTGTGCCCGTGATCAGGGCATGATGACCGTCATCGCCATGGCCGAGGCGGAGGGCCACTTCAGAGTGACCTCTGACGTCGGCACGAGAGTACCGCTGAACTGGACTGCTTCTGGTCGACTGCTGCTCGGCCACTTGAGCCATGACGAGCGGATTAACATTTTTTCTCAGCAGGCCCGTCAATCTGATACCGGTACTGCACCGACCGATATTGAAAAGCTGGCTGCCCAGTCCAAAGAAGATTTTGACAATCTGCTGGCCGTACAGCTGGGTAGCTCTGAGTACGCCGTTGCTTGTATCGCAGCACCGATTCGATCTCTGGAAGGCGAGTGCCTGGCGACCATCTCGGTAGTGCTGGCCGAAAGCAAAGCCCGCGCAGACCAGACTAAATACGCCAGTGCCGTACAAGGCGCGGCGCTGGCTATCGAACGTGCTATGGGCCGCCATTAGAACTGCCTAATCTTCGATTTCAAAAATGGCTTCAATTTCAACGCTAATCTGGTTCGGCAAAGACGCGACCCCAAATGCAGAGCGGGCGTGTATCCCCTTGGCGCCAAACACTTTGTGCAATAAGCTGGAGCAACCGTCGATGACTGCCGGATGCTGACTGAACTCCGGGGTAGCATTGACCATGCCGAGCAACTTGACAACTGCGGTCACTTTATCCAGTGATCCACAGTGAGTTTTCACCGCGGACAAAATATTCAGACCGACTAACTTTGCGTGCTCATTGGCCTGCGCTACACTCACATCTGCTCCGACCTTACCTGTTAAATACTCTCCGTCACTCGTCACCGGGCCCTGGCCGGAAACATACAATAGATTACCCACCTGACGAGTGTTGCTAAAAGCGCCAATCGGCGCCGGGGTCTCAGCGGGCAAGCTCAGCCCCATATCTGAAATGTTCTTTTCCGGGTTAAAACGTTCATTCATGCTCACACTAGTGTTCATATAATTATCTCTGTTCGTTTACAAAATGAAAAATGTCGATTGGCGACTTCAACAGCCACCGGTAACTCTGTGCCACAATCCGCTATCGCATACTGACAGCGGCTGCGAAATGCGCAGCCAGAGGGAGGGTTGTATGGACTGGGGATATCACCCTTTAATACCACCCGGCTGCGTTTTTTACTGGGGTCTGGAATTGGCGCCGCCGACAACAGTGCCTGAGTATAGGGATGCGCTGAACGCTGATAGACTTGCTCAGCGCTCCCTATCTCCACAGGCCGCCCCAAATACAATACGATAATCTGATCACACAAATATTCAACCACTGACAAATCATGGGCGATAAACAACATTGTCAGATTCCGCTTGGTGCACAAATCCCGCAACAAGTTTAGTATCTGCGCTTGCACTGAAACATCCAGCGCCGAGACACTCTCATCTGCCACCAAAAAATCCGGCTCTACAGCAAGGGCCCTGGCGATGCCGATACGCTGTCGCTGCCCGCCAGAAAATTCGTGCGGAAACCTGTTGATGTGTTCCGCCGCTAGCCCCACCTCTTCCAGAAGCGAGATACAAATAGCCTTGCGCTCTGTGCTATTGGCCCCGATGTCATGGGCAATCAGTGCCTCAGAGAGTATTTCCAGGACGCGCATTCTAGGGTTCAGAGAAGAGTATGGGTCCTGGAATATGATCTGCATACGCTTGCGCATTTTGCGCATTTGCCGCTCATCCAGATCCAGCAGATCTATACCGTCAAAGCTGATACTCCCGGCACTGGGTTCGATCAGCCGCAACATCGCCCGGCCCAAGGTCGTTTTCCCCGAGCCGCTCTCACCCACTAAGCCGGTAATTGACCCCCGAGGGATATCAAATGAGACATCTCTGACCGCCTGCACGACCCCTTTGGAGGTAGTAAAACCTTTGGATAAATTCTTTACTGAAATAAATGCTTCAGACATGCGCGTTCACCCCTATCTCGCTACAGCGCACCCAGTGCAACGGTTCTGTCACTGCCAATTCAACACTGTCTTGACAGCCCGATACAAATCCAGCGCAACGCGGTCCAAAACTACAGCCTTTGGGCATCGCATTGAGCATCGGAATAGATCCTGGTATAGCCTGTAGCCGGCCGTCTTCGCTGCGTGTTATACCACCGGCACCGGGGATAGATTTCAGCAATCCTTGGGTATAGGGATGGCTGGGACGCATAAATAACTGCTGCACAGGTGCCTGTTCAACTATTTCACCGGCATACATCACCGCCACTTCATCCGCCATCTCAGCGACAACACCCATGTCGTGGGTAATGAACAAAATAGCCATGTTCAGCTCTTTTTGCAGGCGACGCATCAAGTCCAAAATTTGCGCCTGAATAGTGACATCTAAGGCAGTAGTCGGCTCATCCGCTATCAACAGTGCCGGCTTTAGTATCATCGCCATCGCTATCATTACCCGCTGGCGCATGCCGCCAGAGAGCTCGTGTGGATAGTCGTGGTAGCGACTGGCAGCTGCCGGGATCTCCACCAGCTCTAACATCTCTATTACTTTTGCCGCTCGCGCAGTTGCATCCAAATCAGTGTGCAATAACAGCATCTCGCCGATTTGATCCCCGATGCTAAAAAGCGGGTTTAAAGAAGTCATCGGCTCCTGAAAAATCATCGCAATTTCGGCGCCCCGAATCTGGCGCATTTGCGCCGCACTTTGATTGACTAAATCGAGCTGTTCGCCGCGACGATTTTTATACAACACACTGCCAGCTGCGATATAGCCCGCCTGAGGTAACAGCCCCATAATCGCCAGAGAAGTCACCGACTTTCCCGAACCACTCTCACCTACCAAAGCCAAGGTTTGACCTGCTGCGATGTTAAAATTCAAATCCCGCACGGCTCGGACACTGCCGCCGCGGCTTTTAAATTCTGTTTGTAATCCACTGATCGCTAGAATCACTTCACGCTCGGACACTTAAGCCTCCTTCCCCGGTCCGCGTCTGGCAGCAGCTGCCATAGAGCGACCTATTAAGGTAAATTTAGGCTCGAAGGTTTTCGTTAGCCTAATAGTGTTGCCGCCACTGTCTGTAGCCAGCTCGTCGTTGTCTGCTAAATCAAAAATGGTGAAGTCTGCCCTGGTACCCGATGTTAAGCCACTGCGCCCACCTAGACCTAGAAAGGACCTCGGTCGGTTTGTCGATGCCTCGATCACTTCTTCGAAAGAGAGCCCTAAGGTCAATAGCTTAGACATAGTGGTTGCCAGGTTATAAACCGGGCCATTGACGTTCCACAAGTGCATGTCAGTTGAGATGGAAAAAGGTTTCAGCCCTTCCTCCATCGATAGTCGTGCCGTTTCGAAGTCAAAGGAGGCAACTCCGTGCCCAACGTCCATTAAGATCCCGCGCTGCTGCATATCCAGAGCTTGGTCAAACAATGCTTTAGTATCGCGGATAGAGCCACAACACTTTCCGTTGAAGCAGTGGGTTACTACATCGCCCGGGGTTAAAATATCAAACACCTCATCGATTAACGGCGGTGGCTCTCCTACATGTACCATCAGTGGCAACCCGGCTATTTCTGCCACACGTTTGGCGATTTTCGCCGGAGTTACACCCCAATTACCGCAGATAACCCCACTTGCACGCACTTTAATCCCACAAATCACATCGCGATTGGCTTCTATTACCGCCATAGTGCGATCCACGTCAATAAAACGTACATCCATTAATTCCGGCACCCGATTACAAGCCACCAGACCAATAGAGCCGATATTCAAAAATGCTTTAATAGTCTCTTGTTCTCGATCTATAACGTATTCTCTGAAACCGTGAAAAGCCGCTTCACCGGCAGAGCCCGCATCTGCCATGGTAGTGACACCCGTGCCGCGCCCCGCTTGAGCCGGGCGCACTGAAACATCGGAGCCTCCGTGCCAGACGTGCACGTGCAAATCTGTCCATCCCGGTGACAGGTAAGAGCCCTGACAGTCTATAGTCTCGGTAACTGTGGCTGTATCTGATAGATATCCCTGCTCATCGATCACTACACTGGTCACTAAAGGATCATCAAAACCCACTGTTTTAAAATTTGTTAATTTCAAGCCCATCTTTAAAGTTCCTTTGCAATTCTTGGATCCAGCGCATCGCGAAGGCCATCACCGATTATTTGCAGCGATAAAACTGAAACGGTAATTGCCAATCCCGGTGCTAAAATTAAGTAAGTCGCCTGATCTAAATACTGGCGCCCCTCGTTGATCATTGTGCCCCATGTGGGAGTGGAGGGATCGACTCCCACACCTAAAAACGATAATCCCGCCTCTGATAACATCGCGTAGGCAAAAATAAAAGTGGCCTGTACCATAATAGGTGAAACCATGTTGCGCAATAAGTGAAAAATCAGAATCCGCCAGGTGGACACCCCCAGCGCGTGTGCGGCTTCTACGTA
>MABF01000353.1:0-698 GCA_002163025.1 'Osedax' symbiont bacterium Rs2_46_30_T18
TACCCGTGTTTCCGATGTTGCACCAGCTCAGGAAGAAGCCTCAAGTGACCCTTTGTACGCTGGCGAAATACGAACTCCATAAAGCCCATTTCCTTTAACTTTGAATGAATGGGGATCAGTCGCTCAGAGCTGGGATTCTTCAGCTTCTGATCTTCATGAGATGCTTGAACATGGATGCAATCAATGCCGTTTACAGACTTAATGTCATCAAGGTAGAGCTGGCATATCTCATTCATCCTAGCCCCAGTGTACGCACCTAACAGCGGTAGCCAGTACTGGTAGTCTTTATACTGCTTCTTGCCTGTATAAATGTCAGTGCCGAACAGGTGCTGTAAATCACCTTCTGTGAATCTGCTTCTTTGGGCATTCACCTTTACGCGCTGCTTCAACTTTAAGCCTTCAAAGGGGTTAGCCGAGCACATCCCCTCTCGGGTTGCGTAAGTGAACACTGTCGTGATGTATTTGATGTAGTTATTGAAAGTAGTAGTACTTATAGTGAACTTGGCGTTTTCGATTAACTGCTTAATGGACACATCGCCCTTGCGGTTGACTTGGGTGGGGAGCTGAAGTGCGGTGTCCTTAAACTTGTTAGCATGACTACGCTGGAATTCACTCACAGGTAAGTCACCTATTATACGTATCAAAAGATTGATCACAGACCTCTTGTCATCCAAGGTCTTCTCGCTCACTCCGTCCAA
>MABF01000353.1:873-43505 GCA_002163025.1 'Osedax' symbiont bacterium Rs2_46_30_T18
TTTTCAAGTAGCCGAGCGCTACGTATGATCGCTTGCTGTTTACACTTTGTTTGCAGTGATCTACGGACATAAGATCGACCAAAAACGCTCAGTAAACTTTGAGGAATACGTATGCGAAAATAAAGAACATTGTGTTTTGAGGATTCGATGTAACTAGGAAGTAAAGCCATGTGTCCAACCTTGTGTCTAAGTTAAGCTGACATAGGGTAATTCATCTATAAAGGCTTTAAGTAACAACAAGATAGGGTGTTTGGAAGCAGCTCCATCAGCCACATCCCGGCACACGAGTCGATCGCTGTGGCTGCTCCCTTCCAGGCCTGACCAGGTTAACGATTTATCGTTGCGAGAGGACCGACAGAGCTACCATAGCTCAGCGATTGTTCCGCTTGTTCTCGATTGAGAGCGCGCAGTATACCAGCCTCAACTGATAATGCAAAAAGAAATTCAATAATTAAAAAAACTATTATTTCACAGCTATCTGGGCCAATTTTTTTCTTATTTACTTTGTTTCACTGTGATTATTTTCTCTCTGATCCAACGGTGTAGCTGATCAGTATCAGAGCGGGCATGCCAGTATAAAAAGAACTCCGCTTTGGGTTTAAACAGTTGTTTGGGCAGTGGCTTTATCACCACATCGCGGCCCTCGAACCAGCCATTAATTAGCTCTACCGGTAACATAAATAAAATATTCGTTCGCTCACAGTAGTCAACCACAGATAAGAAATGAGAAATCTTTAACACTACATTACGCTTAAGACCCATAGTTTCTAGTTGATCATCAATGAAAGTCGGTCCCTTACCGGTCAGTGTGACATAGCCATGCTCAGCTTTTAAGTATCTATCCAGGTCCAAATTGCCTTTTGCCAGCGGATTATTCTTCCCCATCATTACAGCCAGTTCAGAATTGCCAAGTTTTGCACAGTGAAAGTACTCTTTGGCTCTGCTAGGAGCCATCCCCGACACCAACAAATCCACTTCACCACTGCCGAGCAATGCAAAATAATCGGCGGGGTTAGAAGAAACTTCCAATCTGACTCGGGGTGCCTGCTGCAATATATCAGCGACTAACTCAGGCATATTAATCCAGCCTTCCAAATCGACCCCGGCCAGCCTGATCGTCGACTTGTCAGTTGCTAAATCGAATTCAGGCTCACGTATAAATCTGGACATTGTCTGCAAAGTCAAGGTTAATTCAGTCGCTATCTTATTAGCTCTACTGGACAGACTATAGCCATCTACACCTTTTACTAGCAGCGGATCATTGAATAGCAGCCGCAGTCTTTGCAGGGCTCTGCTGACGGCTGACTGACTCATATGTAGACGCTCGGCTGCACGGGTAACGTGCTGCTCTTCCAACAAAACTTGAAGAATCGTCAGTAGATTTAAATCAACGGATCGTAAATTCACTTCACGCATACCAATCATCACCTTTATGCATTGGACGCACTGATAATATATGAATAGAGTGTTGCTGCATAGATGAGTAACAGGGAGACGCAGTAAAAGTACGATAGCTGCTCTGCAGCTCAATGCTACAACTAGCTTGGTGTAAAGTATTGTAAAGTTTGAGACAAATGCTTGCGAACTCGTTACATTGGTGAAACAACACGTCCACCTCAAGCCCAAACACTAGAAAACATATGGTTCACAATGAGTTTTATTAAACATTACAAAAATAGCAAGATACAATTTGGCTGGATTATAATTTTACTTCACTGGTTTTTAGCTATAGCTATCATAGGTTTATTTGCTTTAGGCCTGTATATGATGGAACTTAGTTACTACGATTCGTTCTATACATTAGCACCGCAAATCCACGAGGCCATTGGGATTCTGGTCGCTGCTTTAATGGTATTTCGGTTGGTCTGGAAGGCAGTGAATGTCTCACCTGAACCGGCAGCGAGCAACAGCAGGTTTGTCAATCGAGCCAGCAACGCAGCACATAACTTAATGTATCTACTTATTTTTGTAGTACTGATTGCCGGGTTATTAATTTCTTTTGCCGGCGGTGCGGGAATAAAAATATTTGATTGGTTTGTTATTCCAGGGCCCGCCGAGTTTTTTAATAATCAGGCCACTACAGCAGGAGAAATACATCTGCTGGTAGCTTACGCATTGATGGCTTTAGTGACTCTACACACTCTAGCCGCTTTTAAACATCATATTATTGATAAAGACAACACGCTCAACAACATATTGGGCATTGAGGAGAAAAAATGAAAGCATTAATAAAGACCACCTTACTGGCTGCAACGCTGGCGACTGTTAGCCCATTATCCTTCGCTGCCGACTATATAATAGACGACCCATCAGCCGGTGCTCATTCACAGATAGATGTAAAAGTTAAGCATATTGGCGTCAGCTGGGTTAAAGGACGTTTTAACAATTTTTCCGGAACATTTAGTTACGACAAAAACAAGCCGAATGATTCGAAGATAAATGTCACTTTAGACGCGCAAAGCTTCGATTCCAATCACGCCAAGCGCGATAAGCATGTCATGAGCGCTGATTTCTTAGACGCTGGAAAATATCCAACCGCAACATTTACCAGTAGTAACATTCAAGACATTGGCAATGGAAAAGTGAATGTCACCGGTGATTTGAACTTACACGGTGTTACTAAATCAATCACTTTCGACGCACTGTTAATTGGTGAAGGGGACTCTCCATGGGGAGATTACCGCGCTGGTTTTGAGGGAACTGTCGATTTGAAATTTGCTGACTTTGAAATTGATACTGTCAAATACGGCGTTAACGAGTTCACTATGAACATGTTTTTTGAAGGTAAAACGTCTAAGTAATAATAGCCAGGTTGCTGTTATCCTCACAGCAAAATGAATACCCGGGCGGCTAGTCTAATAGATGACTTTCACTATTAGATTAGCCACCTGTTTATTGGATTACCCTTCTATACCCGCTGCACTACCACTAAAATTCTTATAGCTCACAACAGTGTTTCCACGTAGAATCCCCCGGCACTTAAGTGCTAACATCTTCAAAAACTCATCTAGTGGCAAATTAATGTTATATGTATTACCTGATTCGGCCGGCGATATACTGGTACTGCAAGCGTCCGAAATTCTCAGCGAGACAGATTATCAAGACGTTTTTCTCGAGCAGATAAAAAAACAACTAAAACCTAAGCATAAATTAAGAGTTCTGTTGTATTTAGACCACCAACTTAACAGCATTGAATCACCTTCAAGTTGGTGTGTAGAGCGCTTCTATATGAATTGTCAAGTAGAGATAGCGAGAGTAGCTGTAGTCTCAAACGGCGACTGGTCGCAGTGGAGCGCTACTTTTTCCAGTGACAACGTTAGGCATTTTCAGGTCACTGAATTTTTGCAGGCACTGCATTGGACTGATGAGCCGGACCTCTAACAGACCTTCAAAGCCCCCTTTAACGGCAACTTCAATGCTATACATTGCACTAATCGTATTTAGCGCATTCTTTAAATACGTGTTGCTGGCAATTTTCACAGATATCGGGTCGCAGCTGTACAAAGATATCTTCAATCGCCTTGCGTTTGCTGTCATAAAAGCATTCTTTTGCGATCGCCGGTGTTAGGCCTAACTTGAAAGCACGCTGTTTAACCAGCGGCTTCATAGCAAAAAAGTATAGGCCGCCCCCTTTTGCTTTAAGCTTCCTATCCAAACTGATCAGTAAATCAGTACCGCTCAAATCAATAAAATTTATTCCACCGCAAATAACTAAAATCCTGCTGACACCTGGCTGGTTCAAAATGGTCTCAATGCGATTTTGGATATGATTAACTGATCCGAAATAAATCGACATATCTATACGCAGTACCCTTAACTGGGGGCATTGATATCCAGGATGAAGAGTAGCTTCAACAAAGCGGTGTTGTTCAATGTTAAGTGACATCTCGGTAATTTCAGGGGTGGAGGTCTTTGCCAGAAATAAAATTAGCGACACCATCACCCCTAAATAAATGGCAAACTCCAGCTCCAGAAACAAAGTTGAGAAAAAAGTAATCAGCAGTACCGACGATTCTGCTTTACTGGTGCTTAAAATCTTTTTTATATGTGCAAAATCGACTAAATTATAAGCAACTATTAATATTACACCGCCCATGGCAGCGACAGGCAAATATGCTGTCAGAGGAGCAACTAACAGTACGATAAAGATTAATAAAATAGCGGCAAAAATAGCTGATAATCCTGATTTCGCCCCCGCTGCATAGTTAACTCCTGAACGGGTAAAAGAACCTGA
This sequence comes from 'Osedax' symbiont bacterium Rs2_46_30_T18, assembly GCA_002163025.1. Lineage (GTDB taxonomy): Bacteria > Pseudomonadota > Gammaproteobacteria > Pseudomonadales > Balneatricaceae > Rs1. The sequence goes on from MABF01000353.1 coordinate 5,108, forward strand.
GCCGGCGTAGCAAGAAAAAAAACTGCCCACTATATTTGACAGGCCCTGGCCGATAAACTCTTGATTAGGGTAGATACGTTGATGTGATTTAATGGCGATAGCTCGGCTGATTGAAACGGCTTCAATCAGCCCCAGTAGCGCGATGGCAAATGCTTCAGGGGCCAGTTGCCGCAAAGTATGCAATGACAGGTCGGGCATGGATAAGGGTGGTAGTCCCGCTGGGATTGCACCGACTAAGGTAATTCCAGCATCGCTGCCGATAGCGAGCGCCAGCAGGCTACCTGCTACCATGGCCACTAATAAGTTTGGTAATTTGGGCCAGTATTTCTTTACCAGTATGGCAACCGACAAAGTCCCTAAGCCGACACTAACCACCGACCAGTTGAGAGATTCTATGTGACTAAAGGTCGCTAGCCAGCTCTGAAAAAATGACTGGCCGTTTTGCCCGTCAATAGCGGTAATATGCTGAACTTGGCTGGTTGCTATCAATATTGCTGCACCGGCAGTAAAGCCTATAACCACTGTATGCGATACAAAATCGACCAATTTCCCTAGCCTGGCCAGGCCAAAGGCCAATTGATAGACTCCTGCCATTAGCGTAAGTGTTAATGCCATGGAAATAAACTGCTCACTGCCAGGCTCGGCATAGCCGCTTATGGAAGAGAAAACAACGATTGAGATAGCGGTGGTTGGACCCGATATTAAATGTTTTGATGATCCAAACAGTGCCGCTATAACAGGGGTCACCATCGCGGTATACAAGCCATATTCCGGCGGTAAACCTGCAATAGTGGCAAAGGCAACACCTTGAGGTAACACAATCACTGCACCGGTCAAACCGGCAATAAAGTCCGCTTTTATATCACTGAGAGTTAAGTACTTAAACCAGACTAAAAAGGGGAAAAAATGATTTTTCATCCATACACCAAATAACAACTACCAATGTTTCAACTCTAAACAAACTCAAGGGTTAGTTCTAGAATGTTAATAATACTAATGAATATATGAACTACTAAAACGCTTTCTGGGAATATCCAGCAAGGCAACCCATAAACCTAAATTGCAACTCGCCCACGCTTAAGCATTACAAGCCAGAGACGGCTCAGTTTAAAGAGCCAATTACTGAATATTTAAGGGCCAATTGAAGAAGGTGTGAACAATTGCTTATTTACAGCCAAGCGAAAAGTGTCCATCGTGGTGGAATTGAATCACTTCACTTCTGCGCTTGCCTATCAATATAGGACCATTGTCTAAAAATAAGAAGTTCTTCCAGTGCCTGGAGAATATTTCCCAGGTTGTTTCAATCATGTTGTCTGCGTGATAGCAAAAATAAACAACAGTATTGCCTTCCCAGTCGATAAAATCTTCTATCTGCTCAGGCAAATCCAGCTCATCGCTTTCCCATTGAGATTGCCATTGTGCTTGTTGACTCCAGGTAGACTGTTTGGCTGGCCAATCATCAGCCTCAAACATGTCCGGATGGTTGGCATTTTTACTGATCAGTTGATGCCAGATTTGCGAAGAAGAATTCTCAGCCAAAGGCCTGATCAGTTGCAGAATATCGTCTTCGACAGGAAGGTCTCGATGCTTAAAAAACCATGCATAACGATAATTGTTTAAGGATATATATTCCATTTCAACTCACAGTTCAAAAATTTGTACTATTATATCTGAATTAGTCCTATTTCTGGGCTAAACATCCATAAAAACAGCTTAGGTTTTTTTCATTACCCCTAAATTAAGGCATAATATACGCCATGATAAAACGACCCAGTAAATCTGAAATAAGAAACTCCCTCGACGCTCAAGTAAATGAGTATCTGAATCAGGGTGGTCAGATAAAGCAGTTTGAACAGGGGGACAGTTCTCTGATCGACGGCAAGTACGATCGAAATCAATTTGTCTACGGATTGCCTAAACAGCAGCGAACACCTATTTCTGAAACATTAAATGTCATAGATAGACGCAGAAAACAGCACCTCCCAACGCTTTGCACAAAACCAAAACTACGTCGGGTGAAAAAAACTATTTACGACGATTTTGGTGAACCACTGCGTGAAGTTTGGGTAGACAGCTAACCCCTGCCCCCTGTAACAACCAAAAACAATGAAAACTCATCCTACTGCCACCACAAAATATCGCCATAAAATTCAACTGCTTAATAACATTTGTGGATATCATATATGATCTGCAACAAGTTTAGTGTGAATAATTTCGATCAGCACTCCCCTTTCAACTTAAATAGCGCTATAGTGAAATTACTAGTCGTAACTAGTATTAAGTTTTACGAAATTTAACTTCAAGGAGAAGTGGTAACCTTACAGCCGTCTCAATAACGGCTCACTGAAAATAACCTGTACTTAGCTTTAAGTGTCCAGATAAATACAGAACAGTAAGGAATAACAAATGATCATAAACATTACACACCGTAACGATAAAGTTTCTCCCGCCGTAAAAGACAAGATCGAGTCCTGGCTTAAACACAGCCAACATCGCTATGACATTATTAATAGTGCCCAGATCACCATAGACTCCATAGAGCGCGCCGATGCTATAGAGGCTACTTTGCATACCAATGGTAAAGAAATATATGCAAAAACCAGCGCCCCTAACCTGTTCGCTGCTATTGACTCCCTGACCGATAAAATCGATCGACAACTGGCGAAGGCCAAAGAAAAAATGTCTGCTAAAAAAGGTGGCCCGAGACATTTAGAGCCAATTCCAGAACCTATTAGCGAAGCCGAATTAGAGGCCATGGCTCTAGAAGAGTAACTGAGGCATCCCGAAACCGCTTCTTTGGTTTCGGGAGTACAGCTATCATACATACTTGGCGTCTGCGATTTTTTTATAACTCTTTTGTATTAACTTATTCCTTTAATATTAGCAATAGTTAGCAGTGTTATTGATGCGAATAATCGTTGACATGCTCTGGTAAAAGCCCTATTCTGCGCCTGCAACCAATGATAATCATTATTATTTAGACAATTTAATACTATTAGGATCTACAGTGAGCACAGCACTTTTCTACGGTACAACTACTGGGAACACAGGAGATGTAGCTGAAAAAGTTCAGCAGCATCTAGACGATGTAGAACTCTTTGATGTCGCCGACTCCCCGCTTGAAATACTTGAAAGCTACCAACACATAATTTTTGCAATCCCCACTTGGGATTACGGTGAAGTTCAAGAAGACTGGCAGGAAGTTTGGGACGAAGTTGATCAATTAGATTTCAGCGATAAAACCGTCGCTTTTATTGGCCTCGGCGATCAGTACGGCTATGCTGAGTGGTTTGTTGATGCTATGGGCATGCTGCATGATAAAGTCGTTGCTAAAGGCGCCACTATTGTCGGCCACTGGCCAACTAACGGCTATGAATTTGACGAATCAAAGGCTTTAACAGCAGACAAGCAGTTTTTCATTGGCCTAGCTATTGACGATGATTGTCAAAACGAACTGAGCGATGAAAGAATTGAACAGTGGTGCCAGCAAGTGACCCTGGAATTCAGCTAATCTGCAAGCAAGCCAATACCAGATAAGCCCAATAGTTTTATTTTGGGCTTATCTATCTATCTAGTGAAATATCCAAATAGCGGACAGAGCCCCCCCTCGGCCTCGGCCCACATATTGTAATCAGTTTTTTCTTTAAACTGGATTTCTAGGTATGCTATTAGGCCACTGCTTTATGCTTTCACAGTCAAAAAGAAAAACGGTTTTATATTTTCTTTAACATCTGGCAATACATTCATAGCGCAATAGAATCTGATTTGTGCAGATTCCAAGATCCTCTGCAACAAACAGCTCAGCAGCTCCAGCTAATACAAATTCCCCCCGATATCCCTTCCATCTTGAGACAAACTAACTTACAGTCCAATGAATAAAAATAATTCTTAGGAGAAAGCATGTTTAGGGTTGTCAGTATTTTTTTAATGCTAGCTATAGTTGTTGCAGGTTACTTTTATTTATCCTCGGATACACCACTCAAATTTACAGGTTTTAATTCACTACAACAAGATGAAAAGCAGCTGACACAAGCGCCATCTGATCAACCAGTTGACGATGCTTTAGAGAGCGTTAGCACTGTCGAGCCAGAGAAAAGCTCTCTGCAATTACCGGTACTCAGCGAAGCGGAAAAGAAACAAGCTAAAGCTCATGTGCAAAGCATAACGGCACCTGAAGACAAGCCAATCGAAATCAAAACGGCAGACCACTTTGTCACAGCTGAGCAAATATTACAGTTACCGGGTTTACAGCAGCCTGAAATAGTCAAGATTGAAACTGCCGAGCCGGTAACAGCAGTGGTAATCAAACCCAGTGCAGAGGATAAAGTTAAACTCACCGTTGTAGAACAAAACGCCAAAAGCGCTGCGACAGCACAAAGCTTTGCCGTTAAAATCCCCTCTTTCAAGAAAAAATTCAAAACTTCATCAGAGCCCGCTCCTGCAACACAACCACAAGTCGATCAAACCACTGAAAAAGTGCTGAGCGAAATACCTTCTGCAGTAATTCCTGATGTAGATTCTAGTCAACAAATAAAGATTGAAACAGTCGCCGCACAAAATCCAGCGCCCCTTGAAATAAAGCCGGCAGTAAAACCAGTGGTCCAACCAAGCACAGTCCCACCGGTGCAAAGCGTCACGACAATCCCCGCGCCGACAATTCAGACGATGCCTACCGTTACAACCCTGGCACCAAAGCCGATAACAGAAACCAACCCAGCTGTTGCGCCAACAACCGAAACTGCCGCGCTGGCAGTTCAGCCTGAAACCGCTGCCGACTCTTCAATTCTGACCACATTAAAGAAAAATATCGAAGAGATATCTGACATTAAAGTGTCTGATTTAGTTACTTTGGTCACCCCCGATCAGCCAGAAGAGAAAATTGTAGCTATACAAGCTCCGGCTGTAGAGACCCGCAGCGTTGCAAAAGTACAGACACCCGATACTAAACTGTCAATCACTAAAACAGTGGACCCAAGCAAACTGACCATCAAAGCTCCAAGCCAGCCAAGTACAGAGCCTGTGGTCACTAAAGCGCCAGTAACAGTCACTAATCAATCTGAACAGAACCGTATCAAGTTGCGCGAACTGCTAAGTGATACACAATCCAACAAGAATCGTATTTTCTACCTGCATGCGGTCAACCCAAGTGACGAGCAAGGTATTTGGGGAATAATTCAGACCGGGCTCACCGGAACATTCTCCAAGGGCATCACTCTCCCCCAAGCCGACGGAAAAATCAGGGCACTTATTCCTCAAGATGCTGACGAGATTTTATCCAGTAAAAAAAGCTCTTTCCTGGGCCGATTGCTAAATTACAAGGTGCTTACGACCTACGTCTATAACTACGAGCAGGGAAATATTGGTAAGAACCCTGATTTCATTAAGCCCGGACAACAATTGATCATCGTTACTTTTACCGAGGAAGAGTTAATGAGTGTCTACAACCACTTCAAGAATTATCAGCGGGAATAGTCACCCGCAAGCTGTTATCACTACTCGTGCAGTGATATTCAGCTGGCTGATAAAAAATGTGTGTACGATCAATCATCACTCGCCGACTTTGCCATCTACCTTTGGTCTGCCAGGTATACCTGCCAAACTATTGACCTTAGAGATTATAGTAATGTCTATGGTTGAATGCAGCAGCTGGTGAGTTTAGAGGCTGTGCTCTGGGTATGCAGGTACCCGCAGGGACTTAAACTATTATCTCAATAGGACCCCAGGCAAAATTTGTGCCCGCAACTATGCAGATATAACTTTTGTTCTTGTTCATCGACTTGTGCCAACTCAACGAGCTGATAGTATAAATTACGACTGAGCTTTCCTTCCATTGTTCCGCGTACTTGCAGATAAGGGCTTGGCTCACCACTTTGCTGGTTTAATTGTATACGCAGGGGGTGTTCGGCATCTAACACTACTACGTCCTCAGTGCTACTGATAAAGCTGAGTTGCGTTCCCTTCGCGCTCTGCGTCTGTTGGTAATGAATAAAATAGAAAGGCACATCGGCTACTTGAATGCGCCACTTTTCTACAGGTGTTTTAAGAAAATAGTCATTCCCTTCACGACATAAGATCCGCGAAAACAACACCGTTATCTCACGTCGACTAAACTCTTCGCCGCAGTGGCGCCAAACCCCCTGACGATCGATGCTGATATCGATATCACCAGAGAGTTCTGGGTGCCATTGATCAAGTGGTGGCAACAAAGCCGTTTTTTCCATCGAGCTGATTATTTTTTCAAAATCAAAAGTGCTGGGCATCTGGGGTAAAGTCTCAATTACTTGCTAAAATTAATCTACACAGATAGTACATTAACAAATCTCATCTTAACGTTAAAATATATCATATCACTATCTATTAACTTGAATTTGATTCACTGATAGACTCTATTTTCATTAATTAATCATCATGGATATCAGAATTATGCACGCTAATTTAGCAACTCGTCTCGCGGACCCTAGCAGAGGGGTTTATTTTGTGGGCACAACCCCACCAAGAGCCGAAGTCGCCGAAATGGATATGCAAGTGATAGCCGATAAACTACTCGAGCGCCTAATAGCTATCGATTACGATGGATTAGTGGTTTACGATATTCAAGATGAGAGCAGCCGTACCGATACCCCCAGACCTTTCCCCTTTAAAGCGACCTATGATTCCCTGGCGTATTCTAAAGTACTCAGTGATAAGTCAGGCCTGCCTACTATCACCTATAAAAGTGTTTCAGCGCGCTCTAAGCCAGAATTTAGCCAGTGGTTGGAACAAGCCTGGGTGGAGTACGGTATCCAAAATATCGTTCTGGTGGGCAGTCCCTCCTCTAGTGGAAAAATAAATTTGCCTTTAAAAGAGGCCTATAAAACATTGTCTGACCATCAGCGTAGCTTTAACTTAGGCGGCGTTACTATCGCTGAGCGCCATCACAAAAAAGGTGATGAACATATACGGCTAAAACAAAAAAGTGTAGATGGCTGCAATTTTTTTATATCTCAAGCTGTCTACAATGCCGATGCCACTATCGACCTACTGCAGCAGTATTCGGCACTGTGCAAAGAAAATGCAGAAAAACCAAAGCGTATAATCTTAACTTTTACCCCCTGTGGTAGTGAGAAGACCTTAGATTTTATGCATTGGCTAGGCATATCTACCCCAAGTGCGGTAAAAACCAGAATTTTGAATGCCGATGATTCACTGGCGGAATCTATCACTGTCTGTGAAGAAAATCTGCAGCAGATACTTAATTACTGTATGGATCTGGACATTCCTCTGGGACTGAACATAGAGAGTTTGACTAACCGAAAAGAGGAGATAGACGCTTCTATTAAACTGTTCAAATTATTGAAAGCGACCTTAGATTTGAATTTGGCGAAAAAATCACTGTCCCAGTAACCCAAGGCCAGTAGTTTTCCCGGTGGTAAACTACTGCTTGATAGCCATAAAATTAGCCGCCATTTAGCTCAAGCTATAAAAAACTCAGCCACTGGCCATAGTCAGTAACAGTATCGCCGCTACGCTGACAAAGATCATTATCAGGCGCATCTGCTGACATTGTTTACAGACTTTTTTGCCGCTTTTTTTATTCGCCATTTAGCCACCTGCTAGTTTTACGGTGTATTTTAGCTGTTCTAAAAAGGTCTTCAATAGCTGTCGCTGGTCTCCTTGTATCTCAATGGTGCCCTCTTTAACAGCGCCACCGGTACCACATTTTTGCTTCATGGTTTTCGCCAGCGTCTTAAGCTCTTTATCGTTAAGCGCTAACCCTTTAATCAAAGTAACACCTTTGCCTTTACGCCCTTTGGTCTCTCTTGATATACGCACAATACCGTCCAATTGGCTGATACGCTGCTGCTGTGCATTGGCACTGCACTGACAGTCTTTATTAGGCTTAGCACAATGCGGACACATATTTCCCTGATCGGTTGAGTAGACTAACCCGCCTAATTGTTCCTTTAACGATTTCAAAACATTTCTTCTCTAGTCAACATAATTATTAAACACCCGCTTTTGCCTGATTATACTCTCTCGATCCTTTGACAGAGTACGCTAGTCGATTTATTTAGATATTCCGCCAATTTGCCGCGCCAGGTAAGCGGCGTAGTTATCAGTCATCCCACTGATGAAATCTAGCACGCGCATATAGGAATAATACAACGGTGCGTCCGCTTTAGGGGCGTGAATCCCCATCAGACTTAATATTTTTTCACTGCGATAACTCAATCTTGGCGATTGCTGCTGGTGCTGCTCATAAACCGCCTCACAAAACGACTCGAGTAACACCCCTAAACTGCTGTAGGCTCCCACCTCCAACTCCGTCTTTCGGGTGTCGGGGAAAACTTCATCACGGGCGATGCGCTTAGCTTCAGCCAAGCCCTGGGCAACGTTTTTGTCTCCATCACTTAACAGCTCGCCGCTGTACTGGCCAGCCATGATTAATGAGTAGTTTTGCATAAAGGCACCGATGGCCGACTCAACCATGTTTTCCATCGCCTTGCCGCGCAATGCCGATATTTTGCGGCGCGAGGAGGCCTGTGAATGAAAGACACTGTCATCAAACTCTAAGTCGCCGCATAGCTTTTGCAGAATAGGTTTAATACGCTCAAAACTGAGGATTTTTAGCTCCATTGCATCTTCTAAATCTAAAATTGCGTAACAGATATCATCAGCTGCTTCCATCAGATAGGCCAGTGGATGCCGACACCAGTGATTTTCACCGACACTGATTAACCCCAGCTCAGACGCCAGTTTTTGCAGTGTGCCCAACTCTGTTAAGTAGCAGCTGAATTTTCCTTTATCTGTGGCATCAGTCGACAGCCATGGGTATTTTATTAAAGTCCCCAAGGTAGAGTAGGTCAATCGCAAGCCGCCGTTATAGAGATGATTTTCAATGGTAGTCACTACTCTAAAACCTTGGGCGTTGCCTTCGAAAGTTTGGATATCTGAGCGCTGTTCCTCACTAAGGGAGTCAAGTAAACGCTCACCACCAGGACGTTTAAACCAGTCTCGGATAGCATATTCGCCCGCGTGGCCAAAGGGCGGATTACCAATATCATGAGCCAGACAAGCGGACTGCACTACCATGCCTAAGTCATGGGGGCTGGCCCAGTTGGGAAGTTTATCGGCGATCAATTCTCCCACCCGAATCCCTAAAGTTCGACCGATACTGCCGACTTCGATGGAGTGGGTTAAACGGGTGTGGATATGATCATTTAAGGCCAGCGGGTGTACTTGAGTCTTACGTCCCAAACGGCGAAATGCACTGCTAAAAATGATCCTGTCGTGATCTTTATGAAAATGACTGCGCCCTATCTCCGGTGCCAGATCTTGCTCATGACCATAACGTTTAGCTGTAAGTAACTTCTGCCACTGCATCGACATCAAAAAATCCTTGTATACAGAACAGCCTGCAAAAGGCTTCATCAGATACTCATTACAAGCTCTGCTGCAGACTATTACCGCGCTGTAAATTGTTGAATGCCAAGCATAGTCTGTAACTTTATAGGACACAAGCCAAGGCGCACCTCAGTTAACTTCCAACTTCCAACTGACTACTGACTACTTACTACTTACTACTTACTACTTACTACTTACTACTTACCCCAACCTGTCAATCTTATAACTCAAGCGATAGGCATTGCTGACGACAGTAATCGAGGACAGAGCCATAGCGGCACCGGCAACCATTGGGTTAAGTAAAATGGCAAATGCCGGGTACAGCACTCCCGCTGCCACAGGAATAGCGATTATGTTATAGATAAAGGCACCAAACAGATTTTGTTTAATATTCTTTAATGTCATTCTGGAAATTTCAATCGCGTCGTTTAACGTTGTCAATGAGCCGTGGATTAATGTGATATCGGCACTGTTGATCGCCACATCTGTCCCAGTGCCAATAGCGCAGCCTAAATTGGCCATCGCTAAAGATGGGGCATCATTGACACCATCACCGACCATCGCCACTATTTCGCCGCGCTGCTGCAGTTTGGCAATTTCCTGTAATTTTTGTTCAGAGCTCAGCCCGCCGCGATAATCTGTAATCGCTACCTGGCTGGCGATAGCAGCCACGCTCTGCTCTTTATCACCTGACAAGATGATCACTTTGAGGCCTCGCTGTTGCAGTTGCGCTATAGCAGCGGCTGAATCTGCTTTAATTGGATCGCTAATTCCCAGCAACAGTACTGCACGTCCCGCTACGCTCATCACGACTACTGACTTAGCCTGATGCATCCACTTCTCAGCCAGGGTTTGAGCGTCTTCACGCAGCCCCTGAGCCAACCAAGTTAAACTACCCACCTTCACTTCTACACCAGCAAAGCTGGCACTGACTCCGGCACTAGTAACGCTGTTAAAATCCGTTAAGTTAACCGCTTCAGAAGAGCCAACACTTTGCTCAGAGGCAAAGTCTACCAGCGCCTGCGCCAGTGGATGCTCGGATTTTTGCTCAATTTGTAGTAACCAGTTATATAGCTGCGACTTATTCACATCCTCGTGTAAAAACATGCTGTCGGTAACACTGGGCTTGCCCGCTGTGATAGTACCGGTTTTATCTAACACTACAGTGGTTAAATCTTCGGCTACTTGCAGGGCATCACCATTTTGTATCAATATCCCACGCTTGGCGGCGAGTCCGACACCGACCATCGTCGACATAGGAGTTGCCAGCCCCAATGCGCAAGGACAAGCGACTATCAACACTGTCATAGTGGCGGTTAATACGTAGCTCCAATTACCCACTGGCGCATACCACCACCATATCAAGGCGGTGAGTAGCGCTATCACTAATACGATAGGAACAAACACCGCGGCAATTTTATCCGCCAGCCTGCCCAGCGCCGGCTTGCTATTTTGCGCGCGCCGCACTTGCGCTATGATCTGCGCCAACATCGTATGGTTACCGACTTGGGTCACCTTAAAGGTCAGTGATCCACTGGCATTGACGGTGCTACCTATCACGCAATCGCCCAGTCCCTTGGCCACAGCCACTGATTCGCCGCTGATCATAGACTCATCTACGGCGCTGCTGCCTGCTACCACCATACCATCCACCGGTATCGCCTCGCCGGGTTTAACCAACACTGTGTCGCCGGGGATTAGCAGTTGTACTGGAACCTGCTGGAATTCACCTTGCTTGTCCTGCCGCCATGCCAGTTTGGGTTGCATATTTATCAAGCTTTGTACCGCTCTTGCAGTACTACCGCGCACACGGGCTTCCAAGCTTTGGCCCAAAAGAATAAAGCCCAAAATCACTACTGCCGCTTCAAAATATAAATGCTGAGCAGCCTCAGGCACCCCCTGCAATGAAAAGCTCATCAATATCAACAGCACCGCGGAGTAAACCCAGGCGCTTAAAGTACCTAAGGCTATTAATATATCCATATTAAAGGCCAATGTTTTTAGACTCTGCCAGGCTCCACGATAAATTTTTGCCGCACAAAAAAACATGATAGCTGCACTGACCAGACCCATTAGTAGTGCTTGCAGCTGACCACTAGTGGTAGACAGCGGTGCGATCAGTCCCGACATCTGCAGTAACATCATTGCAGCGCCAGTACCTAGTGCGGTGATACTGCGATATAGAGTCACTTTTAAATATTGTTGTTCAGCCTGCTCAATCTGCTCTCTATCTTGCTCAGATTCCACTAAGCTGGCGTCGTAGCCAGCATTGCGAATAGCTGTTATCACTTGATCATCCGCTAAATCACCGCTGATAATCGCCGTTCTGTCAGCAAAATTAATCGAAAATGATTCTAATTCAGGTTGTTGTTGCTGCAGATTGAGCAACGCTTTATCGACGGAGCGGACACAGCCTGCACAAGTGATACCTTGCAGGGAAAAGAATTGGACTTTGGATGGCGCTGACATGTTTTCTCACCTCTCACTGACGGCTAATTTGGATTTAGCAGTAAACTGGCCGCAGTCTAAACTCTATAGTTAACTATAGAGTCAAGGAATATTGTAGCTAGTGCAAAATAATGACAAAAAATTTATGAAAACACAGTCTTACGCTATCTTATTGAGCGCCGTATAACTGCCATCCATCTTAAAAACTAACACCTGGGCACTGTACACATTCACTTGCAGGGCTATCCTGGCCCTGCCCTTTTGCTGTAACCGGTCACAAAAACCCTGCCACTGCTGTGCTTGCGGCATCTCTACGACGCAGCATAGATCAGCGGTGGCCGGTGCCAGATAGTGCATTTGTGACTCTCTAATGACAACGTCGTAATCGCCCAACTGTTGACGCAGCGCCAGAGTCACTAAACTCCAACCAGACAAAGTGGCCAGCGCACTGATGGAACCGCCAAAGCCTGTGCCTTTGTCATTGATATTCTCAGCCAGGGCAGCGCGTAATTGTAACGTCTGCCGATCAAAATCCAAACACTGGATTCCCATATGTTGCAGCAGTGGTATTTTCTGCTGCAACCAGCTTAAGAATTCAACTTTACTTAACTCTGAGCTCATAACACCGAGACATTGCCCTGAGAGACAAACTCAGTGCTGTCCACGCTCTGCACAGTGCGAACTTTTTTCGCTGTTCCCAAATATAAAAAACCGACTATTTGCTCGCGCTCTGCCACACCTAAACTGGCTTTAACACTGGGATCAAACATCATCCCACCCGATCTCCACATAGCCCCAAGTCCCTGAGCAAACGCCGCCAACTCCAGCGCGTGCGCGGCGCAGCCGGCACTGATTATCTGCTCAATCTCCGGCACTTTCACATGTTCAGTGATACTGGCTACCACTGTAATGATCATTGGAGCCCGCAGCGGCTTGTGCAGAATTTTTTGCTGCTGTACTTCGGATAACTCAGGGTTCTTGGCAACATTAGCAGCGACAAAGACTTCACCTAACTTTTTCAGCTGCTCCCCTTCCAGTACAATCAGACGCCAGGGGCGCAGACAAGCGTGATCCGGGGCTCTGGCAGCGGCTTGATACATCACTTGTAACTGTTCCACACTTGGCCCGGGTGCGGTTAACTGTGGTGACGAAACTCGGTTATGTAACAACTCTATTGCCTGCATATATTCCCTTTAATCCTCGGTGTAATCATTAGACTGAAAACAGCTATAAATAGCAGCTCGTTACTGTCGCGACAGGCGCAAGTTTTCAGCCACAGCACTGACACTGCTTCGAAACGGGTTGATATCTAAGCCGCCACGGCGGATATACCGCGCATACACAGTTAACTCACTCGGCTGACATTGCTGCCAAATATCCATGAATATGTTTTCTACACACTGCTCGTGGAAATCACCGTGCTCGCGGTAGGAAACCAGATACTTAAGCAGTGACTCGCGAACTATAGCAGGTCCCGCATAAGCAATTGAGATACTGGCCCAATCAGGTTGACCTGTTACCGGACAGTTAGATTTTAAGACGTGGCTGTAGAGTGACTCAGCTGTCAACTTGTCAGTATTTACCTGTAACAACTGTGCATCCGGGGAGTACTGTTCAATATCAACATCCAGCTCATCGATACAAATTCCGTCGAAACGCTGCACAGCTGGCAGCTCATCTAAGTGATGAAAACGTATTAGCACTTGTGCACCTGAAGCTTTAGTCAGGTCAACTTGCATTTGCTCCAGTACTGCGCTCTCGCTATTGAAGTGGCTCAAGTTGTAAGAATTTAAATACAGCTTAAAAGATTTGGATTCGACGATGTACTTTGAGCGGGCGTCAAATCTGAATTCAGCGACTCTGACTAATGGCTTGCCCTTTGTATCTAACCAGGAAATTTCATAGCCGTTCCAGATATCGACGGCACCTGGCTGCTGCAAAAATGGCAGCGAGTGGCGCTCAATATTGCGTACACTCCAATTGATCTCACGCTCGATTGGAAAGAGTAAACTTGCGTCATATTTATTCACATAAGCGGTGTGATTACCCAGCGCAGAGGCATCTAACAGCTGTTGCTCACGCTGTAGTTGATCGCTGTTAGCTGTATCCTTGTTAGCTGTCATGTTCTGATTCCCCTACCTCTGTTTAACATGCTCAATGCAATGGCAAATAAGCTGACAGTAAATACTACAATGACCGCCATAGAGGTATAAATATTAATATCACTACTTCCTAGAATACCGTATCTGAAGGTGCTGACCATGTACAAAATCGGGTTTAACTGCGAGACCCCCTGCCAGAATTCGGGCAGCAGTGATATTGAATAAAACACCCCGCCAAGATAGGTCAGAGGTGTCAAGATAAAGGTCGGCACTATCGAAATATCGTCAAAGGAGTTGGCCAACATAGCATTAATAAAACCACCAGTGGCAAACAAAATTGAGGTAAGTAAAGTTACTACTATTATAGTCGGTAAGCTATACAGTTGTAAGTCAGTAAAGAATAGCGACAGCAGTGTCACTATAAAGCCGACGATGATCCCACGGGCCATACCGCCGATGATATAGCCAGTCAAAATGATCCAGTTGGGCATAGGCGAGACCAACATCTCCTCGACATTGCGTTGAAATTTAGCGCTGTAAAAAGAGGAGACCACATTAGAGTAGGAGTTGGTAATCACCGACATCATAATCAGGCCGGGAACAATAAACTCCATGTAGCTAAAGCCGCCCATCTGACCAATACGACTGCCGATTAAGTTGCCAAATATTATAAAGTACAAGGTCATGGTAATCGCAGGCGGCAGTAGTGTCTGCGGCCAAATACGAGTAAAGCGGCGAATTTCCCGGCGCACAATAGTGGTTAGCGCTATCAATAACTCTTTACTCTTCAATGCCTGACTCCAATTTTTTCTCTACCATGGAAATGAACATCTCTTCCAGACGGTTAGATTTGTTACGCATACTTAGTACACTGATATTCATCAGCTCAAATTGCACAAACAAATTATTCAACGATTGGTCTTTTTTTACTTCAACGACCAGAGTATGAGGATCTTCTAAACTTATTTGATAATCGACAATTTCTGGAGGATATTCCAGGTTAGCCGCTAAATCGAAGATAAAACATTCTGAGTCTAGCTGTTGTAGCAGTGCTTTGATGCTGGTATTTTGAACAATTTTACCCTGATCAATTATGGCAATGTTTTTACACAAAAACTCCGCCTCTTCCAGGTAGTGGGTCGTTAAGATAATAGTGGTGCCCGCAGCGTTTATCTGCTGCAGGAAATCCCACATAGAACGACGCATTTCGATGTCAACCCCGGCTGTTGGCTCATCTAAAATCAGCAGTTTGGGCTCATGTACCAGCGCTCTGGCAATCATCAAGCGCCGCTTCATCCCACCTGAGAGCATTCTCGCTGGGGTATCCCGTTTGTCCCAGAGACCTAGCTCGGTTAAATAGTGTTTTGAGCGTTGATCCGCCAGGGCGCCGGGCATGCCATAAAACCCCGCTTGAGTGCGAACAATATTATAAACCGTCTCAAATGCATTGAAGTTAAATTCTTGTGGCACTACCCCTAAATATTGTTTTGCTGAGGTCATATCTTTAGCCAAATCGTGGCCAAAAATTTCAACTGATCCTGAAGTGGCATTCACCAGTGACGAGACTATTCCTAAGGTGGTGGATTTCCCGGCGCCATTTGGCCCTAGCAAAGCAAAAAAATCTCCCTGCTGCACTTCAAAAGAAATGTTCTTTAATGCGACAAAGCCATTGCCATAAGTTTTAGATAATTGTTGTATTGATAGTGCCGCACTCATTCACCAGCCCCTGATTATTAGTTATTTTGCAAGTGATATTCGCGGACTCTACAGCCATACAGGTTAAGGAGCGCATGCCCCTTAACAGCTGAGATTCTTGCTCAGTATTGGATTTATACGAATATAGACACAAGTTCAAGCTATTTTGGGGCATACCCGGATTTTTCAAGTGCACTTTGAATCCTTAGTGCATCCATTTAGGTTAGACGTTAAAATAGCTGCAATTTATTTATCTGAGTTTTGTCATGAACCAATATCACAGTTTTCACATTCAGCTCTTAGAGCAAACTTACAACCAATTAATTTGCCGCTACCCCTTTAACGTCGAAGATTTACCCCTGCAGGAACAAGAATTTTTAGATTCTTATCTGAGCTTGATTGAGCATTGCAAAAACTTTTCAGAGGGCTATATCGAAAATGGCCAAGTACTTTGTATCAGCTGGATTCGCGCTTATTCAGAGTTAACCCCGCTTTTGCCTAGAGACCTGCTGTGGTTCTTCTCTGGGGATTGCCTGCACTATATGCCAGATGAAGAGATAGAACAGTTTCAGCGTTTAGATGAATTACGCTATGAGGCTGAATCCGCAGCTGAGGAATTCAACTACGCCACTGAGCGGGCTAAGATCTTTAATTTAGTACACTAAAGCAGATACAACAAAGTCCGGCGTACTTGTAGCTATACATATAGACAATACCTACAGGATCTATACAGGCCGGCTCTGTATTTTACTTTATGGACTTTCGCCAATCACAGCAGAGGAGAAATTGATATCTTTGCGCTTCGCCTGAAACATTGCCATTTCAGCATTTCTTAATAACTCTGGTACGCTCTCGGTATGCTCCGGCGCATAACTAGCGCCGATAGTAACATCCAGAAAATATTCCTTACCCGAAACATTAACACTTTGCTGAAACCTTGAAATGATTTTGTCAGTGACTATTTCTGCGTCAGAGATGTCACTCAGCCCCTCGAGAATAATCACAAAGTGGTCATCGCTTAACTGCGTCAGCATATCGTACTGGCGCAGACAATCCGACATGCGCTCACTGAGACTTTTAATTATCTGGCTATTTAAATCCAAATTTTCTGCGCCAATATACTTAGGTAGCCCTGTCACTTCACAGTAGAGCAACGCCAATATTTTATATCTTTCCAGTGAACGGGAAATTGCAAAAGGTAGGTATTCCAAAAATACTTGTTTGTTGTAGTTGATCAAGCTCGGATCATTAAATGCCAACCACTCCAATCGATCCTCAGCCTTACGCTGCGCCGTGATATCAACACATATGGACAAAATTACCGGATCTATTGTGCCGGGAACAGACAGCAGTGCATGCACCCACAAAAGCACAAACACATCCCCTTTCGAGTTGCGCCACTGCGCCTCGGCTTTAACGAGAGTCTCTCCACCTAGATATAAATAGTTGAGTGCTGCCAGGCCATCTTCTTCAAGCAAGTCAGAACAGAAAATTTCCGCGTAGGTTAACCCGGAAAAATTGTCTATTTCGAACAATTTACAGCCAGGTTGGTTTAGCGCGATAATTTCCCCACCGAGTTTTTGTACTAATATAATGGTCTGCTCGTCGTTGAGTAGTCGATCAATAAAGTTCTTTGTCTGATTTAATTCACGCACCATAGACTGTAATTTAATGGCATTGTTCGATTCAGCCTGCCGCAATACGTCCATTTTGTGACTAATCTTAGCCAACTGGCGATCGTATTGTTGCAACTCATCGTCTAAGATTCGCCGGTCGCCCATCTGCTTAACACTGCCTGTGACTTCCTCTTCCAGACCTATAGCCTGAGACATCGCTAAAATTCTTGGTAATTGATGGGAAATACGATTAACGATGATGTACAGCAGTAGTAAACTTGTCACTAGAGAGACCAGGCCCCAGAAAAAAATGCTGCTAATAGCCTGGTCAAACTGTTTCGCCCTATGAGTAACTTCTTGGATAAAGAGCCATTTAACCGGGTGATTGAGTTGTGAAGGCGGGTTTTCGAAACTAACTGCATAGCGATTATCAAAAGCAGAGAGCATATAGTTGCGCTCAAATTCTAGCCGCGACTCACTGGTTGAAAGCCTCACTAGAAGCGGAATATTCAAGTTGCGGTGAGTTAGGCTGAAAATTTGCTGCTGCCAATTAGCCAGATCATCAGTTGCCGGGAATTCCTTAAACAAGCCTATCTCTAGTTGGTTTTCACCACTAAATTGCGCCAACAACGGCTTTAAATACTGCTGGATGGATAATATAGCCAGTACTTTACCGTCGAGGATCACCGGTGATACAACAAACAAACTGCACTGTTGCTGGCAATTAATTCCAGCGCTGACCTCTGCTGTTGCTACCGACTGCAATACATGCTGTTTAGCGACTGCTAGCCCTTGCCCCCATCGCTCAATTACAGATCCATCCACGGCATATATACTTACCGAGTTGGCCAATTGATTGACGGCTATTTTTGGAAAGTGATCAGATATTTCCCTGCGTAACAATTCACTGGAGTTTCGCTCTTCTCTACTATGGGCTAAAGCGAGAGCCTGCAAGGCTTTTAGGAGGCTGGCACTGGATGAATTCAATAGCTGGTCGAGGGATCTTATTTGCTCGGCTTTAAGTAGCTTAGTATTTTGCAGGTAAACCTGCTGCTGAAAATTATAAAAGCCGCCGGCAAAGACACCGTGAATTAATACTATCAGGCAAGTTAAGGCTAAAAACAGCTTCCAGCGGATACTTAAAAAAGGCCTTAATTTTTGACTTTCTAACTCATCACGCAACAATTTAACTCCCGGGCGACACAAGCAATGACAATAGAAAATATTGAGAGTTATCACTTTAGTTTAAAATGTCAAAAAAACCAATGATATTAATGATAAAGATAATATTTTCGATCGATTAGAGCAGCTTTACAGCAGCAAAAAAAGAGAGAGATATGAATGATAAAAATTATGGGGAGCTGAAAGAGATAGGAAAGTGAAAAAAATGGCGTCCCATAGGGGGTTCGAACCCCTGTTACCGCCGTGAAAGGGCGGTGTCCTAGACCACTAGACGAATGGGACGTACAATATTAAATATTGAAAACAATAGTTAATATATTGGAGCGGGAAACCGGGTTCGAACCGGCGACCTCGACCTTGGCAAGGTCGCGCTCTACCAACTGAGCTATTCCCGCAATCAGTATTAATAACTTAAGAGCTATTAGTACAAATAAAAATGGCGTCCCATAGGGGGTTCGAACCCCTGTTACCGCCGTGAAAGGGCGGTGTCCTAGACCACTAGACGAATGGGACGTCTATTCCTCGTTGAGGAGGCGCGTATAATATTGAGCTATCAGTTCGATGTCAACAGCTGTTTTAAATTAAAGGCTAATATTTGCAAACAGCATCCTGTGAAGCGTGCGGCGACTGAAAAAGAACAAAAGCACAGAGCCGCAGAGCCATTAAAAATACCCTCATTGCTGTAGTGCCATAATTATTTTAGCCACAGACAAGTAACGGCATCGATATCGACCCCGGACACTGAATTTATCAACTGAGTAAAAAGAAAATGAACAATACAAATATATTGGAGCGGGAAACCGGGTTCGAACCGGCGACCTCGACCTTGGCAAGGTCGCGCTCTACCAACTGAGCTATTCCCGCGATATGCACCAACAGCTAAGACCAGCTATTAATACAAAAAATGGCGTCCCATAGGGGGTTCGAACCCCTGTTACCGCCGTGAAAGGGCGGTGTCCTAGACCACTAGACGAATGGGACATATGTTAACCAGTTTAAAACCGGTTAAAAATTGGAGCGGGAAACCGGGTTCGAACCGGCGACCTCGACCTTGGCAAGGTCGCGCTCTACCAACTGAGCTATTCCCGCGAATGCATAATAGCCTGACAGCTATTAACACAAAAAGTGGCGTCCCATAGGGGGTTCGAACCCCTGTTACCGCCGTGAAAGGGCGGTGTCCTAGACCACTAGACGAATGGGACATCTGCTAACTGGAAAAAACCAGTTTAAAAAATTGGAGCGGGAAACCGGGTTCGAACCGGCGACCTCGACCTTGGCAAGGTCGCGCTCTACCAACTGAGCTATTCCCGCAACTGCTTAACAGCCTTGCAGCTATCGACGCAAAAATGGCGTCCCATAGGGGGTTCGAACCCCTGTTACCGCCGTGAAAGGGCGGTGTCCTAGACCACTAGACGAATGGGACAACATTGCATTTAAACAGCAGTGCTCAAATGCGGGGCAGATTTTATATCGATAACCAACAAGGGGTCAAGATTTATTAACAAAATACTTTAGATATAAATCCCCTGCTGTCGACTGCAGTCAAAACTGGTTATTTTTTGTATTAAAAGTGCTTTTTATTGCACCACCTATGCAATTCAGGATGCAGTTCAAGCTCAAGCGACAGCAAACTGATAACGCAGCTTCCTCTAGTACACCTTGCAATCACAGCTCGATTGATAAAACCGTACCTATTACAGTGTTTCACTGTGTGCAAGTGCCAAGTTGCACCTAATACCAAGTTGCACCTAATACAATGTACAAGTGTTATCAAAGGTGCTTTAAGGTACTATTGAACATAGTAAATTTTGCAGCGGCCAGACAGTGCCAGTCAACAGCGTTTTCGATATTAAGTGAGCAACCAATGGGCCAAACACAAACAGGGTTACTAATTCTCGCCATTATAGTGGTACTAGGTGGCATCGCTTATACCATCCAGACCATTGAAGAGCGCAAACGCGCGCGTAAATTACTGATAATGTCTTTAAAGAGCCAAATCAGGAACTCCCTGAATATATACCAGGGATTACCTGACGTATTTATGACTGCAGAGCTTCACGAATTTATCAGCCGCTTTATTATTAGCAAGATGACCCGTTTATTGTCTATCGCTGACACTGAAGAAACCCGCCGCTCACTGAGTAATTTCAAGGAGAAAGCCAACAACCGAGACATTACTTTGCAACACCCCGAAGGCTCTATGAGTATTTATCAGGACGAAGGCCAGGTCCATCACGCCCTCGGCCAACTCAAAGAAATAACCCGCTGGTTGGCGGAGTTGAGCAAGTCGAACCAAATTTCTGAGTTTTCCTTCAACGAACTAGGCTGGCAAACCAAAGACTTTTATGACCGGGTTTCCTGCGACGTTGAGATACTTGATGCTATAGATACGCAAAAAGTACACGGCGAGAAAGCCGCCTTTCACAAATTTAGTATCGCACTTAAATCTCTCAACAACCTCAATCAAAGTGAAGCGCTGGACAGCCAGATTTTTGCCATTCATCGGCACATGGAGATTCTTAAAAACGCCGTGATTGAGCAAGAGCAAGAAGCTGCAGAGGCGCGCGACAAGTTGGATGAAGAAGAAAAAGACAAAATGTAAATACGCTCATCAATCAAGCTTGATTTGCCAGTAGTACAAATTACTTAGATCAAACACCGCATTGGTTAAGCAGACAAACTCAACTTGTGCGATAGCCTGACTATTTGCCGCTGTTTTTTCTGATTCGGGGTAAACGCTGACAATTAGGGCAGTAGACAGTTGATCTCTGCCCTAAGCGAATTTCCTTCAGTGGTTTCAGGCAGGCGTTGCAGCTCTCTCCTTTGCGCCCGTAAACTTGCAGTTCCTGAGCAAAATAACCCGGTTTACCATCGCCTCCAACAAAGTCTTTTAAAGTTGTGCCACCGCGCTCAATTGCCTGAGCTAAGATAAACTTTATCGCAGCTACTAGTTTATTAAACTTATCCGCAGACACTTGATTGACCGGGGTTTGCGGGTGTATCGCCGCGGCAAACAAAGCCTCTGCGGCATAGATGTTACCGACACCCACAACCACTTTGTTATCCATAACGAACTGTTTTACCGAAACTTTACGCCCTTTCGCTGCTGTTATAAAAGTCTTAGCTGTAAAGGTTTCAGTAAGAGGTTCTGGGCCTAAATTCTGCAATAACTTATGCGGCTGATCAACCCCTTGCCACAGTACCGCACCAAAGCGACGCGGATCGGTCAGCCTTAAAACAACACCATTGCAAAAGCTGATATCAAAGTGATCATGTTTAGCCGGCAGCTGTCCTGTGCTGAGTACTCGCAAGCTTCCCGACATGCCTAAGTGGATAATAATATCGCCGCGGCTAAACTTTAATAGAATGTACTTAGCCCGGCGCTGCACCTCCAGCAATCTTTGACCTGGCACGCTGCTACTTATCTGATCCGGTATCAGCCAACGCAACTGCGGCTGCCTGACGGTTATGGAGCGCACCACAATCCCCTTGATATGCGGCTCAATTCCTCGGCAAGTGGTTTCGACTTCAGGTAGTTCAGGCATTTACAGACCCTATAAAAAAATACTCAAGGATACTGGCTCAGTGCTCAGAAGCAACCGCAAATGCACGCAGACTAATCATCACTTTTCCCGGCGCTGCTTTAACACTTGGCTAAAAAAGCCAAACAGCTTGCCAGCAACCGCCAAGATCGGCCTCAAATCAACACTTGAACGCAGTTCAAACTCCTCAAAATGGAAGCGGCTATACCGCAAGCCAGCGCTATTTAAGCCCTGTTGTAAATTCTCACGCATCTTCTTCGGGCCGCAGTAATAAACACGCGAAGACGCCAACATTGTCGCCTGATCGGCAATCTCTGCACTGTTTAGCCTGTTGCGAATACTGGTATCAACTAACACAAGTTTAATATTATCGCTGCTATCACACAGCTGCTGCACTTGCTGTAAATGCGGCGCTTGTTGCTGGCCCTTATAACTGTAGTAAAACACAACTTCTGCAGTCGTCCCCTGTTCCAGCCATGCGACAAAGGGAGTTATGCCTATTCCGCAGGCAATCCATATCTGCGGATCGCTATTTACCCGGGCCTGAAAGTGACCGTAAGCCCTGCTGACTTGTACTTGATCACCTAGCTGCACCCGCGTACCTAATTTCGCCGAATAGTCCCCCAGTGCTTTGATAGTGAAGCGTAGCTCCCGGCTATTTCTGGGTGCGCAGCTGACGCTAAAGGGGTGGCTCTCGGTCATGCCAGACTTTTGCACCCCAATGAAACAGAATTGCCCGGCTTTATGCCGCAGCCCCTTAGCGGTGGGCTGCAGCGTCATACTCGTGGCCCCGGCATTATTATCGATAGCCGTTACCCGATAATTATGACGCCCCGCCAGTACCCTGAAAGGCAGTAGTGTTATCACATAACAGATCAACCCAAGCACACAGAAGAGCAAAATATACATTCCCAGGGGCTCCAAAAGTGCAAAAGGCTTAAGCATAAACACATAATGGAAACTGGACAGTGCAAACAGCGCCCCCATAAACTTGTGACTGAAGCGCCACAGCGGATAGGGGATCACAGTGGCCAGAGAAATCACCACTAATATCAGTACTGCGTACAAGCTGAATTCACCCAGTGTCTCGGCTAAATCTACCAGCCAGGTCTCCGGCCCCAGTTCATCGATTTCTGCATCCACAGTGTCGTGCATTAAAATTGCCGCCATGGCGATGATGCCTATCCACTTGTGAATCACGTAGATACGATCTAAACCGCCAAATAGGCTTTCTAGCCCCGGCATACGCGTGGCAAACAACTGCGAAAATGCCATCAAAATTAACGCCAGACTGCCTATATACTGTGACAATATGGCTGAGTTTGAGTAATCAGCCATCAATGGTAAATACCAATACAGTGGTATCAATGAAGTGCTGATAAGGATCAGCAACCCGATAAAACGAATTTTCAAAATATTTCCCGCCTGTCATTTGCAATAAGTCCAGTGAATTCCTGGCTTCTGGTTTTTTCACTGCTGCTTTAATAGCAGCTAGCAATTTTTATAATAATTATTTGTGCAGCATACTCTATGGGTTATCTCAGTATTTCATTTAAATTACAGCCTTGATCGGCAAAACAAACGATACTTTGCATCAATTGCTGGTATTGGCGGTTAAACGTTCCTCTGCGCCAGTAGCCACCAGCCAACACAGTATCCATCTGTGCAATATTTTTCTCACCGAAGATACTACTGTCAGTGTCTTGCATACAGGACTGCCACTGCTTCTCGCCATCTGCTTCGTAGGCTTTACAGTCGCGATAGACTCCGGCGACTCCGTAGTGGTTGTCGGCGGGATCGACCGAGATCCCAGTATGCGCTGTATTGGCATATTTATAGCTGCTTCCGGCAAAACTCTGCTGCAGTTCCCCCTGCTCAACCTCGTAAACCCCGGTACAATTCGCCGTTGGCTTATCTGCATAGCCGCGATACCAAATTAAATGCTTGCGCTGGCTAGTGCTGTATTTACAGAAGAACTCTCGGGCGGCCTCGGGATCAATAGTGGCATCATCGGCACTGACGGCCATCAGCACTGGAATATCAAATTGGTATTTAGGGCTCATTAAATCTTTAGTCAACTGATAAAATTGCGCACCGGCATTGCTAGAAAAAGACGAGTAGCGAGCCGCATCACGCTCTTGGTTAACGCCTATCCAGTCTTTAAACAGATTTACATACCCCGCCATCCAAGCTAAGTCACTTTTTGCTTTGACCGCGGTTGAGAGCAAGATCATACCCTTAATTTTGTCACTATTGCCCTGCTGAAGATGTTTGATCGCCAGAGCGGTACCGGTTGAAAACCCAACCACGTACAGCTCGTCAATGCTTTGCATACGCTGAAAACTGTGCACTCCATAGTCGGTGATTGCCTGCCAGTCCTGGTATTTCATCTGCAGGGAATCCCCCACCACTGTGCCGTGTCCTGGTAGCAGCACGGCCCTCACCAGAGAACAAGGGTATGCCTGATGCAACGATTGCGCCATGCCTTTAAGTAAATATGGGGAGTCGGTTAAACCGTGAATGAGCAAAAAGCCTTTTCCCGCACCACTACTTTGGTCCTTACAAAGGTTTTGTTCAGAGTCAGGTATTTGAAAAGGCCCGCGCATCTTTGCTACTTGTTGCGCATTGTAATCGCCGACATAAGGAGACTGCGAGTTGGCGAAACGAAATTTTTCCAACACTTGCTCAATGTTGCTACGACTGTCGCTGACATATTGCTCAAACGCTAAATTTTGATCTTTTGGCACCCCAGCCGCACTTCCTGTCGGTTTTAACCATGACTGTTCAGAGCTGCAAGCACTGAGTACTAATAATACCAGTACAGTGAAAATTCGTCTGAATAATTTATTAACGTCCAATATCAGTTCTCCCCTGAATAAATAATTTCTCGTACATCTGATTAACCGCGCAATAGAGTAGCTATTTCACTTGCCAACATCTTACACTATCACTAGTGTTTTCTTAAGGAGCAGCATATAAGACCGCTATCTTCACCACATTTTTCTCAGCTGGCAGCACGGCTTAAGTCCCTATATATTTGCCAGAATTGCTACAGTATTTTCGCTGCAAAACTTATCCAAATCGGCCTTTGAATTTGCATCCTCAGCTCAGATAAAGTATAAGGGCGCCATGAAAATTCCAAAACGCATCCAACCATTGGTCGACGATGGTTTAGTCGATGAAGTGATCTCCCGATTAATGAGTGGCAAAGAGGCCGATGTTTACGTCGTTCGCTGTAACGGTGTAGTTCGCTGCGCCAAAGTTTATAAAGAAGCTGCCCAGCGCAGCTTCAAAAAAGCCGTCACCTATCAGGAAGGTCGTAAAGTTCGCAATAGCCGCCGCGGTCGAGCCATGGAAAAAGGCTCCAAATACGGTCGCAAACAGCAGGAAGCCAGCTGGCAAAATGCTGAAATAGACGCGCTGGCCAAAGTGGCTGCAGCGCAAGTTCGGGTGCCTGAAACTTATGGCTGCCTGGATGGCGTGTTGTTGATGGAACTTATCGTTGATGGCGAAGGTGATGTGGCACCGCGTCTCGGTGATGTCACTATGTCGGAGCAACAGGCCCTTGAAGATCACAGTTTAATGATGACTTATGTGATGCGTATGTTGTGCGCCGGCATAATACACGGTGATTTATCAGAATTTAACGTGTTAATGGATCAGTACGGCCCGGTAATCATTGACTTGCCGCAAGCGGTGGATGCCGCTGCTAATAACCACGCAAAATCAATGTTGCTTCGCGATGTGGCCAATATGACCAATTATTTTGGACTGTTCGCCCCGCAAATTTTGGACAGCCATTATGCGCAGGAGATGTGGTCCCTGTATGAAAACGGCAAGCTCAATACAGACACTGTATTAAGCGGCAATTTCCAATTAGATAACCACAGTGCCGATGTAGACTCTGTGATGGACGAGATCAAGGCAATTATTACTGAAGAGAACGATCGACTGGAGCGTATGAGCGAGCTGGCAGAGCAATAAACGCTGCTATATTTTGCTGCGCTTCTACAACGGCTTAAGTGCGCAACTTATTCAATTGCGCCGACAGTGCTATAATCCAATCCCCAGCCAGACCACGGCCGCCAACAGCGACGGGGACAGTAGAGTCAGCCGTAATCCTGACTGCGCTGAATCACTAGTTGTCAGGGCTCTAGCAGTACTGTGCTGAACAAATGCCGCCAGTGCGGGAATACCCTGGCCGCTAATGTTTTTCTATTAAACTAATTCTCTAGGAATTAAAACTAGCAATCTCTGCTGCAGTTAGGTAGCGCCAGGCACTCTCATCCAAATTTAATGCTAAGCTGCCTATTTTTTCCCGGTGAAGTTTAACGACTTTATTACCTATTGCGGCGAACATCCGCTTTACCTGATGATACTTGCCCTGAGTAATAGTTAAACGCACTTGCGTGGGATTGATAACCTCAAGTTTTGCCGGCAGTGTCGGTGTTTTTTCACCTTGCAATAGCACTCCTGTACTAAATTTCTCTGCTGCATCCGCTGCTATGGGATTGCGCAGCCCCACTAAATATACTTTTTCACACTGCTGCTGCGGACTAATAATATTAAATGACCAGCGCCCATCATCAGTGACTAAAACCAGCCCTGTAGTATCTGTATCCAGGCGACCAACAATATGTAAATCGTCCATTGCCGGCACATCTATATAGTTGAAAATCGACGGATACCCCTCATCGACATTCGAGCAAATACTATCGGCCGGTTTGTGCAACATTATATAACGTGATGGACGGGCGACTAAGTCCCGGCCATTGAGAACGATGCTGTTATTTTCATGTACTTGTTGCGCAGGGTCGACAATTTTCAGGCTGTTAACTACCACTTCTCCCGCCTCAATCAGCGCCCTGGCCTGACTTCTATTATACTCGGTACTTTTACAGATAAACTTGTCTAAACGCATCTTTACTCTTTTTACGATGATGAAAAAGTCAATATTTTGCAACGCGCTTTAACGCTCGCCCGCTGCGTTTAACTCTCTGTGTTGGTAGGCTCTGATTAGCAAGCCTATACCCGCCGCTGCCAGTAGATGTTTCAGAGAGTGTCCACTGATAGCGCCTAACAGAGTATATATTTCTTGATCGAAGTATTCACATAGTTTGGCCAACAGATAAGCAACCAGCAGTTGCCAATAGCCCAGAGTAGCCGATCGTTTTTTAGTGAAAAATACTAATATAATAGGGATAATTAGCATAGGCAGGAATTGTACCAATACATATATACGCAGATCCGAGATTCCATTAATTTCGCTGTACTGCCAGTACAGTACTGAGAATGCGCCAATCGCTAACAGTGGCCAGCAGATAAATTTTGCCAGTCGAATAGATACATACTCAGCCACTATCACTGCAAACAACAGCATAAATGCCATAGTCATCGGTAGCCGATCCCAAAACAGCGATTGATTATCTGGCTGCAGGTGATAATAGCCAGAACCCAGGGCCACCAAAGCCACAGCGATATAAAACAGCAAATACAAGTAACGGATTTCAAACAGATAGCGGCTGGGAGTAAATGGATACAAAGTCACTATCCCATAAATAGCGACAAGCACGAATGCCAGGTTAGAAAATACATTAAAGAAGTTTGCCATACCCAACAGTAAACGCTGGTCGGAAAACTGATGATAGCTTGAATCTTGAACAATAGGCTGTTGCTGCATGACCAGAATAACTGCAAACACTGTAACAATTGCTATAAGAATCGATCCAAGTTTTTTACGGGTTAAGTTCAATGCATTTACTCTCGTTTAAGTGCTATAGACTTAATCGGCAATTAAGTCCTCTTGGCACAGTGTAATAGTACAGTGCATTTAATGGGACTTCACTAACGCAATCAGACGCTTAACAGCCGTTATTCCCGAGAGATAGGCTCCATGCACAGTACCGTGATAGTCAAACAAAGTATGCTCACCGGCAAACAGCAGTCTTTTATCCAACACTTGGCCGAATAAGTTAAAATCCTCAGGGGCACTACCAACTGAGCTATAGGAATAAGAACCATAGCTGCAGGGGTCAACTGACCAGCGACTGACGATGATCTGTTTTGGCGGTGGCACTTTATTACCGAACATCTGCCGCAGTATTGCAGTAACTTCTCGGCTTATTTGGGCATCAATTTTGCGCTCTATTTCCCAGGCGTAATCCCCCACACAAATACCGACTAATAAATGCCCGGCAGAAAAAGTTTTGCTATTCATAAAATAGGGAAACTGGCCATCGGTCTTAGACATGTAACCAAAATACTGGGTATCTGGAGGCCAAAAACAGTGCTCATAGAGCAGCCCCACTTTAGTCACATTACCCATACCGAGCTTATCGATTAACTGCTGCTGGCGCTCGGGTAGTGGTGGAATGAAATTGACACTAGCGCTTTTTAGCACCCCCAGTGGCAATGTAACAATCACATAATCTGCTTCAAAGTTTGCCCGATCTGTAGTGACTTGCACCGCAGCATCGCTATAACTGATGCTCTGCACATTTTGCTCTAGCTTTATATCTAGAGCATTTGCCAGCGGCTGTAATATAGCATCGTAACCATTGGGAAAGACTTGATCAGCCCCCTTAAAAGCCAGGTCTTGGTCAAAATAATAGGCTGATAAGAGGTTGATGCCTGCGCCGCTGTCAAATTCACTAAAGGCACTTAACGCCCATTTCATCAATGCCGACTTTGCTGTGCTATCTGGCAACTCACGTAGTGCCTGCGCCAGCGAAATATCTTCATCGAGCTCGGCCAAACGCTGCTCAACAGCACTTAACAGCTGTTCAAAGTCCAACCACCCCTGCTGTAATTGCTCAGCACTGATTTGTTGACCGTCACTGGTGTAGACGATCAAGCTTTCGTCATCAGTGACGAAGCGTTGGGCAGAAACTTGTTCTGCCAGCTGTGTAATTGGGTTGGCCACTGGTCCGTGTAGCCAGCCAGCGCCCATTTCAAAGGGAATACCTAAACTGCGGTCCGTCCACAAACGACCGCCAATTCGATTTTTTGCCTCTAGCACTACTACTTGTGCACCGGCACTAACAAGCTGTTGCGCGGCAGACAAACCGGAAACCCCCGCCCCTATAACGATAACTGTCTGCCCTGCTAAGCGTCCTTTATTGGCGGCTATAGCGCTCAAGCTTGGGCTGGCGAGGCAACTTAAACCCAACAGTGCGTATTTAATAAAATCACGGCGTTGCTCATCGTTTAACATACTTCTAGCCCCTTAGAATAAAAGCCGGTGCGCAAATAAGCAGCACAGCAACAATGGTTTGCTGTGTTGCAAGCACTTTCTGGTGGTCATAACACTTAAGTTTGCGCTGGCAAGACTACTCAAAGCTTGCTGGCAATTTAATAAAATCACGGCATTGCTCATCATTCAACATGCCCTTAACCTCTGAGAAGAAAAGCGGGCTTTTCACCACCGATGGCTATATTTTGCAGTTTGACTGTCACTGGGGGAGATTCAATGCGCTATCCAAGATAGATAGCTCTGGGAATACCAAGGAAATCAAGCTGCTGCGCCAAGAGACGGCAAGCTGATCGGTACTAATGTTCCAGCTGCTCGCGCAATGCTGAAAATTGGCTTTTAAGCGACCGCCGCGACCGGGATCGGCAGCGAAAATTTTATACAACAGCCCGGCTGTTGAACAGTCGATTCTAACCAGACTCTACCGCCATTGCGCTCGATCAGTTTTTTTACTACTGCCAGCCCCATGCCACTGCCTTCAATTTCATCTCTGGGCTTCAACGTTTTAAACATTTGAAAGACTTTATCAGACATTGAAGGATCAATGCCTGGGCCATTGTCACGCACGCTGAAAATGTGCTCATTGGACAGCATCCTATAGCTGATTTGAATCTCACCGGCATTCAGGTGATGGTGCTTGATCGCGTTGCCAATCAGGTTGTGCAGTACCTGATTGAGCAGCCCTTGCTGAACTTCAATACTTGGCAAGTTAAAATTCACCGCAAATCCCTGTTGCCTTGCAGCCAGTAAATCAACAATATTCGCAACCATCAGGTTCAAATCTGTTAACTCTAACTGCGAGGCATTAGTGCCGGCTCTGGAATACTGTAACAGTCCCGCTAACATATCTTCCAACCTCGCTACACGGCCTTTTAGCAACTGCATATAATTAGCACTCTCATCATCTAAATGCTCTTTTATATTTTCCTCTATCCACAGTGCCAAATTTCCTATGGCACGCAGTGGGGCTTTTAAGTCGTGAGAGGCAACATAGGCGAACTGTTCTAAATCTTCGTTGGAGCGCTGCAGGTCTGCAGCGTAAGTTTGACTTTCAATTTCAGCCTTTTTCCGCTGGTCAATTTTTTGGATAGAGCCAACCATCCGCTGTGCTTTTCCCTGCTCATCCCAGCAGGCCTGGCCGCTGCCGAGAAACCAGAGGTATGCTCCGCTTTTATGGCGCATCCTATACTCTATCTGGTAGCGGGTATTCTGATTAAAATGCAGTGCTAATAAACGTTCACTGCGACTGCGATCATCCGGGTGTAACATGTCGATAAACTGCTCGATATTCGACTCTATCTCAGCATCCCGATAACCGAGCAAATGATAAAACTGAGGCGACCAGTACAACTGTGATTTGCCGATATCTCGCCAGTCCCAGATACCGACACTTGCCCCTTGTACTGCCAGTGCAAAACGCTGCTCACTGAGCTTTAAAGCACGGGTTTGGCTTGCAACTTCCAGGGAGATTTTATAATGTGCCCGATTGAGTTGGTAAAATTGCAGACCGGCCAGTATTGAAATAATCAGGGCGCCAAAGGCCGTTATCCCAGGGATAAAATATGAGTATCGCACTGCGTTGCGCGGCTGCAGAGTTAGCAGCCAACTGCGCTGCGCAAAAGAAATAGTGGTCTGATAGTGTTGTTCGCCCTGCACCGGTACTGCATCCACCCCGTACAACAATTGTTGATCTGCCAAATCAATGATCTGTATGTCTGATGCTGTTGCCACTTTAGCGCTAGCAGGTGCAATTAAGTCAGCCAACCGCAACACTATGGTCGCGAAACCCAACAATTTCCGCCGCCGCTCAGCTATCGCTGTTGGATCTGATTTACCTGAATATACAGGGTAGTATATCCATACGCTGGTCTGCTGTTGAGCCAATTTGACCCCCGCTGTCATCACCGCTTGTCCGGTATCTCTGGCATTTTGCAAGGCGCTAAGAGTCGCTGGATGCGAGCCTAAGTTATAACCTAGACTCAACTCGTTGCCTCGTACAGGGTAGATATAATACACCGGGTAGTATTGTGGGCGAAATGCAGAGACCGTTATGGATCCGCTCTGGCCCTGGACTATTTGATAATTGCCAAATCCCTGGCCTGTGGCCTGCATCTCAAAATCTTTTCGTCGGTCGTGTCCTACACTGGGAACCCACTGCAAGGCCTGTATGTTATCGCGATCTTTTAGTAGCGACGCAGCAAAATGCTCAAAGCTTTCGCGGTTTAAATTTTCGCTGCTGTGGATAAAGCTCTTTAGTGAAACCAGCAATTCACGGCTGGCCTGCAAGCTCGCTTCGACACTTTGAAAATAGTTATTTGCCTGCTGATGAAAGGTATCTCTCTGCTCTATTTTAAGACTGTTACTGACAAACAGAAACAGCAGCAGCGCAGTGACTAAACCTACTAACAGCGTGATCAATGATGTGATATAGAACCTTTCTTGCATTTTATTTTTATCCTTTTAACGCAACTATCTATCCCGTACAGCAGCTTCCACTAACCCGAGGCGCGGGGAATTTTTTTACGTGATCCCAAATAAGTAATTAAGTCCTGTGCAGACAGAGGCCGGGAAAAATGAAACCCTTGAAGTTCATCACGCTTGGACAGCGGTAGCAGCAATATCTGCGATTCAGCTTCAATGCCCTCTACTACTACCGTTAAATCTAAGGTATTGGCCAGCGAGATAATGATATTGCAGATTTTTTTACAGGAATCGGAGGTTTCTATATTCTCAACAAATGAACGATCTATTTTAATCTTGTCTATCGGCAGGTCATTGAGCCTGCTCAGTGAAGAGTAACCAGTACCGAAGTCATCAATAGACCAGCGACAGCCAATGTCCGACAGCTGGGCCAGTGCATCTGTCACTTGCGAGATATTCTCCATCAGGGCTGTTTCAGTAATTTCTAACTCGAGTAGTTCTGGTGCGATATTGTATTGAGCCAAAGTATTAATGATATGCTCGGTAAAACCTGGTTCTTCTATTTGTAGAGGAGAGATATTAATGGCGACTGGCACTATGCTTAAATCTTGATCAAGCCAAGTGCGTAACTGCAGGCAACTCTGCTCAATAACCCAGCGACCAATCTCCAAGATGCAGCGTGAGCGCTCGGCGATCGGAATAAAAACATCCGGGCCAATGCGCTCGCCAGAACCGGTACGCCACCTCAAAAGCACTTCTACCCCACAAACGCTGTGATCGGCGACTGATACTTTCGGCTGATAGTTAAGATACAGCTCGTTATTGGCAATAGCACAGCTCAGCGCTCGCTCCAGTTCTGCAGCTTTCGCTAAGCTATCCTTCATTTTTGGATTAAAAAACAGGCAAGCATTTCTGCCTTTGTGTTTGATTTGATACAGTGCGTTGTCCGCCTCGCGCAATACCTCCTCTATACTCTCGCTAATTTGCCCGGGAGTAACAACCGAAACGCCAATCGATGCCTGGCAATACAAAGGTTGATACCCGAACATAATCGGCTGTTCAAACACAGCCAACACTTTATCTTTTAGCTCTGAGATATCTTGCGAGTGCTTATAACAATTAAACACAACCGCAAATTCATCGCCTCCCAAACGCGCAACAATATCAGATTTACGCACCGCCAGCTGCAGCCGCTCGGCCAGTTCAACCAGTACCGCATCTCCGGCTGGACGACCGTAGCGATCATTAATAACTTTGAAATTATCTAAATCAATCAATAACAGTGCCAGGTAATTTCCAGTGCGATTGGCCGTTGCCAGCGAGAACGCGAGTTCCTGATCGAATTTTCCACGATTAGCCAGTCCGGTTAAGCTGTCGGTGTATGCCAACTTAGTGAGTTTTTTTGCGTGATCTTTCTTGGCTAAAGAAAAGCGTACTACTCGGTTTAACAGCTGTGCAGTCAGCTGGTCTTTAATCAAGTAGTCACTGGCTCCATACTCACAAGCTTTAGTATCAATGCGCGGATCGTCGACACCGGTGAGTAATATCAGTGGGGTAATGTTGCCACGCGAGGTGACCTGGCGAATAATATCTATGCCTGAGAGATGGCCTATATTTTGATCGATAAAACAAATATCATAGCGCTGTAACTGTGCCACTAAATCTATTGCCTCTGGATCTTTGACCCAGTGTACTTCAACCTGATCAGTGCTAAACGCCCGCAGTAAGATTCTTTTAATACTGAGAAAATCAACTTCGTCGTCATCAACTATAAGAACTAACAACTGAGCACCTGCCTTTTAAACAATATGGTGGCTATACCAGATCCGCCATAGTAACCGACTCAACTTATGAAAATTCGCTGTTAAAACAGAAACACGTTTAGAGATAATAAACAGTCACTTACCCTGATCATACTAATGGGGATAACGTTCAGGGAAGAAGGGAATAATAGCTCTATCCGCGTGACCTATAAGCTGTGCCTAGGGTGATATTTCATGTCTTGCATTGAATATAGTTCTCATTTGCAAAAAAGCAAAAAAATGCACCGTTTTGCAACTCGTTCAGATAAAGCTAGTCATTTGCCTCAGTAATCTTGTCAATAACGAAGTGTTAGCGCGCTAAAGAGTCTGGTAAGAGCTGTGAAATCAGTCGTTAAATCTAGCCACATCTATCGGACATCAGAGGATCCAATGCCAACTGCTTAAATATCCACTGTTCAAACAGTTGAACATTTTGCTGTTGCTCGAATTGCTGCGGATAGACAATAAAATAATCGCGCAAACTGGGCACTGATTCGACAAAAATCTGCCGTAACTTTCCCTGAGCTAACTCCTCTGTGATCAGGATTGGGTCAATCAGCGCCACCCCGGTTCCAGCTATGCAAGCATCGAGGATCTGAGAAGTATTTTGAAAATCAAAGGAGACCACTGGATCGTTAAAGTCCAGCTGCTGGGATACAAACCACTCTCGCCACTCGCTCATCACTTTGGCATTGAAAAGCAGGGGTTGATCTAAAATGTCAGACACTTGCTGAATATCTAAGTACATTTTTGGCTGACAAACGGCCACTAAGCGCTCGCGGCACAACCTTTTAGCCACCATTCCTTTCCAGGGACCGATTCCCCGGCGAATCACCAAATCAAATTCTTGTTTATTAAAATCAGAGGCACTCGTACTGGTCTGTACTTTCAATTGCAAATTTGGCTGTAACTTTCTAAAACCAGACAACTTTGGCAGCAGCCAACGGGTGGCAAAAAAAGGCACTACGGACATTTTAATTTCCTGCATAGCGTCAGCTGCCCCCTCTGTTAATTCCCTGCTAGCCTTGAGCAAGGTATCTATGCCTAATTTTACTTGTGGATAATATCGCTGCCCCGCTGCGCTCAACACAACTTGGCGATCTAGTCGCACAAATAACGCCACCCCCAGACGCGATTCTAACTGGCGAATTTGATGGCTGACTGCAGAGGGGGAAACAAAGAGCTCAGCGGAGGCCAGCGAAAAACTCTTGAGTCTCGCTGCACTTTCAAAAGTACGCAGACTGTTTAATGAGGGAAGTGACATGCTCTGATCCTGCAATTAATGGCCAGCACAGTATACATGAGCAAACGCTCAACTGTAGACTGAAAAGAACTCTTTTGTCGCCATTAAAATTACTGCCTATGATGGGGCCAATCATTATTCAGCTGAGGAAACAGACATGCAGATATCAGGAAAGGTTTTAATCAAAGGGGAGTGGCTATTGGGAGCAGGTGCTGGTTTTAATGCCAGCAACCCCACCACCTTGCAAAAATCCAGCGAGACTTTCTACAATGCCGACAGCGCTCAAGCGCAAGCGGCAGCCACAGCAGCTGCTCAAGCATTTGATCTGTATAGCCAATATAGCGACCTACAGAAAGCCAATTTCCTGCGCACTATCGCCACGCAGCTTGAGAAAATACGCCCAGAAATAGTACTACGAGCCACTTGGGAAACCGCCCTGGGGGAAATGCGTATCAACGGCGAGCTGGGAAGAACCATAGGCCAACTGAATATGTTTGCTCAGCTACTGGACAAAGGCGACTGGAAACGCCCGGTTATCGATCTGGCGCAAGCGGATCGACAGCCGCTACCCAAACCTGATATTCGACTCACTCAAGTGCCGCTGGGCCCCGTGGTAGTCTTTGCTGCCAGTAACTTCCCACTAGCGTTTTCGGTCGCAGGTGGAGACACGGCATCAGCACTGGCAGCCGGCTGCCCGGTGATTGTCAAAACCCACAGCGCGCACCCTGGAACTTCTGAATTAGTCGCCTCAGCCATCTTAGCGGCGATTGAGCAGTGTGATTTACCCAGGGGAGTGTTTGCCATGCTGCATGGCGGCGGACGCACAGTTGGGGCTACCTTAGTCACCGCCGCGCAAGTAAAAGCGGTAGGGTTTACCGGTTCTATTAGCGGTGGACGGGCCCTCTATGATCTGGCTGTTGGCCGACGTGAACCTATCCCTTTTTACGGTGAATTAGGCTCTACCAACCCGGTATTTTTACTGCCACAATCACTGGCACAGAAAGCAGAGCAAATAGCCGCTTCATTTATCGGCGCACTGACCATGGGAGTGGGGCAATTTTGTACCAGCCCAGGCATATTAATTGCCGTTAAAGGAAACGCACTGGAGCGGCTACTGGCCTCTCTTGCCGAGAAAACCCCGACCTTAGCCGCCGCTACTATGCTCACAACCGGCATTTGTAACAGCTATCAACAAGCCTGTGAACAGCGCGCAGCTATGCCTAGTCTTAAACAAATTGCCTGTGGTGAAAGTGCAGACAGTGAAGCCAGCCAGGCACAAGTCCAGCTGTTCAGTGTCGATGCCAGCGACTACTTAAAACAAGCTGAACTGGAAGAGGAAGTATTTGGTCCGGCCACTCTAGTGGTCTGCTGTGAAGACAGTGCACAGTTATTAGCGGTTGCTAACAGCCTCGGCGGACATCTTACTGCAGCATTATTTGCCGATGAAGAAGATCAAAATTTAGCGGGACAACTGTTGCCGATCTTACAACAGCGCATTGGCAGAATATTGTTTGATGGCTACGGAACGGGGGTTGAATTAAGTTCGGCAATGTCTCACGGAGGCCCTTACCCAAGTAGTACCGCAGGCCAAAGCACCTCTGTAGGCACTAGAGCCATAGAGCGCTTTACCCGCCCATTGTGCTATCAAAATACTCCGGATGCGCTGTTGCCTGCTGAGCTGAAAAATGCCAACCCCAACTCAATTATGCGTTTGGTTAATAACCGCTGGACCACCACGGCAATAAACTGAGAGACTGCTTAAACTTGCGGTAACATGTCAGTGCTGATAGCGTCCTGAAAGCAGGCTTTATCAGTACTGGCACTTTAATTAACTTGTGGTAACTGTCTATGGATCATATTAGTGCAATGCTCGGCCCGCACATTCAGATCATTGATCAACAATTTGCCAAACTCTGCATCCCTAACACGCAGCTACAGCACTTGTGGGGTGACGGACGCTGGACCGAGGGTCCGGTCTACTTTGCCGATAGCGGTCAGTTACTTTTTTCCGACATCCCCAATAACCGTATGATGCGCTTTGATGAGCGCACCGAGCTGTGTAGCATTTGGGATCACAGCAGCGATAATAGCAACGGCAATACCCGGGACAGACAGGGACGGCTCGTTTCCTGTCGGCATTTGTCCAGATCAGTGATACGTATTGAATACGACGGCAGTACCACTGTGCTAGCCAGTCACTATCAGGGCAAGCGTTTAAACTCACCCAATGATGTGGTGGTTTCTGGGGACGGCGCTATTTGGTTCAGCGATCCCAGTTACGGCATCGACAGCAATTACGAAGGTATACAAGCAGACTCTGAAATAGGCGCTTGTTATTTATACCGCATCTGCCCTGATACAGGGGATTTAGCTGCCGTGGCAACCGATTTAGTGCAACCCAATGGTCTAGCATTTTCAGCAGATGAGCGGTTTTTGTATGTCAGTGATACTGGAGCAAGCCATATAGACAATGGCCCCAGGCATATTCGAAAGTTTTCTGTCAATCAGTCAGAACTCGTATCCAGTGAAGTATTTTCTGTCTGCGAGCAGGGGCTGTACGATGGATTTCGCCTCGATAGCGCGGGAAACTTATGGTGCTCTGCAGCAGATGGAGTGCACTGCCTGAATCCAGCCGGCAAGCTGATCGGAAAAATACGCATCCCCGAGACTGTCTCTAACTTGTGTTTTGGTGGTATCCATCGCAACCGGCTCTATATCACCGCTACTACTTCACTGTACGCGCTGTACTTATCAACAACTGGCCTGAGTTATTTCTAATCGGGCCAAAAGCTGATTTTTGCCAGTGCCTGATGCTAGCGTTATTAAAGTTTTAAAGCCCAGCCATCGATATAACCGTTATGTTTTATTCTATAGTCTTTACTAAATATCACAGAATAATCACTGACAAAATTTTCGTGTTCTAATAGTTTTACAGTTACTACCGCCACTGATACCCCTCAGCTAAAAACACTTCCAGACCCATCATCAGTGCAAATTACCGTGACTACATAGCAATATGGATAGCTTTTCATACTGCGTTCAAAGCCGTGATAACACTGAGAGTTGCCACCTGCATACTAGGATCGATTATGGATAAAAATACAGAGAATAAAAATGTAAAGCTGCGCTCCCAAGCTTGGTTCAACAATCCCGATAACCCCGGTATGACCGCCTTATATATAGAGCGCTATCTAAATTATGGCCTCACCCGTGAAGAGCTGCAATCCGGCAAACCCATTATCGGCATCGCCCAGACAGGCTCTGACTTGTCCCCCTGTAATCGTCACCATATTGAACTGGCAAAGCGGGTACGCGACGGTATTATCGCCGCTGGCGGCATCCCAATGGAATTTCCGGTGCACCCGATCCAAGAGACCGGCAAGAGACCCACAGCCACACTGGATCGCAACTTAGCCTATTTAGGCCTGGTTGAACTGCTATATGGCTACCCACTGGATGCGGTGGTGCTAATGATAGGTTGCGACAAGACCACCCCCGCCTGCCTGATGGCGGCAGCCACCGTCGACATCCCGGCGATAGCCTTATCTGTCGGCCCTATGCTAAATGGCTGGCACAAGGGAAATCGCACTGGATCAGGTACTATTATCTGGGAGGCGCGCGAGAAACTAGCCACCAATGAAATAGACTATGAAGAGTTTATGCAAATCACCACCAGCTCAGCACCCTCGGTGGGCTTTTGTAATACCATGGGGA
>MABF01000356.1 GCA_002163025.1 'Osedax' symbiont bacterium Rs2_46_30_T18
TTCTTTAGTCAGCGGTAGTTCAAGGATTTTACCCAGCTCTTGCGCCAGCCATTTTTCGATTTTCAGTACTACCAGCTTCTTACGTAAACGACCTTGCACATCCCGGTTTAAGATAGTTGGCAACGTGTTGAGGGTGAGTATTTCATCGATGGAGTTGTTGGCCATACGCTCACGCCCTTCATCAGAGGCATAGAAGTGTGACACAGCAAAGATCATCCGCTCAGGTTGTAACTGCTGCAAGAACTGGCAAGATTTTACTACGGTTGATCCGGTACGGACCATGTCATCAAAGAGAACGATACTGCAGCCTTCCAAGCCTTCAAAGGTGTGCTCGCTCTCTTTATGCAGAGTTATGCTGACCTTGTGCTCACCGCCGCGTTCTTTATCTAACAAGATAAATTTGGCTTCGCTTAAACCGAGAGTGGCAAACATCTCTTTAACAAAACCTCTGGCACCTTTATCAGGTGCGCAAAGAACAAGCCCTTCGCCTTTAGGACCACAATTAATAATGTTGGAATTAAGCAAGTAGTGGGCGTAGATTTCGTAGGGGATTAAGTTGTGGAAATTGCCTTCAAACACTTGGTTAAAGATGCTCTGCACTGAAGAGGAGTGATTATGTACCGTCAGTACCCGATCAACACCCGACAATTTTAGCATTTGTGCGTAGAGTTTTGAGGTAAAAGGCTGGCCATCAAACTTTTTTAAATCTGTATCACTACGCGGGTGCTCAGTATCACCTAAGTCGGCATGTGCACCGCGATCTTGTGCACTGAAAAAAAGATCGGGCTCAAGCAGTATCACGCTTGAAGCGCCGTTCTCTTTAGCGGCTCTGGCGATGAAAAAGTTGTGCATTGCCAGTTCCTGACGGGTTTTTACTAAGCTACTTGTACTGACAATAACAACCGTTTTACCGGCTAAAACATTACCTATAGAGCTAAAGTCCAGCTCATCAGAGATAAATCTTGGGCAAAATTCGGTATTGGTAAAGGCTTTCATACCGATTAAATCTGCTATGTCTTGGTTTTGACCCATGGCATAAGCGACGTCGATTGCAAATGGATTATCTGAGGAGTTACCGACAATGACAATATCATTAGAAGGGTTTGATACAGGGGGCATAGTTTTAACTCTTAAAGGGTTTTAACTTAAGTTCTCAAACAACTGAGATTTCAGGGGCAGGATTATAGCATTAGTTGCTCTGAGAATTTCAGCTATTAATGCCGATATTTGCAAAGGATATTGCCAGCAGCGCAGGTGCTGAAAATATCTTACTGCAATCAAGCTATAGGTTGTGAACTCATCATGCTAACGCGTATTACATATAGTGTGATTGTTCAGCGCTAGCTGATACTTGTCCAGTATTCATGCCTTAAAGGTGACATGTTAACCTTTGCATTAAGCGGCCAATATTGTTTACTTGGGTTTGCCGACGGCAATGTTATTCCTTTTATATCAAAGGCCAAAGTACTTAGAACGCTTTTTTGCACGATGTTGTTTTGCAAACAAAACCCTTGGAAAACTCCGCGAGCCCGAGCTGTCGTGGATTTAGTAGCTGCTGACTAATGCATTGATTTGAAGACTTGCAAAGCTGGCTCATTTTTTGCTTAGGAAAGATGCGAGCTTAAGTCATTGAATATGGAGATATTATGCAAATCAACACACTGCTAGCAACTAACACTCAGCTAACTAATGGCACTGCAAACGGTGCTAAAGAGAGCAATACCGACAGTCTATTTGCTAGCTTTAATAGCGATTTTAAATCGGAAATTACCGATGCTATGCGCCGCGGTGCCGGTAATGATTTTGTTTTAAAACTTTCTGAAAACCGGCAGCGTTTTGTCGAGCTGGCGATGATGGCACAACAGCAAGAGCCTGTGGATAGCAAAAAATTTCTCAAGAGTTTAAGTTTTGAAGATCGTCAAGTTTTGCAAAAAGTTCACTCGTTGGGCACATCTATCACCGATTCAACGATTGATAGAATGTCGGGGGAGGGAGCTGACAACTTACTGCTAGTCCCAGGTAAAGGCTTAGATGCTAACAATGATGCGATTACCGAAACCGGTACAGCAAAGAGTTTTAAGTTTCCCAATTCTAATACACCCGCTGATGTAGCCGCCGCCTGGAATAAATCTCTGCAAGGCAGCAGTCCTGAAGACAGATTAATGGCTACGGCTAGTATGATGACGATGATGTTCTCCGCCAATATCAGAGTAGACGACACTGGTAACTTTCTGGGAGTGAACGAGCCCGGATCTGCAAATTATGTTAACCCTATGGCAGACCCGAACTTCTCTTATAAAGACTGGGCTAAAGGCCAGCTTGAATACAATGAGGCATTCAAACAAAAAATTCCGGCCAATGTATACGAGAGAGATGTTCAGTTTCTCACAAGCTTTTTATTGAATCTCAATAGCGGTACTGCTTAGGGTTCAGAACTGGAGGGTACGCATAGTGGTCAGCGACTAAACTTTTCGGCGATGCCGCTTGCCAAGTATCTGGCGGGGTAAACTGCGCCCCAAAGGTTACTTATAGATTTATTCATACTATACGTTCTCTTTGTTGGTACCCCCGGCTCACTGCCTGGTTTCTTTACGGGATGGTTGATCATGAAAAAGATAAACGTAATAGGCACTACAGGCAGTGGAAAATCAACTTTTTCTAAATGTTTGGCACAGCATCTTGGTTACCCTTGTATCCAAATGGATCAACTTTTCTGGAAGTCGAACTGGATGCAGCCGACTGACGAGGAATTTATCCCCAAAGTGGAAAGAGCAATCTCGGGGGATGTTTGGGTATTGGATGGTAATTATAGCCGTACTAACGATCTTAAATGGGCCAGTGTAGATACTATCATATGGCTGGATTATTCTTTTCTCAGGACCTTGATGCAATTGTTTAAGCGCACAGTAACTCGCGCCTTTTTCAAACAAGAACTATGGCCAGAGACAGGAAATAAAGAGACCTTTGCCAAATCATTTCTATCCAGACAGTCGATATTTGTCTGGTTTTTTAAAAGCTATAAGCGCAACAAAACCCGCTATGCAAAGCTAATGCAATCAACTGAATTTAAGCATGTTGAATTTATTCGTTTGCGTAGTCCAAGTGAGCTTAAAGAGTTTTTAAAAGGCATAAGCGTATGACTAGCCAATTGCTTAGCGCCGTCTAAAACTGACTATGGGGCATAATAAATTCATCTCAGCCCCGAATCTATATGTATTTATTGGGTAGTTTCCTGATCGGTATATCAATGCCTGCTTTGGTATAGTTGCTGCTACAGGTTGAATACCGACATCTTCCAGGTCATTGAAACTATCGAAACCAATGACAGGCCCCACATCTCTGATGTTTTAGGTAACTAAATAATGTTGCGGCCGAACCATCAAAATCAGTTGGCACATAGTTGCCGCTGATAAACTCACTGATGGGATCGGAAGAAATTAGAAAATTTTCACGATCTCTCCTATAGGCACAAGCTAAAATCCCCAATGTTTTGCCAATCTTAGCGTATTGCAAAACACGCTTGCAAGGTACAAACTTCACTTCAATCTTGTACCCCAATAAAGTGAATATTTCAGTGGCCACTTTTAATCGCGAAGAATGTT
Organism: 'Osedax' symbiont bacterium Rs2_46_30_T18; assembly: GCA_002163025.1. Taxonomy (GTDB): domain Bacteria; phylum Pseudomonadota; class Gammaproteobacteria; order Pseudomonadales; family Balneatricaceae; genus Rs1. The sequence goes on from MABF01000356.1 coordinate 3,603, forward strand.
CCTCAGTATGAGCTTCGTTAGTCCTGAGAAAAAACAGACCTACAGCGGATCAGCTAGTTCTCTAACAGCTGATACTGTTTTGGCACGCGTAATAGCTCAAAGCTGATCTGTTCTTTATCAAAATACAGACGAATACCTTCGCAGTAGCCAAAGGCAGGCCCCAGTTCGCTATAGTCCATCGGCGCCAGAGTCGCGATCAGGCCCAGTTCAATAAAAGCACCGTGGGTAATTATCAAAGCTTTTTCGCCTTGGCCAATTCTGCTGGCTATTTTCAACCAGAGTTCTGACTGTAGCTGAGCAAAGGTTTGGCAATCTTTGTTTAGTAATGCCACTTCAGCGACATTGGCAATACAACTTGGCCAATTTATCTGCTCAAACACTTTCCCAGGTAGATAGCCCAACTCAGCCTGTATGTCGTCGACACAACAGCCCATTGCTTGTGCCGTCTCGATCGCCCTGGGAATATTGCTAGTCACTACTAAGTCATAAGCTTTGTCATGGCCAGCGACTAATTTTGCTAATGCGATCCCCTGAGCGTTTAAGTGGGCTCCGGGTTTCTCCCTCATACTGTGCCGACGGATTTCCAAAGTGCGGCGATTATCGCTTTGATGCAGAGTCATCAACTAAACCTTTAGCCAGTGGACTTGGGTGTTGAAACTACCATTGGCCAGTAAATCTAAGACCCTGAAACCTATGCTGGTACTGTCAAGCTGGTGGCCTGCCCAAAAGTCCTGTGCGCTATGCTCATCTATACTTTGTTTATGGGTGGCATTGGCGAAAGTGGAAGGGGTAGTGAACTGGCGATAGTTTTGGCTATCGTCAGTGACAGCATTGTGAGTATGGCCGGCGATAACGGCTTTAAGATTAGGGTGTTGGCCCAGTATTTGTTGTAGCTGTGCTGCATTTTGTAATTGACATCCCGCAGAGGGACAGAGCGTAAAGCTGGGGTGGTGTAAGGCAATTAATACTGGACGCTCTGGGTCCTGGCTTAAGTAAGTGTCGATATCTTGCAGCTGCTGTGCAGATAGCAGCCCGTGAGATTGACCGGCAACTTGTGAGTCGAGAAAAATAAAACCCCAGTTGGCTACTTCGACAGAAGGTGCCATGCAGATATTGGCACTTTGTAGATGTGTCGACATAAGCTGCGGGTTATCATGATTACCGGCGGTTACATACACAGGCACAGTTAATGTAGCTAAAATCTCCGCTAATCTTTGATAAGTCGCCCCTGCGCCATCTTCACTCAAATCACCCGTGGCGATGATCATATCCACTTTGGGCTCGAGTTGCTTAATCTCGTCTATCACTGTCTCCAGAGATTCAGCGGTATCAACCTGGTAATACTTATCCCCGGGTTGGGATAAAAGATGGATATCGGTGATTTGTACTACTCGTAATGCCTGCATAGTTACCTCTGAATTGGGGAGCATGCGAGTCAGTCCGGTAAGGCTTAAGTATACAAAACCGCACAGCAGATATGGTTATCATCGCAAAGGTTAGACGCCGCTATTGTGCATCAGCTAAATTGATAATTAAATAGATAAAAATCAATTACTTTAGTTTATCAGTCAAATGCATTTTGATACCGGGCCAGCTGCCATTAATGATACTGAAGAGCACCGAATCCCTGACCCGGCCATCTGGCATAACCATATGATTGCAGAGAATTCCCTCTTGCTTGGCCCCTAAATTTAAGATGGCTGCTCGTGATTTTTTGTTCAGGTAATCGGTTAAAAACTCAACCCGGTTGAAGTTCAATTCATCGAAGGCGTAGCTGAGCATCAGCAATTTGGCCTGGGTATTCACTGTCGTTCGCTGAGCGGACTTAGCCAAAAAGGTGTTTCCAATCTCAACTTTCTTATTCGCAAAATCCGCTTTCATAAAGCGACTGGAGCCGACTATTGTGTTGCTCTTTTTATCTATAGTGACAAAAGTAATGCCATCTCCTTTAGCGTATAACTCTAGTGCTCTGTCAATAAAAGCATCAATATTGTCAGGGTGTGGGACTAGAGTGACATGTAAGTTCCAAAGCTCACCATCACAAATGGCTTCACACAGCCCCTGTTTGTGTTCTATGTTTAATGGCTCAAGTCGGACTGTATTGCTTTCTAATACCAAGTTATTAAAAGTCATGAATATTTCCGTTACAGGTAAAGATTGAAAAGATAATAGTGGGGTAAAAATACAGGGTCTAATGATCACTTAAAGATCCACTTTATTGAATTCTAGCCACCCAATTTCGTATTTGATTACCGATACGAAGAAAGCCCTGCTATTAGAATAAATGTATCGAATTTAGTGTAGACTGTTGGCTACTTGCGCCAAATACTATATTTATTTAATAGAGCATTCTTAATTAGCTTCACCAGTATTGTATTTGGTATTAACAGCACTCGGTCTAAGTATTATGTTATCGGGCACTACTCATTTATTACAATCAATTTTGAGGCAGTAATGGACGTTTCTCTCTACCCAAAAATAAAACCTTTTCATACTGAAATGTTTCAAGTCAGTGATTTACACACGATCTATTTTGAACAGTGCGGTAACCCGCAAGGGCACCCTGTAGTGTTTTTACACGGTGGGCCAGGTGGGGGAATCTCCGCGAATGCAGCACGCTTTTTTGATCCGGATAAATACCGGATCATCTTAATTGACCAGCGCGGTTGTGGCAGATCAACACCTTTTTCTGAACTTGAGGACAATAATACTTGGGCTTTAGTCAACGATATCCAGCAAATTAAGAACCATTTAAATATTGAGACTTGGGCAGTTTTTGGCGGCAGCTGGGGATCAACTTTGTCATTGGCATACGCGCAAACTCATCCTGAATCTGTAGATGCTCTGTTCTTGCGTGGCATCTTTATGTTGCGCAAATCAGAATTGCAGTGGTTTTATCAGGAAGGGGCCTCACATATTTTTCCGGATGCCTGGGAGGGGTATAAAAATGCCATTCCAGAAGCCGAGCGCGGTGACTTTATCAGCGCCTACCACAAGCGTCTGACCAGTGAAGATGCCAGCGTAAGAGCAGCTGCTGCGAATGCCTGGTCAGTTTGGGAAGCTTCCACTTCACAACTTATTCAAGACCCGAAAGCAATAGCAGAGGCAGGTGAAGATGCTTTCGCCGACGCTTTTGCCCGTATTGAATGTCACTACTTCATCAATAAAGGCTTTATGGAAAATGAGAGCCAGCTACTTGATAACGTGGATAAAATTAGAAACATTCCGACTATAATTGTACAGGGCAGATACGATGTTGTCTGTCCTATGCAAAGCTCTTGGGATTTACACAAGGCCTGGCCGGAAGCTAAATATGTCATCGTTGCAGATGCTGGTCATGCAATGAGTGAGACGGGAATTCGCACTGAGCTAATCAACGCAACTGATAATTTTGTCAACAGCGGTAAAGTCTAAAGCCGATTGTTAAAATTGATGTCAGCCATCTAAGCCTCAACCTTCAGGTTGGGGCTTTTTATTGTGTGTAGCTCCATACTATTGAGCGATCAAATATGATAAAAGTAAGGCGTAGTCTGGGTAATAAACTCAAAACCATGTTTGGCTACAATGGGCCTGCTCATCGCACTGGCATCTATACTCAGATATTTCATGCCCCGTTGTTTAGCGTCGTTAATACGTTTATTTAACAGGGCACTATAATAGCCCCTTCCCCGGTATAAGGGCAGAGTACTGCCTCCCCAAACGCCGGCGAAAGGACTTTCGTAGTTGTACATAATCCAGGCCGAGGCAACGGGGTTATCGTCTTGATAGATAACATAAACAGTTAGATTCTGCGGTGTCTGTTGCTTTATCTGCACTAAGCGATCTAGTTTGTCAGTTAAATAGCCACCCCAGACCTTTTCTTGCACACTAATAGCGTCTTTTATCCCCTGCTGGTCAGATACTTCAACGCAGATTTCGGTATCGGCAAAAGTAGCAGGACTGGATTGCAAATCTAATAACATAAAAGATTCGGGCTCATCCGCTATAAAACCATGTGCTT
>MABF01000244.1 GCA_002163025.1 'Osedax' symbiont bacterium Rs2_46_30_T18
TGATGAACCCCATCATAAAGTGTTATTTGATCTATTTTCAATGCGTTAATCCCCTCCAAACAAGCAACATTAAATGCGTACTGGCTAGGATTTGATCTGCGTTGATGGTGAGTATAAATACCGCAGTTGCCGCAAAAGTAATGTTTAGCTGTTTTGGTATTAAATTGATAGAGCTTTAACGATTCTTCACCTTTGATGATTTCGATATCACAAAGAGGCACAGAAGCTGCAATTGCGCCGCGACGTCGGCACAAGGAGCAGTCACATCTGCGCACATCGACTAAACCTTCGGGCAGTGTAAGTGCAAGCTGCACATTACCACAGTGACAGCTGGCCTTATGCACAGCATGGATTTCTACTCCATCGACCTGGGTTAAATTAATCGGCATGCGATCTCCTATTAAGGTTAATTTTGGCTAGGGGTTGTAAGGCACCCGCTAGCTGGAGGGATTGATGATCTATGATTTTGATGGATTAAAGATGTTGAATGTTCAGCGAACATAGCCCTGTATTTCGCTGCATTATGTCATTACTGCGAAATATCTTAATCTGCTGAAGGGTATAAGACTAATTAAAAAAATCAATAGGTTGCGGGGTGTGGGTGTTTGATTTGGCTTAGAAAAACGGACTAATCAGTAATAGACTAGTCTGATGTTTGTGTAAAGTCGCTGAGCAGGTAGAAAATTATAGGTGTCTTTTCGCCGGGTTAAACCCGGCTCAGTGTCGTTGCCTTACGTGACATCTTTAAACGAATTAGGGTATGGATAATCAAGGTTGCTATTACTATAGTGCCTCCTTGTAGCGCTGCAGTATTTGGCGCGATTTCCAGAAATATCCAAATCCATAGCGGCCCTATTACTGTCTCGAGCAACATCAACATACCTACTTCAGCGGCGGGAATACGTTTGGGGCCTAAGGTGATCAAGATAAAAGCGATAGGTACTATCACCAGGCAGAGCATTGCAGTCCAAACCCACTGGGTGCCGTGCAGCATGATAGAGTCGGAATTAAATACCGCAAACAGCGCCATAATCAGGCCCCCACCAATTAACGAAGGTACCATTGAATGCTTAGTTTCAGCCCGGTCATTGACAAACTTACTGGACAGGGCCAAACCACAGGCCAGTGCCAGTAAATCACCTTTTAAGTTGGGGCCATTCCAGGAGTCAATTAATACCCAGGCAATGCCAAACATAGAGATGACAATGGCAACCCAAGTGACCATTGGCGATTTCTCACCGAGCAGCGCCCAGGCTAGAAAAGCGGCAAACAGCGGCTGCACGCTGATAATCACTAACACATTGGCGACAGAGGTCGAGTTGATCGCCATGACAAAACAGATAGAGCTAATGCCAAATAAAACGGTTGAGCGAATGTAGCGCCAGTCACTGCGAAAAAGTGCCTCCCCTGGTGATTTTAGCTTGCAGCCAATAGCGACAATAGCACTCAGCAGCAAGCCGCGCCAAAATAGCAGATCGGCGCTCTCAGCATCAATTAGGCGGATAAACAGCGCGTCAAAACTGAGAAAAATGACCCCCATAGCGGTCAGGGTAAATCCTTTAAAATATTCAGTGTTCAATGAAAACCTCTAAAAGTCTGAGTATAAAAATAGTCAATTGTAGCGAATTTAAGAAAAAATCAAGGTCTGTATTTACCAAAAAGTAGACTTAAAACGTAACTTATAGCAACAAACTTGCGACTAAACCAGATGCTTGAAACCGATAGATCCAGCCCCAATCGCTGATGAAACCTGCTGGCATCAATATCGATAAAGATCTGGTTCTATCTGCTTTTTTCCATTCCCGTATAGCTTTAGAGCATGGTATGCGCATAAGTGTGCGACATACTTTCGTGCAGCAAAGTCGTGCGAAGCTGTCGCTCTGTTGAGCGCAGCTACTTTAAACAATATTCAACGAACAGCGCAATCGATAATGATTGGGGGAGGTAAATATGACAATTAATCTGAACGAGTACGATGCCAAACAAGTAGTGGCCAATGATCGAAAGCACGTATGGCATCACTTATCTCAGCACAAAGTTTATGAAGATGCCGACCCTATGGTTATCGTTAAAGGCGCGGGTATGCGTGTTTGGGATGCCAAAGGAAATGAGTATTTAGATGCTGTATCAGGGGCAGTTTGGACTGTCAATGTCGGCTATGGTCGCACCGAAATTGCCGATGCAGTACGCGATCAATTAGTGACTATGAATTACTTTGCGCAAACTGCTGGTAACGTAGTGGCAGCACAGTACGCAGCCAAATTAATCGAGAAAATGCCCGGTCTGTCGCGGGTTTACTATTCTAACTCGGGTTCAGAGGCCAACGAGAAAGCGTTTAAGATTGTTCGCCAGATAGCGGCGAAAAAGTACGGCGGTAAAAAGCACAAGATCTTATTTCGCGAACGCGACTACCACGGAACGACTATCACCGCTTTGAGTGCCACCGGCCAATTTGAGCGAAAAAATCAATATGGTCCCTTTACTCCGGGCTTTGTTGAAGTACCACACTGCTGTGAATATCGCTCGCAGTGGGGCGAGGTCGACGATTACGGTGTGCGCGCAGCCAACGAAATTGAAAAAGTCATCTTGCGTGAGGGTGCCGACACTATCGGTGCTCTTTGCCTGGAGCCGATTACTGCAGGCGGGGGGGTGATTGAGCCGCCAGAAGGGTACTGGGAGCGGGTTCAGGAAATCTGCAAAAAGTACGACATCTTGTTGCACATCGATGAAGTGGTCTGCGGACTAGGTCGCACAGGCACTTGGTTTGGCTATCAGCACTACGGTGTTAAGCCCGACATAGTGACGATGGCTAAAGGTGTTGCCTCTGGTTACGCTGCGATTTCCTGCACAGTCACAACTGAAGCTGTGTTCGACCACTTCAAAGAAGATGACGACCCGCGCATGGGGTATTTCCGTGATATCTCAACCTTTGCAGGATGTACAGCAGGTCCGGCTGCAGCGCTGGCGAATATGAAAATTATTGAAGATGAAAATTTATTAGAAAATGTAAAGGTTCAGGGCGAGTACCTGCTTGGGCGTCTGCATCAGCTGATGGATAAATATCAGGTGATCGGTGATGTGCGTGGCAAGGGGTTGTTTGTAGGCTTTGAATTGGTCAAAGACAGAGAGACGAAAGAGCCGGTGGATGAGAGCTTAGCAATACAGCTAGGCGCACACTGCATGAAAAATGGGGTGATTATAGGCCGCACAAACCGCTCTTTCAAAGACTATAACAATACAGTTTGCCTCAGTCCCGCGCTGATAGCTACCCGTGAAGAAATTGATATTATTGTTGACGCACTGGATAACGCGTTGGCGGAATTAGCGCCAAATCAACAGCCTGTGATCGTGGAAGCACCTGAGATGGAGGAGGCATAAGTAACAGTGAGTTAGCGGCAATCGAGCAATGCTGATCATAAAAGAGCCAAACCTGTGTTTTCAGGTTTGGCTTTGTCGTTTTTGTCACTTTGCAAAAGTGCTTTTATTACAATTTAGTGGCACACTGGATTTGAACTAAAATTATTGTGCTAATGGCCGTTTTGAAAGAAGGTATTTTTAATGTTTCAACTATTTCATTTGAGCCAGGGAAATGGTGCAAGTTTACAGCAGCAGCTTCGCGAACAGATAGCGGGTGCTATCTTGAACGGCAACATACCACTACAGAAGCCGCTTCCCTCCAGTCGCAAAATGGCACAGCAGTTAAATGTAGCCCGAAATACTGTAGTGATTGCCTATGAACACCTGTTAGATGACGGTTACATAATAGCTAAAGAGCGCTGTGGCTATTTTGTCAATCCAGATATATTAAATGGCAAGGTAAAACTTGAGGTACAAGATCCTAATAGTGATATAAAAATCAACGGTAATGCTCCCGATTGGCAGCAGCGTTTCAAACTAAACCCCAGCAGCCAGACTAACGTGATCAAGCCTAAAGACTGGCAAACCTACGATTACCCCTTTATCTATGGGCAGTTCGACAACAGTATGTTTCCTACCGTTAACTGGCGTGAGTGTTGTAAAGATGCAGTGAGCGGGCCGGCAATCAACGAGTGGGCAGCCGACAGGTTTGATAAAGATGACCCGCTGTTAATAGAGCAGATACGCACCCGGTTATTGCCGCGTCGAGGTGTCTGGGCGAGTGCCGATGAAATACTCGTCACTGTGGGAGCACAGCAGGCACTGTATATGCTGGTGAAACTGCTGCTGGACAAAAACAGTACAATTGGATTGGAAGAACCTGGTTATGTGGATATCCGCAATATTGCCAGCTTAAATCCCTCCAAGATAAAATCGATACCTGTCGATAGCGACGGCATGTTGGTTGGTGATGTGTTGTCGGGCTGTGACTTGGTCTACTCCACACCGAGTCATCAGTGCCCGAGCACGGTAACTATGCCATTAGAGCGGCGCTACCAGTTATTACAGCAAGCCAGTGATGAAGATTTTATTATCATCGAAGATGATTACGAAAGTGAAACTAACTTTAATTCAAACCCTATCCCCGCGCTAAAGAGCCTGGATGAAAATGACAGGGTTATCTATGTCGGCAGTTTATCTAAAACTTTGGCCCCAGGGCTGCGATTGGGCTATATCGTCGGCCCCGCCGAATTTATTAAAGAGGCACGGGCACTGCGGCGTCTAATATTGCGTCACCCGGCAGCTAATAATCAAAGATCAGTGGCCCTGTTTTTGGAGCGCGGTTATCACGACTCGCTGATTATGAACATTATGCGCAACTACCAGACCCGTTGGCGGGCTATGGATGAAGCCCTGACTAAGTATTTGCCTGAGTCTCACGACCAACCTACGTTTGGTGGTTCATGTTACTGGGTTAAAGGGCCGGAAAATTTAGATGCCAGTAAATTACAGCTATTGGCACGCGAGCACAGTATTTTAATCGAGGCGGGTGAGATTCACTTCTTGCAACAGCCGGCGGCAAAGAACTATTTCCGGCTCGGGTTTTCCTCCATCGCCACTGATAAGATAGAGCCTGGGATTAAAAAACTTGCCGAGTTAATCCACTCGATAGTTTAATTTCTAGTTCAAGTTTGAATTCAATTATACCGCTCGATCTGCACAGGGGCTTTATAGCCCCTGATTAAATATCCTTGTATACCCCCATATTACTTTTCTCATTCTCTTCTGGCTCAACTTACACTCTAAATCTGGTTCTATTGTCCAGGCGTGGCTGCTACTAATATCGACTATAAGATATTCGTACCCAGTTCTGACATAGATTCAGACATTATAAGAAGGAAGGCTAATATGGCTCGTATGACTCCCAGTGAAGCATTTGTAGAAACCTTGGTTGCCAACAAAGTAAGCGACTGTTTTGGAATAATGGGTTCAGCATTTATGGATGCTATGGACATTTTTACTCCCGCAGGTATTCGTTTAATTCCGGTTGTACATGAGCAGGGAGCCGGGCATATGGCCGATGGTTATTCCAGAGTCTCAGGTCGCCACGGAGTGTGTATTGCGCAAAACGGCCCAGGTATTACCAACTTTGTTACCGCAATCGCCGCCGCGTACTGGGCTCATTCCCCAGTCGTATGCATCACCCCGGAAACAGGCACTAACAGTCAGGGTCTAGGAGGCTTTCAGGAGGCGGAACAGCTACCGTTCTTTGAAACCATTACCGCTTATCAAGTGAGTGTGGTCAATAACACGCGCATGGCAGAGCTGACTGCGCGTTGCTTCGACAGAGCGATGTTAGAAAATGCACCGACTCAGCTGAATATTCCAAGAGATAATTTTTACGGCGATATCGATTGCGAAATCCCTAAGCCAATTCGCATTGAGCGCTCAGCAGGTGGAGCCCAGGCACTTAAAGATGCAGCGACACTGTTAGCCAGCGCCGAATTCCCGGTGATGGTTTCTGGTGGCGGAGTAGTGATGGGTGATGCCTTTGAAGAGGCTATCGCTATTGCTGAGGCTTTAGATATGCCGGTAGTGAACAGCTATCTGCACAATGACTCATTCCCGGCATCACACCGTCTATCGACTGGACCACTGGGTTATCAGGGTTCCAAAGCGGCGATGAAGTTGATTGCCAAAGCCGACGTGATCTTGGCTCTAGGTACACGTTTAGGGCCTTTCGGTACTCTGCCACAGCACGGCATGGACTACTGGCCAAAAGATGCAAAAATTATTCAGGTCGACTGCGATCCTAAGATGTTGGGCTTAGTTAAAAATATCGATGTGGGCATTAATGGCGATGCTAAAGCGGCTGCACTGGCGCTGTTGGAATTGCTTAAAGGCCATTCTCCTAAGTGTCTGGCTAACCGCGAAGCTCGTTTGCAAGTTATCAACGAAGAAAAAGATGCCTGGGAAGCTGAGCTCAGTGACTGGACCCACGAAAAAGATGCCTATTCACTAGAGATGATTGAAGAGCAAAAAGCCGAGCAGGGCAGCTTTATGCATCCACGTCAGGTATTGCGCGAACTGGAAAAAGCCATGCCAGCTGATGTGATGGTCTCTACCGATATCGGTAACATCAACTCAGTCGCTAACAGCTACCTGCGTTTTGATCGTCCAAGATCATTTTTTGCCCCTATGTCTTTTGGTAACTGTGGTTATGCACTACCGACTATTATCGGCGCCAAAGTAGCAGCGCCTGAACGTCCGGCCATCGCCTACGCAGGTGACGGCGCCTGGGGCATGTCTATGGTTGAAATCATGACTTGTGTGCGTGAAAGTATCCCGGTCACTGCGGTAGTGTTCCACAACCGTCAGTGGGGAGCTGAGAAGAAAAACCAGGTAGATTTCTATAACCGTCGCTTTGTCGCTGGTGAGCTAGAAAACCAGAGTTTTGCGGGAATAGCTCAGTCAATGGGCGCTCATGGTGTTGTCGTCGATAAACTCGAAGATGTTGGTCCGGCCCTGAAAGAGGCGGTCAGGCTACAGATGGAAGAGGGAATCACTACGGTATTAGAAGTTATGTGTACCAGAGAGCTGGGTGATCCGTTCCGTCGCGATGCACTCTCTAAGCCAGTGCGTCACTTAGACAAGTACAAAGACTTCGTATAAGCACAGACTAAACCAACCTGAGTTGCATTTTGGCAACTCAGGTTTTTGTATTTTTGATAAAGAACATGCAAATACGCCCGTTATTTTCTGTCCGGACTTATTTCCATGTTCCCTGTTGGAGTCACTAAGGAATGAAAGCACTGAATAATATATTCCGTCGCGCTGCTGCCGATGTCAGGCACATTGTCTTAGCGGAAGGGGAAGATCCACGCATAATCGACGCTGCAGTGCAAAGCGTGGCTAAGGGGATAGCGACAATCACCTTATTGGGCAATGCGCCACGCATTGCCCGCGAGGCGCAACGGCTTAATCTTAGCTTGGCTGGCATCAGTGTTATCGATCCTAAATCTGCGACTAAAAAGACCCAGTATAGCGAGGTTCTCTATCAGCTGCGAAAGAACAAAGGCATGACTAGAAATGATGCCAGCGAACTGACTGATCATCCACTGTATTACGCGCAGTTAATGGTGCATCTGGGAGACGCCGATGGATCAGTAGCTGGGGCTGTTTACACCACCAGTGACACAGTGCGCACGGCTATTCAAATCATTGGCAAAGCGGAAGGCGCCGCCATGGTATCGAGTTTCTTCTTGATGATGCTGTGCCAGCCGTTTCATGAGATGCAAGGCGGCGTGATATTCTCTGATTGCGCTTTAATCATTGAGCCCGACCAACAGCAATTAGCTGAAATCGCCCTCAGTGCTGCCGCCAGTGCCGAGAAACTGCTGGCAGAACCTGCCCGTGTGTCTATGTTGTCTTTTTCAACCAATGGCAGTGCTCAGCATCCGGCGGTGGATAAAGTAGTAGCGGCAACAGCGCTGGTCAAAGAGCGTCGACCAGAGCTGATGGTAGATGGTGATGTGCAGCTGGATGCGGCCATTATTCCGGATATAGCCGAGCGTAAAGTAGTTAATTCAGAAGTAAAAGGCAGGGCTAATGTGCTAGTTTTTCCGTCACTGGAGGCGGGGAATATCGGCTATAAGTTAGCGGAACGTATCGGTAAGGCAGAGGCCATAGGCCCTATTTTGCAGGGACTGAAAAAGCCGGCAAACGATTTATCCCGCGGCTGCAGCGCCAATGATGTATTGAACGTGATCGCTATTACTGTGGTGCAGGGGCAGTAAAGTTTCCTCAGCCGCGCTGCTACATACAGTAGAGCGCGGTCTGTTTTTTCTATAAGCTTTGGGGTCATTGAAATCTGCGGTTATCAGCCTTGGAATTAGATAACTACATCAGTCTGCGCGTTAAGTTGCTCTAGTACTTGTGAAAAAATAACAACTCCTCTATCAAAAAGCTGGCGAGAGTCTGGCCCACCTATGGCAATTCTTAGAGCATTACTCTGCAACTGACTATTAGCGGCAGTGAATACGTCGGCGGTCCGTACTTTGACATTTTTCGCCAGCAATAAGCCGCACAATTGATACATGTTGATATCATCCGGCAGCTCCAGCCACAAATTTAAACCGCCACAGCAAACACTTAGATTGTAGCGCTCAAACATCTCAATGAAGGCTTGTTGACGGTAGCCAAGCTCAGCTTCTAGTCGCTGTTGGTTTTGCAGGTAACTATCGCTTTGGATAAAGCGACAGGCGAGCTCGAAATTCATCGTTGACACCATCCAGCATTGAGCGTGGATGTGCTGGTTTAACTTCGCCTGTAACGCTCTTGGCGCTAACATATAGCCGATGCGTAACCCGCCGGCAAAATATTTAGATAAACTGGATAAATAGATAAATCTGTCAGGCGCCTGTTGTTGAAATGGCGGTCGCCAGTACTGGCTAAGACAGTAATTTACGTCATCCTCAATAATATAAAATTGATATTTTTTACTTAGGACTAGCAGTTTTTGCAGTAGCTGATGAGAGTATTGAAAATTGGTCGGGTTTTGCATGTTAGGCGTGATATACAAGACTTTTACCTTGTTTTCGCGACAAATGTCTTCAAGTATAGCTAAGTCCAACCCTTGATTTGTCAGTGGAACTTCCTGCGTTTGCAGACCGGAAGCCCTCGCCGCTTTGTGAAATCCTGGGTAGCACAACTGTTCGTGTACCACTAAGTCTCCAGGTTGGGTCAAAACCTGCAGTACAGAATAAATACCCTGCTGCGCTCCCTGGGTGAAAATGAGCTCTTTAGCGTTGTTTTCAATACCTTTAGCACTCAACCATTGAGAAAAAACTTTTTTATGCCTGCTTATGCCCTCGGCAGAATAGGCCATCATTTGCAACAGTGCCACAGAATCATTGGCCAGTTCGTGCATCGCCTGGGCCAAAATATTTTGCTGGCCGAGCATAGGTTGCATGCTGGCGGAAAAGTCGATGCATTGATTGCTCTCCCGAACTAACAACCCTGAATTAACAAAAGTGCCCGCACCCAATTTTGCTACGACTATGCCCCTTTTCTCAGCCAGCGCATAGGCACGGGTAACTGTGCCGTGTGTCACATTCAGTTGGTCCGCCAGCCAGCGCTGCGCCGGTAACTTTTGTTGATGCGCCAGTTCTCCTGAGCTTATCGCCGCTTCAATGTAACCCGCCAATACTTTGTATTTTGCTTGAGTTTCGCAGTCTTCGATAAAAGCTTGTTTATCTATTTCCCAAATTGTACCCATAACAATAAAACCGTTGCTCATTTAAAGGAGTTGTGACAAATTACGCATGCATACACTTGTGTTGATTGTATGCATACAATAATTTAAAATCAAGAGGAAACGAACTTGAACAGCGCACTGATCGAACTGGCTCCCACACTGGCATTGTTTTGCATGGTAACAACTCTGACTCCCGGGCCAAACAACATTTTACTGGCTCACTCTGGTGCCCATTTTGGCATCAGGAAAACCTTACCGCATGTTTTAGGCATTCGATTTGGTATGACCGCGCTGCACTTAACTATTCTGTTTGGATTGGGCGAATTATTTAAAACCTGGCCCAACTTACAGCAACTATTGAGTCTGCTCGCCTGTAGTTACATTATTTACATTGCCATTAAAATTGCCGGTAACAAAGCGCCAGATGGTCACTCAAAAGGCAACCCTATGAGCTTTCTGCAAGCGGCAAGTTTCCAACTGATCAACCCAAAATCCTGGGCGATGCTGCTGACTGCCAGCTCAGTATTTACCTTGGAAAATGAATTATTCTGGCCATCGGCGATACTGGGAGTACTGCTATTCAATCTGGCGACTCTGCCTGGCACTTTCATGTGGATCACTATAGGCAAGTTGGTCTCGAAAAAATTGATCGATCCAACATTTAATCAACGCTTTAACTGGAGCATGAGCTTTTTACTGTTGCTCACATTACCTATGCTATTTTTGTCTTAAGCCTGGAGTGAGATTGCGGGTAAGCAGCCTGTGTCATCCGCAACTGTATTTCTAGTGTAACTTATATCACCGTTTATTAACGCAGCTGAGGTAACTGACGCTGCTACCAGAGAGGTTGTTAGGATGCTGGACACTTTGAAGATGTTTACCCAATATAAAAGCTGGGCAAATGAAACAAGCTACAACGCACTGACACAAGTAGGGGATGAAGAGCTACATAAGCAGCGCCAAACGAACTTTAAAACTATCATCTCCACCTTAAATCATATCTACGTTGTTGATGATATTTTTAAAGCCCACCTGACGGGCACTGGACACCCATACCAACAGAGAAATACCGAACAGAGATTCTCTTTTGAACAGTTATGGGATAAACAGCTGCAGATGGACCTATGGTACATAGATTATGTAGATGCTTTAGCCAGTAATGATAGCGAACAGAGAATCAGTTTTGAATATGTCGGTGGCGGTTCCGGGAATATGAGTATCGGCGAAATTATTTTGCATATAGTCAATCACAATACTTACCATCGCGGTTTTGTCAGTGACATGATGTATCAGATTCCGTTTAAACCAACGGCTAATGACTTGACGGTTTTTTTGCGTGACCACTACAAAGCCAGCTAACGGATCAATATTTCTCACTGTTGTCTGTCAATAAATACCGCCAGAATCCACAGTTGTATTCTGGCGATATTATTAGTTGCTAGTCTTTAAATTGTTCCGCTATCTGTATAAATCGCTGTTCTAATTTGAGAAACACATCGATTATGGCCGGGTCAAAATGACTGCCATTACCCTCAATGATAATAGATTTTGCTTTGTCGTGACTAAAAGCTGGCTTGTAAACCCGTTTGGTGATCAGTGCATCGTAGACGTCTGCCAGGGCCATTAAGCGCCCTGATAGTGGGATTTGCTCCGCCTTGAGGCCGTTAGGATAGCCACTTCCATCCCATTTTTCATGGTGGGTGAGGCTTATATCCCGAGCAACAGACAAAAATGAGCTACCTTGTGAATCTCCCTTGGCTTGCTCTAGTGCGTCGGCACCTATTTGCGGGTGCTGTTTCATGATTGAAAACTCATCATCAGTCAGCTTGCCGGGTTTGAGCAAAATACTGTCGGGGATACCGACTTTACCAATGTCGTGCAGTGGCGCTGATTTGTAGAGTAATTCTATGCTGTAGTCATTCAGTTCAGCGCTGTATTTCGGGTTTTTTCTGAGTTCGAGGGCCAGAGCTTTCACATAATTTTGGGTTCGCATAATGTGCCCGCCAGTCTCGTTGTCGCGGGTCTCTGCCAGTGTTGCTAAGCTGAGTATGCATATATCCCGGGTCAGGTTGATCTCGTGGTTCTGCTGCGCTAGTGAGGAGATCATCACATTGGTATGTTGGGCGATAAGGCCAAATTCATCGTTGCTTATAACTGCAGCCTGGGTGGATAAATTACCACTAGTGACTAGCTCTAAGGCGCTGTTCTGGGTGGTGATAAAAGCTTTTAAATTTCTTGCATAAGACAGAATTATCAGCAGCACATAGCCCATCATTACGCTGATGACAAATATTACCTCGGCCAGGATATATACTTTAGCCATGGCTAAGTCGATGCTCGGATCTCGATTTATCAGCCAATGCAAATCTTTGTTGATGACTAATATCACCACAAAGACAATTGATAATAAGCAGATGGTCGCGAACCAGCTGAACTTTTTGGTCAGTGGATAGGGATTTTCATCCGGTGCCAGATTTCGGTTTGTTTTCTTCAGTACTATGCCTATGTTGAGCTCTTTGTGCAGTGATAAATCACAGCTGATAAAAAAACCCAATATGATAATGCCCAGTAGGACTTTCAACTCGCTCTCCAACGGAAAACTATGGACTAGTTTGTTATAGCCCGCCAGCGCCAAAGCAATGGCGATAAATATACAAAAATCCCATACAAACTGATGTTTTGCTTGTTTTTTTAACACTACGTTAGTGAGTTTTTGCTCCAGGGCGTACCTGAGTGCCAGCGCCAATGAGAATATAATTAAGATGGGCACGAGCAGGGCAGTTAAGCTTAATGACTCTATAAACGGACACACATTTATCCCGTATACAGCAAAGATTATTGCGCCAAATGTGTAGTGACCAGTGCTTCTGATTAACGTTGAATTCATGCTGTCTCAGTAGATAAATTAAGGGTGAACAGGGGCTATCAAGCTGTGGAACATGCCTTCTGTATTTTACCTAAATAACAGGGGATAGGCATTAAGAAAAAATGGGGGAATAGTAGGAGGTAAGCGTGGGGAGTAGTAAGTGGGAAGTGGGAAGTTCGGGGTTTTAGGAATAACTTCGGTTTATGAGAATACTGCTGTTGTGCTCTGGCTACCCTGTATTTATCAGTAAGATAGCCGCTAAATAAGTTTTATGAACTTAAAATAAATAACTTCCATTTTTGTTGCTTTGCATATACTCTATTTTGGTCATGGATGATAAATACAATAGACTTCATAAAAATGAGAATAAAGTAAGTGCAATATTGTTGACGCACTCGTTGTCCCTCAACTGATTGAAATCACCCGTAACTCTGAAATGATGTAATTATTTTTTCTTTTATAATAAGGATAGGATGAATTAAAAATGAGAAATTTTACCTGTGTTTCTGTCGCTATGTTGATTGCATTACCCAGTATCGCGATGGCCGATGATTATTTGATTAATCAAGATATTGTTATTTTTGATAAAGCCAAAATAGAACAACAGCATGGTGGCAGCAACATACAGGCATTTAACAATGCAGAGCTTGACTCTTCTTATGGGGAGATACGGCAAAAAGCGCTACTTTACAGATTTGAAGCTACGCAAAAGCAAGGGGCTGAAAATATTCAGGCGATCAACAGAATAGTATTAGATGATAACAGATTTAGTACTGATATTATCCAGGAGGTAGAGGCCGACCGGATTAATTTCCAGCAAGAAGGCGGTGAAAAAAATCAACAAAGTGCTAACTATGTTGAATTTGAAAGTGATCTAAGTTTTACCTCTATTGTTCAGAGTGTCAGTGCTGATGACGTTTCTATGAGGCAAAGTGGCGGTAATGATAACCTGCAAAGTCTGAATAATATCAAACTACTCAGGTGAAGCTATTTGCAATATTGTTTATGTCATTTATAGCAGTGTTTGCATGGGGGGAGGGGAATTCAACATTCCCCACAATCCCTCTCTCTGATAAATCATACAGCGCCAGAAATATGATATCTGAAGCAAAAGTGATTAGATCGGACACTGAAACTGACGGCTACAAAGTAATAGACCCCAATGGAAATGAGTTTTATGTAGACGATATAAAAAATCCTACTAAAGCTTTTTACGGTGTTTATATCGATTTTGGCAATGACGATATTTTAAAATCACAGATAGATATTGAAATTAATATCGATATTGACAGTATAAATTTCTTTGGATTATAGGTTTTTTATGAAATTTCCGGGTTTGTTTCTGCTTTTACTCTGTGTTCTTGGTGGTTGTAGTAGTAATCAAGTCGCTTTTCAAAACGTAAGCTCAGTACCGGTCAACACAACCACCAGTTTGAGTAATGTTTTAGCTTGTACAAAAGAAAAAATTGCCTCACACAATCAAAACACTGCCTACCTCATTATCGTAAGAGAGGTTGTTGATGGCACTGTCAGAGAGAGAAGCACCAGTGATGGACCGCTTGGGGATGCCGGTGTGCATCAGTTACAAGGCGCTTTGGTTAGCTTGTTAAACAGTGAAAAAGCCATTGTCGTGGATAATCAACCGTCGATGTTCTCTAAGTACAGTAGAGGGTCCACTGGTTTAAATAAATTCGGAGTACCAGAGAGTGAGGCTCAAGTTACCTATAAAGAATCGATGTTGAATTATGTTAATGCTATAAGAACAGGAAAGGGAATTCGTGCGGCCGAGTCCATTGTTGTTTTAACGATATCGGGGGCTTTTACTCGAATCGACTCAGCTAACCTGTCTAATGATGGATACGGTTTGACTCTCGGTGCCAATGGTAGCGGTGGTAAAGGAGAGATTGAATTCGGAAAATCTGTGTCAAAGAAAGTTATTTCTTTAAGCATAAATTTAATCAGACCTATGCTTAATACCATTATTAAGTCCGAGTCATTCGATCTTGAATTTTATAATTCATCCAAAAAGTACAATGTTAAAGGGACTGTCGGCGAGGTTGATTTAGGTCTAGCGCTTTCTAATACAAGGATAGAAAGTATGCACAGTGCGCAGCAGACCTTAATCGATGCCTCAGCTATCTGGCTGGTTGAAAATCTGTTTTCCGGATCAACTAAATCATGTTTAACAACACAGCATGTATGAATGACCCGGTAGAAGATTAAGCACTAAAACGGTGCGCTGATTGGTGAAAAAGCTCATACAGCTCTTCGTTGCAGCATCTGTAAAATCTGAGTAAAGATTGAATTTTCCATCTTTTCCGGGATCTGCAGGGCTAAGCTGTGCCGATAGTAAGGGCTGAGGTCCAATCCAAAGCCCAATGCATAGAGTTCGATGTCAGGGCTGTTCTCCAGCATAGTGGCTACCTGACGCAAGTGATTGTCCAGATAGTTGTTGGCATTGGTCTGATGAGTGGCGCTCTCCATTGGGCAGCCATCGGATAAGACGATTAATATGCGCCGCTGCTCAGGTCTGGTCTGCATACGCTTTGCCGCCCACAGTAATGCTTCACCGTCGACCCCCTCGCGAAACAAATCAGCTTTTAACATTGCCCCTAAACCGCGCTTGGCCCGCTGTAGTTTTGTGTCGGCATCTTTGTAAATAATATGTCGGGTCTCACATAAGCGCCCGGGGTTTTCTGGACGTAACTGTCGCATCCATTGTTTGTAGCTTTTGCCCCCCTGCCAGGATTTAGTGGTGAAACCTAAGACTTCAGTGCTGGCTCCGGCCATTTCCAGGGCTTTAGTTAAAATGTAGATCAAGGTTGAGATTGCGTGAATGTGCTCTTTCATAGAGCCTGAATTATCCATCAGCAATGTGACCAGGCAATTACCACTGGGCAGCTGGCGCTGGCTGCGAAATATATTACGGTAGCCCGGCGTTGTGACGATAGTATTTAATTTGCGCCCGTCAATGTAACCCTGTTCACGTGAGAATTGCCAACCGCTTTGTTGCTGGCCCGGGAGGATTGCTGCAAGCTCACGGGCCAGTCTGGGTATATTTATCGCCTGATTTTTCAGTAACTGCGCTTGTGTTTTAGCAAAATCATCGAGTTGCGAGTCCAATACCAGTTGTTCGGCTTTAACTATTTGATCATTGCTGCGGGTGAATATTTGATAGTTATTGAGTTGCTCGATAATCTGCCTGACTCTGACGTTATCAGGCCTTTTACCCGCGACAGAGATTTCACTATTATCATCGCTTTCAGGCTCCAGAAATAAACTAAAGCTGGCACCAGAGCTGTTTTCATTGGCTTGCTCTTTGTTTGTATCGGCATCACTGTCGTCAATCAGGCTATCCATCACTTCAACAATGACTAACGCGTGCTGGGCAAAGACAGATTGATCGCGGGTGTTTTTACGCATACCAAGTAGGGCACCGCCAATGTGCCTGGCGATCATCATGCGCATCGGCTCAATTAAATCTTCGCTCTGGTGGTTCATTGGCAAACTGGTAAGGCGGCACCAGACGACCTGGGCGATTGTGAAAACCATTAAGCCCAATTGATTTTCGACTGTGTCCGAGGCGCAAAATTGCTTGCACCACTGACGAAATCGGTGCTCTAGGTTTTTTCTGGTACCAGGCTGTAAATCGCTGACCAGTGATTCAGTACGAAGTTGTTCTAGCAGCTCAAAAACAAGCTGACCGATATTGCTCTGGGGCATTAACTGTTGGTGCAGTTGTGCATCGCTGTATTTTAGTCGCAGGGCGATGGCATCAGCGGCACCGCGAAAAGATTGATAGTTATCAATGGCAAAATCCGGGCGCAAGTGTGGCGCTCTGATCTGCGCCGACTGGCCGTTAACTTCTGGACGCTGACCGCGAAACTCAAAGCTGGCGCAGCCGCTATTTGCGCGCACAGAGGCACTGCAGAGCTTTTCTACATGTTGCTGAAGTTTTTCGATGCGCATTTTTGAGTTGTCGGTAGATCCGGCGACAGCACCTTGCAGAATATCAATGACGGCCATCTGCCATTAACTCGTTAGCTCTGCTAGCCCAGGATTCGCTAAGCTCCATATCAAAGCATCGCTGGAAAAACTCGGCGATAATACCTTGCTCAGCTTCATCGCACTTGTTTAAAAAAGAGAGTCGAAATGCTACAGCCGGGTCATCAAATATATCGATGTTCTCGGCCCAGGAAATCACCGTGCGCGGTGACATTAAGGTTGATATATCACCGGCGGCAAAACTGTTGCGGGTCATCTTAGCCACTTCCAGCATCGACATAATCAGTGCGTCAGAGATTTCCCTGGAGAAGTTTGTGCACTTACCACGGATTATCTGCAGCTCATCTTCAGCGGGCAGGTAACTTAAATTAGTCACTATGTCCCAGCGATCCATCTGCGCCTGGTTGACCATCTGGGTACCGTGGTAGAGCCCAGAGCTGTTACCTAAGCCCACAGTGTTGGCTGTTGCGAAAAGCCTGAATTGTGAGTGCGGAGTGATGACCTCATTTTGATCCAGTAACGTGAACTTACCATCGCGTTCTAACAATCTTTGAATAACGAACATCACTTCCGGGCGCCCGGCATCAAACTCATCAAATATCAACGCGGTGGGGCGGCGCAGTGCCCAAGGTAAGATCCCCTCCTGGAACTCGGTGATTTGCTTGCCCTCGCGGATCACGATCGTGTCTTTGCCGACTAAATCCAAACGGCTGATATGTCCGTCTAAATTAATGCGCACACAGGGCCAGTTGAGACGCGCCGCTATTTGTTCTATATGGGTCGACTTACCGGTGCCGTGCAGCCCCTGCACCATTACCCGTCGATTGCGACTGAACCCTGCCAGTAGCGCTAATGTCACCTCTGGGTTAAAGACGTAATTGGGGTCAATTTCTGGCACATGTTCATCGACATAACTGTATGCCGGTACTTTCAGCTGTGAGTTAATCCCAAAAATGTCACGGACCGATAACATTGTGTCTGGCTGATCTATTTGAATATCTGACATGCAAGCTTCCATGGTGAAAATTACTAACTTAAACAATTATATAGCGAGATTCTAAGAGTAACAGAACCAGTCGCCAGGAATGAGTGCGGCCAGGGAGGGCTATGGATCTGGATCTACACTTTCCTAAAAACTGGCCTTTGCCCATAGACCAGAGAATTCCTAAGCTATAGCTGCACAGAAGTGGCGTTGAATAGACACGCCCAGCTAGATACTTCATTTAATATTCTAATGTGGTATAAACTTATAACCAAAATAATAATGATAATAAAAATGTACTATTGGCAACTAAGCTAAAGGAGTAATAATCTACTTAGATTATTGTCTTCCTCAGGCTAAGGTTAGCGATAGACACAGCTTGGACCGACAAAAATGACAAGCCAAGAAAAGATCATAGCAATAGATTCAGGTCTTCCTGAGTTTGAAGATAGAGATAAGCAGCAAACCAAATTCACCACTTGTTACATGTGTGCCTGTCGCTGCGGCATTAAAGTGACAGTCGAAGATAACAAAGTGCGCTTTATCCAGGGCAACCCCAATCATCCAGTTAATAAAGGGGTGCTCTGTGCTAAAGGCAACTCCGGGATAATGAAACAATATTCTCCGGCCAAGTTGAGCTCGCCATTGTTACGTAAACCAGGCACTGAGCGTGGAGCGGGGGAGTTTGAAGAGATTTCCTGGGACCGAGCACTGGGTATCCTGGAAAAACGGTTGGCGAATATTCGCGCCACCGATCCCAAAAAATTAGCTTACTTTACTGGCCGTGATCAAATGCAGGCGCTTACCGGAATGTGGGCCAGCCAATTCGGTACAATTAACTGGGCGGCGCACGGAGGTTTTTGCTCGGTGAATATGGCCGCTGGCGGCCTCTATACTATGGGTCACGCCTTTTGGGAATTTGGTGATCCGGACTGGGAAAATACTAAGTACTTCATGATGTGGGGGGTGGCTGAAGATCACAGCTCCAATCCGCTTAAATTAGGGCTTAAACGCTTAAAAGAGCGCGGCGCCAAATTTGTCTCAGTCAATCCGGTGCGCACTGGCTACCAGGCAATTGCCGATGAGTGGATAGCGATCCGCCCAGGTACTGACGGCATATTTGCCCTGTCGATGATCCATGTGCTGTTAAAAAACCAGCTGGTCGATGAAGAGTTTTTAATCCGCTACACCAATGCGCCGCAGTTAGTGGTTAATACTCCCGGGAAAGTGGGAGACGGCTTGTTTTATCGCGGCGCAGCTAATGGCGATGGCGCTGAAGGCAAGCCTCAGGTTTGGGATCAGCAGAGTCAAACTTGTGTCGATGGTACCAGTGCCGATTGTAGCCCGGCCCTGTTTGCAGAGTTTACCGCTGATGATGGCACGCCAGTGCGCACTGCCATGAGCATACTGCTGGAAAAATATCTGGACGATCAATACTCTCCTGAAATCGCCGCTAAAGAGTGTGGAGTCAGCGCTGCAGATATTGAGCGTATTGCACTGGAAATGGCCCATGTAGCGTTTAAAGAAACAATTACCTTAGATATTGAGTGGACCGACTGGGCTGGACGCAAGCAGAGCCAGTTTATCGGCCGTCCGGTTTCTATGCATGCGATGCGTGGCATCTCTGCACACTCCAACGGTTTTCAAACTTGTCGAGCACTGCATTTATTGCAGATAGTACTTGGGACTATCGATTGCCCAGGCGGGCATTTGGCCAAGCCACCTTTTCCCAAGCATATACCACCGGGGATTAAGCCCGCTAAAACCAATATTCCCAATACACCGCTAAAATCACCGCCGCTGGGATTTCCCACTTGCCCTGAAGACTTAGTGATTGACGATGCTGGTCAGCCATTGCGCATTGACAAAGCTTACAGTTGGGATGCACCTATTTCTTGCCATGGCTTGATGCACATGGTGATCAGCAATGCGGTCAAAGGTGATCCGTATAAAATAGATACGCTGATGTTATTTATGGCCAATATGGCTTGGAACTCAAGCATGAATACTGCGCAGACCCTGGAAATGCTCTGTGCCAAAGAAGAGGATGGCGAGTATAAGATTCCCTTCATCGTCTGTTCCGATGCCTTTAATTCAGAAATGGTGGCTTACTCTGATTTGGTGTTGCCGGATACCACCTATCTGGAGCGCTACGATACTATTTCAATGCTCGATCGGCCTATTTCTGAACCTCACGCCGCCTGCGACTCAGTGCGCACCCCGGTGATTGAAGCAGACCGGGATGTACTGTCGTGGCAGGAAGTAATGGTCGAGATGGCCGGACGCTTGAAGTTCCCGGCGTTCACTACCGCTACAGGTGACAGACGCTACAAAGATTACAAAGATTTTATCATTAATTTTGAAAAAGAGCCGGGCATTGGCTTTCTGGCAGGTTATCGCGGTGTCGATGGCACTAAATCTCTGCGCGGCGAGCCCAACCCCAGGCAGTGGGAGGCCTATGAGGAAAACCAGGGGTTCTTTGAATTTCCCCTGGAACCGAAACAACGCTACATGCGCCACGCCAATAAAGACTATCTCGAGTTAGCCAAAGAGGCCGGTTGGGTGGGCTCGACAGAGCAAATTCTGATTGAAATTTACTCGGAAAAGCTGCAGAAATTCCGCCTCGCAGGCCAGGGCTTGTACGATGGACCTATGCCTACACAGGAGCATCACAAAGAGCGACTGGTTAAGTACTTTGATCCTCTGCCTATCTACTATATGCCCTTGGAAGAGCAGCGCATCGATAGAGATGAATACCCCTTTCATGCAGTAAATCAACGGCCGATGTTTATGTACCACAGCTGGGACAGCCAAAACGCTTGGTTGCGGCAAATAATGAATCAAAATTATTTGTACATGAACAGAGTTGCCGGCGAAAAACTGGGCATTGAAGATCTTTCCTGGGTTTGGGTCGAATCGCACAACGGTAAGATTCGCGCGCAAATTAAGCTGATGGAGGGCACCAACGAAAACACTGTCTGGACCTGGAATGCAATCGCCAAGCGCGGTGGTGCCTGGGGTTTGTCGGAAGACGCCAACGAGGCCAGTGACGCCTTTTTGATGAACCATTTGATCTCTGAATTACTGCCGGCAAAGGGTGATTCCAAAGATAAAATAACTAACTCAGACCCGGTCACCGGACAGGCTGCCTGGTACGATTTACGGGTAAAAATAACGCCGGTTACCGATGGTGAGACTGGATCCTGGCCACAGTTTAGTGCGCTTAAACCCCAGCCAAATGCACCAAAATCACCGAAAATGCTCAGTTATGCGACCCACAAGAATGTCAATATCATCAGGCGTTGGGCGGATACTCTGTTCACCGGTGAAAAACACAGCAGTAACAAAGTAAAGACTGAGAAAGTGACCAATAAATCAATAATCAATGGCCAGACACCGGGAGATAAATAATGAAACTTGGATTAGTTGTCGACCTGGATACTTGTGTCGGTTGTCACGGTTGTGCGACCGCCTGTAAGCAGTGGAATACCTCGGGCACTATTGGTCCGCTGTCGGATAAAGACCCCTATGGCAAAGACCCCAACGGCGCTTGGTTAAACCGTATTCGCACTTATGAAGTGGGTGATACCCCGAACAGTAAAACAGTGCATATGCCGATGTCGTGCATGCACTGCGAAGAGGCAGCTTGTGTCACTGTCTGCCCCACGGGTGCCTCCTATAAACGCGCCGAAGATGGCATAGTGCTCGTTGACCAGGATAAGTGCATGGGCTGTAATTTGTGTGCCTGGGCCTGCCCTTATGGTGCCCGCGAATTAGACCCTGCCGAGGGCACTATGAAAAAGTGTACTTTGTGTGTCGATCGCATTTACGATCAAAAGTTACCGGAAGACGAGCGCCAACCGGCCTGTGTCTTAACCTGTCCGACTAAGTCACGTGTGTTCGGCGATTTCGATGATCCGACCTCTGAAGTCAGTCAGCTAGTGCGAGATCGCGGCGGCAAGCAATTGATGCCGGAGTTAGGTTACAACCCGGTTAACACTTACCTGCCACCGCGTAACAAACCGGCCGTTGAAGTTCATGAAGTGAG
This sequence comes from 'Osedax' symbiont bacterium Rs2_46_30_T18, assembly GCA_002163025.1. Taxonomy (GTDB): domain Bacteria; phylum Pseudomonadota; class Gammaproteobacteria; order Pseudomonadales; family Balneatricaceae; genus Rs1. The sequence goes on from MABF01000244.1 coordinate 21,515, forward strand.
TTCAATAAAGCAGAGTGTAAAAACCTGGGTCAACAAAATGATTGCGCGCTAGTGACATACTGTGCGTTTAACAACAAGAAAATTTACAGCTGGCGCTGCTTTTGCCAGCGTATTGGAGAATAATATGCATCCTGCTTTTTCGGTGCTAGTTTTTACCGTGCTCTCTGGGGCCGGTTACGGGTTAATTCTGTTAATGGTATTAGGGCATTTAATCGGCCTAGGTGAACTGCAAGATCGCAACCTTTTACTCAGCGGCGGTGTACTATCGCTGGTGCTGATATCAACGGGATTAATGGCATCCACTTTGCATTTGGCCAACCCGAAAAATGCCTGGCGTGCCTTTAGCCGCTTTAAGACATCCTGGCTGTCAAGAGAGGCGGTTTTTGCCATCCTATTCTATCCTTTTGTTATCCTTTATCTGGCCGGGATTTGGTCCATGGGTGCGCAGCTCAGTGCTATTTTTGCCACGGCGGGAATAATCAGTGCGGCGCTGGCGCTAGTGACATTATTTTGTACCAGTATGATCTACGCCAGTTTAAAAACCATTCGCCAGTGGAACAATGCTCTGACGCCGGTAAATTATTTAGTGCTGGGGATTATGTCCGGCTCACTGTTGCTGTTGGCGGTACAATCTCTAGTGGCAGGCAGTGTTTCGCAGCAACTTCAACAGTCAGCTATGGCGCTTTTGGTACTGGGAGTTGCGGTTAAAGCCATCTATTTTTTTTGGATTGGCAAACCCTCGGGCAGCACCATAAAAACCGCAACCGGTTTTACGCAGGCCAGTGTGCGATTGTTAGATCAAGGTCACAGCTCCAATGGCTTCTTAAACAATGAATTCGGCTACAGCGTGGCAGCTAATAAACTGTTGCGTATCCGCTTAATAATGTTAGCTGTGGCCTTTGTCTTGCCCCTGCTGTTACTGCTAACCGCAAACAGCCTGTTGTTATTGATAGCCGCGTTGATAACATTAGCAGGCTTGCTGGCTGAGCGCTGGCTCTTCTTCGCCGAAGCCAGGCATGTGGTGAGGTTATTTCATGGCGACCAGAGAGTCTGAGTTATGATTTAAACCCTTAAGCTAAGGAGCAGCCACTGAGCTGTACCTTAACCGGTTGTGTTAAGTTTCAGCCGCTGTGTGTAAAGTTAGGTTAAGTGCTTGTGTATGGGAGGTTTAGTATCTATATTTTAGAAAAACCACCTCGAGAATATAACCATGCACAAGCATACCAAGAGCCCATCAAAGCCCTTTTCAATCCGTAAACTGTCAGGCAGTTTACTGATTGGCTGCGTTTTTGTAACTAGCGCATTGGCCAATCCCGTCACGTTAAAAAACGATCCAAAGCGCCCCGTTGGCAAAATAAGCCAAGACTTGAATATTAGCACCGATCAATTTGTCAGCTGTTTCTCCCATGTTAACCCCACCCCGGGTGGTGATCGTCCAGAGTCAGGGGAGAGAGTGCACGCCAACAAAAAAGTCTTGCTCAGCTGTCTACAGCAACATAACTCAAACATTACTAATGATTCTCTGGATAGAGTGATGGATAAATATCGCCCTGGCGGTCGCGCCGCACAAGTGCCGAGAAGCTAGTGAGTGACATGAGAGATCGGCTATACAATATTGCACTCAAGAGACCCTGGATAGTACTGCTTTTGGCCATAGTACTGGTTTTTGCCACTGCCTATGCAGTCAAAAATCTGGTCATTAAAGAGAAATACAAAATCGTCTTTTCAAGTGCCGAGCATCCAGAAATGAGCGCGGAAAAAACTATGCAAGGTATCTACAGTAACACCACAAAATCTTCGCAACCTGACCACACTAGCCGATTAGTTTCTGTTACACCTAGGTCGGAATTAGCCTCTAAAGTACCTGTAATCAGAGAAAAATTATGAGTCATAAACAAAACATGCAAACTTACTCCTTTAGTCGTGCAGCTAAGCTACGGTCAACGTCCAAAAATATGCTGATAGTAGCAACACTCTTGTCACTGTCATCCGCTAACCTAAGCGCCCATAGCAAAGACACTAATACATTGCATGAATGGCAACCGGACAGCTCGGTACTGACTCAGCTGATCAACGCCATTATCAGCCCGGTTAACGCCAGTGCTCTGATCTCGATTCAAGGGGACTACCGTGTGATCGCCTCGGATGCTCTGCCCGGTCACGAGACCGGAGCTTTTCCCAATCGCAACAATCCCAACACTATCAAAAGCAAAAACTTAAACTACAAAGTGCCTGCCAAACCCAAGCTGACAGGAAAAACCGCCAAGCTGGGCATGTCCCCATTTGGCGTGGCGCTCAATGGAGTGCCCTTTGATCCCAATGCCGCAGAGTTCTGGCAAAATAATCGTCGCTCTGGATGGCAGTATGAAGCGCTCGGCGGTGGGGTGAATTTAGGTCTGGATAAGAGCAGTGCCCATGTCCAACCTGACGGTACATATCACTATCACGGCATTCCCTATTTGCTATTAGTTGATCGCTCAACGCAGCAGTTATTGGGCTACGCTGCCGATGGTTTTCCCATTTACTCTCCCTGGGGATATTCAGATGCAATGGATAACAGCTCGGCGGTGGTTGAACTGAAGAGCTCTTATAATATTAAAAGCGGCGCTCGCTCCTCAGGCCCTAAAGGCAGGTACGACGGAACATTTGTTGAGGATTATCAATATCAGCAAGGATTGGGGCAACTGGACAGTTGTAATGGACGCAGCGGGGTCACGGCAGAATATCCCCAGGGGACGTACTACTATGTGATCAGTGCACAATTTCCTTTTATTCCGCGCTGCTTTAAGGGCACTCCAGACAGTAGTTTTGAGCGCAAACGCGGCCCTAACAATGGCAATCAACAGCGCGTAGGGCAAGGAAACAGGCAACCGCCGGGGCAGGGAAACAGACAGCCGCCGGCACAGGCAATCGCCGCTTGCAAAGGCAAGTCAGAGGGGGCAAAAGTGAGTTTTAATGTCAACAACCGACAGCTTAGTGGCACTTGTCGCAGTCGCAACGGCCAGATGTTTGCTGTACCGCAGCGTTAACTTAGCGCAATTTACAATCACTCATTAACAGCTCTACGGCCGTTAATGAGTGATTGTGTAAACCTCTTCCTAGTATTTATCCTTCGACAACCTTTCCTGTGGCATAAGCATAAACACTGTCGGATGAGCCGTCTTTGTTTAAAAGGTAGATAGGGTAGCGCATGGTTTTATTGCCCACTTCCATTCCCGGGCTGCCGATCGGCATACCGGGGACAGCTAGTCCCAGGGATCCCTGAGGCGGGTTAGCTAAGAAAGACTTAATCGCCGCATTGGGAATATGCCCTTCAAAGACATAGCCATCATCAGTGACTGCGGTGTGACATGAGCGGTGCGATAAAGAGAGGTTGTATTTATCTTTGATCGCGGCCAAATCACTGGTGTTGTTAACACTCGCTTCGAAAGAGGGTGACAGCTGTTCGACCCAACCTTTGCAGCAGCCACAATTAGGGTCCTTATGTACCAACATATGGGTTTTCCCAGAAACGGCTGTCACTTTAGTAAGCGGGTTACTCTGCGTTGATTCTGTACTGTTTTGCGAATAGCTGGTACCGGCAATAGCGATCGTTAAGACGGCTGCAGAGGCGATAGCGAGAGTCGTTTTCTTAAATTTGATCATAGTCATAGTTCCATGTTCGACACAGCGGTTTGTGGCACTGCGCCTAAAGCTTCAATAAAAAGTGATTTAAAGTAGTATGAATTATGAAAAAATTCTAATTCAGCCAAGTGCAATATGTTAAATGCAGCCTGGGAAAATTGTATAAATGTAGGAAGGGGAGTTCAGTGCGAAAAGCATAGCGGCTGATTGCCAAGGTAATGCCGTCTTTTAGACGCGAGAGCGCAAACAGTAATATAAAGCAGACCAGGGCTAACAAGCTCAAACTCATGCCTAAAGTTGCTTCCAACAGGCAGCCACTAAGGCTATTGCAGTGTGGTGCAGCAAGCATAGGTGAGTTTATACGGGCATCAATATGCACAGAGTCAGTGACGTTTAGTGCAAAGCTTTTTGGCATATAACAATTGAACAGCGCACAGCCGAGCACGACTAACACTAATAATAGTGCCAGTTGACTGCGATAAAATCTGAGCTGTTGCATAACCATTAAAGAGTATTAACCTTTTAGACAATTATTATTGTCACAGTGACTGTAGAGTACCTTTGAGCTTCGCTGATGATAATAGTTCAGCAGTTTATTGCAACAATTTAAAGGCCTGTCGCCTATCTAAAGAAGCTCAGGTATTAGTACACCTCTTGACAATCCGCAGTAAAAGTTTACCCTGTCGCACGAAATACTGGGTTCCCTCACCCCATCTAATAAAGGAAATGTGATCGACAGCACTTCGGCTGTTGGGCATTCCATAAAAAGGATAGACAATGAATCTCTCTACTAATCAGGCCTCGCGTCTGATGCTAATTGTTGCCGCCTTTCATATTATAGTGATAGCGACAAGTAACTACTTAGTACAACTCCCTTTTGAACTCTTTGGTTTTCATACCACTTGGGGCGCTTTTAGCTTTCCCTTTATCTTTTTAGCCACAGACCTTACCGTGCGTTTGTTTGGTGCCAAGATGGCCAGACAGATAATCTTAGGGGTAATGTTTCCGGCGCTGCTGATCTCTTACATTGCCTCAGTGGTTTTGGTCAAAGGCAGCTATGTGGGCATGGAAGGTTTTAACGAGTTTAATACTTTTGTTGCACGTATCGCCCTGGCCAGTTTTGTCGCCTATATGTTTGGACAATTTTTAGATATTCAAGTGTTCAGCAGATTACGCAAGATGAAAAGCTGGTGGGTGGCACCTGCCGCATCCACTGTGGTAGGTAATTTAGTGGATACGCTGTTGTTTTTCTCGATTGCTTTTTATGCCAGCGTCGACCCCTTTATGGCCGCCAACTGGTTGGAAATCGCCTGGGTCGATTACGCCTTTAAACTAGTGATCAGCTTAGCTGTATTTCTGCCTCTATACGGCCTGCTACTGAAGTTCCTAGAAGCAAAGCTACTCAATCTGACCGGTGACAAACTGCACCGTCAGAGTATTTAAGCGCCAGCTCAATGCTGAACCTTTGGTCTCAACCGAGGTTCAGCAGTTTCAGGCACACCGGTGTCGGTGCTGTAATTACATCGACACAAGTTAAACTGCCATCTTCGCTATCTCTCTTAAAGCTCACTATGTTGTCACTGTTCTGATTGGCTACTAATAAGTACTGTCCGCTTTCCTCTATGGTAAAGCCTCTGGGAAACTTTCCTCTGCTATGTTCATAGCCGACGACAGTCAATTGCTGACGCTGTTGGTCAAAAGCATAAATGACAATACTGTCGTGACCGCGATTGGATCCGTACAAGAATTTGCCGTCAGGGGACAAGTGTAGATCACCTGGATAATTCAGGCCTTTAGCATCCTCTGGCAGCGTGCTGATCGTTTGCAGTACCCTCAATTCGCCGCTAGTTGCATCGTACGAGAGCAAGGTCACTTGTGAAATCAGTTCGCTGATCAAAAAGGCAAAATTTTGCGTTGGATGAAACACTAAATGCCTGGGACCAGATCCTGCTTGTAGTTGCAAAGCCGCCAGTGGCAGTAACTGCCCCGTATCGCTGTGCAATTGATAACTGATAATCTGATCGCTGCCTAAATCGGCTGCAAAGGCGAATTTATTGTCCGGGCTTAGCACTATGCTGTGGGCGTGCGCAGCCTCCTGGCGCTCACTGTTGGGTCCGCTGCCCTGGTGTTGATGAATGGCGCTGGCGACCGATAATTCACCGTTATCTGCAATAGGGTAGGAACAGACATTACCCGTGCCATAATTGGCCAGTAGTGCAGTGCTGCCGGTATCATTAATACTGACATAACAGGCGGCACTACCGTTGGCCTGTTGCGAGTTGATGTATGTCAAAGCGCCACTGTCAGGGTCGATAGCATAGGCACTGATCCCGCCCTCTTCATGTTGTTCTATCTCGCTGACCGAAAACAGTCTGTTGCCGATATTATCAATTGACAGATATGAAGGGTTATCAATCACAATGGGCTCACTGTTACAACGCAGTGCTCCCGTGTCTAAATCTAAAGCGTACAGGTGAATACCCGAACCATTAGCTGCTTCAAGGTGTGGTGCCAGACGGGTATAAGTTCCCACATACAGATATTGGCTATTGCTCATAGTGACTCTTTTTGATGACGGTTTAAAGCCCAAAGTTCAGTAGTAATGTCTCTGGCTTATTGAATTTATTGTGTTTATATTGTGCTGCTGTAATTAATTATATCTTTGTTGCAGCAAATATAGGGAATTAGATGAAGCAACTTAAACTTGAAATAGCACTTTTCGAAAAGCACGTGCAAGAGCAGCACCACACTAGTGAAGCATCCATTGCCACGCAATTAGACTTTAGTTTAACCAATAGCTCTGCTGAGCCGATCAGTATCGAAAAACTCGCCACAACCTTTATCTACCCGATTGACCAGAGCAGCTTTGTCAATGCTAAAGTTCTGACTCACAGTGGCACTTATCTGGAGTTTGGCGGGCAATCTGCGCAGCCGATACTGTTGCAAAGCGGACAGAGTTGGAAATTTAGCGGCAATGCCAGCGCGGTACTTAATCAGTATTCCGATATGCCAGCTGGCTTTTTTGCCTTGTCAGGAGATAAGGTCATTGACGTTGAATACACAAAAGAGGACAAACTGGCGACCAGTATTAGCAAGGTTGAAATTAGCGCGGCTGTCGAAGAAGTGGCAGCAGTTGCGACGAAAAATATTGATACCGGGGTCGAGAGCAGAGCGATTAACTGTTTCCCACTACCAAAGTCGATTGTTATGGGCCAGGGCACAGCAGACTTAACAGTTGGATTTGTCTTAAAGGCACATAGCCAGCTGCAGTCGCAATTTTTTTGTATGCAAGAAATAGAATCGCAGTTGGCCTGTGCAGACAAGCTATTTGTTTTGGCCGAGAAGGGGCTGACGCTGGATATACAGCTGGATGCTGTCTTGGAAACTGAGGCTTATCAGCTGAATATCAGCGCCGCTGGCATCCTGATAAAAGCCTCTGATCGCGCTGGAGTACATAATGCGCTGGTCAGTTTGTGGCAAATTGCCAGCCTCAATGTGCACAGTGTTGCCTGTATGCAAATTGATGATGGGCCGCGCTTTGAGTGGCGTGGCCAGCATTTGGATACCGCCAGGGTCTTTTATACAGTGGCTGAAATCAAAACTTTCATTAATCATATGTCTTTGTATAAATTGAATAAATTTCACTGGCACTTGGTCGATGACGAAGCCTGGCGGATGCAGGTAAATGCCTATCCGCAATTGTGCGAAAAGATATCCAGTCGCGGTCACGGCCAATTAGTTGAACCTCAGTATGGCAGTGGTGCCCAGGCCAGTGGTGGCTTTTATACCCAACAGCAGATGCGTGAAATAGTCGATTATGCAGCGCAGCGCAATATAGAAGTGATTCCAGAAATTGATATTCCAGGGCACTGCTATGCCTTGCTTAAATTGCTCCCTGAGCTGTCAGAGGCCGAAGATCAATCGGACTACCAATCAGTGCAAGGCTATCGCAACAATTGTTTAAATCCGGCACTGCCAGCCACTTACCAGTTTTTAGAGAGAGTGTTTAAAGAAGTAGCAGAGATCTTCCCGAGCCAATACGTGCACATAGGTGCTGATGAACGCCCAGAGGGCAGTTGGCAGAAGTCACCAAAAATAGCAGCGCTGATGGCAGAACAGGGATTTAGCAGTACCGAACAAGTACAGAGCTATTTTTTAAACAAAGTGCAGCAAATGCTGGCCCGATTGGGAAAAAAGACCGCGGCATGGGAGGAGGCCACCGAGCAGGGGGAATTGGCTAAAGATGGCTATATTGTCAGCTGGAAAGGCACCGTGGCGGGTATCAATGCCCTCAAACGTGGCTATCAGGTAGTGATGGCACCGGCACAGCACTGCTACTTTGATGTGGCGCAATCAAGGCACTGGGACGAGCCTGGTCTGACCTGGACAGGTGGCAGGGTAGGGTTGCAACAAGTCTACGATTACAATCCGCTGGGCGAAGAAATTTCGGCGAACTTAGTGGCCAACTTAAAAGGCATTCAGGGCTGTCTCTGGTCGGAAAATCTCTATGATAAAAGCATTGTGGAGCATCAACTGTTTCCGCGGATCATAGCGTTGGCAGAAATCTGCTGGGGCGAGCCCAGCAGACAAAATTTCAGCAGCTTTCAGGCTGATTTAAAAAACTATCATCAACCGCTGTTAGACGCTTTGCAAATAAACTATCGACGCCGTGATTTCGCTTAAATCACAGATCATTTTCCCAAGTGGTTTTTCAGGCTGACTAAGTTTTGTTTTAAACGCAGGTATTGCGGGTGGCTGCTCAATTGACTGCTGCGCTGATCATCTTGCAGAGTATCGATATATTTGAGCACGTAATTACCTGTTCTCAATACATCGCGCCAGCGCGGTTTAACAGGCAAAGTTTCCTCTAGGAAATACTTGTCTAAAGTGCGGGTCTGCAGAGAAGATCTGTCCATATAGACCCGCCACAGCTTGCTCTGCTCGGCCAGGTCGATTTTCCCCAGTCCGGAAGCTAGCTCCCACAGCGCAAGAGAATCGTTCATGCTATCGACCAGTAAGTAGCGGTACTGTTGGCGTAACTGTGCATGGCTGTGCACTAAACTGATGTTATCGGCGGCGCCAGAATCTAGACTTTGTTGCTCTTGCCCCTGGGCACCGACACCTTCAGTTTCGATGATTGTTTGCGCCGCCAGCAATGCTTGCTCGATCGCCGGAAGGTTGGAATGTTTGTCGTGTTCATCCAGCTGGCGCAAAATGATAGCGATATCGTCAGAGCGAAATCCGCCGACTCGAGCGACAAAGGCGTGGCGCGAAATACTGCTGCCATCATTCTTGCAAATAGATAAATCGATGTTGTCGCGGTCAATCTTGAGTAATTTCGTACGTATCTGGGTCAACTGTTTGAGATCGACTAATTGTAGAATGCTTTTGCCGATCATCTCATCACTACTGTAGCCCAGCTGCAGATAAGCAGCTTGATTGTAATAGGCGATGTGATCAAAACTGTTAAAAGTGATGATAGTGTCTTCAATGCTGTCCAACATTTGCAACATAGAGCGCTGCGAGGTGCGCAGCTGCTCTTCAGTTTCCAGACGTCTGGAAACTTCTTCTTTAAGGCGAATGTTTTCTTGTAAGCGCTGTACCGCCTGACGTGCCTGCAGTAAAGTCGCTACCCGCGACAGCAGTTCATCTTTCAAAAAAGGTTTCACTACGTAGTCATTGGCGCCGCTGTTAAAACCTTCCACTAAGTCGCTGCTCTGGGTTCGGGCGGTGAGCATCAAGATGGGCAGCGCATACAGATCGTATTGTTTGCGTACACGCCGTGCTATCTCAAAACCACTGACATCGGGCAGCATTACATCCAAAATAATCAGCGCTGGATTTTGCTCTGCCAGTAGTGTAAATGCCTGCTCAGCATCTTGGGCCAGCAGCACCTGATAACCACTCAGGGTTAAGTGATTGTGTAGTATTTGCAGATTAATCTGCTCGTCGTCAACTACTAGAATGGTTTCACCTGATGGGTTTACATTCTGCTCTATGACCAGTGGCATCTGCGCTTCAAGATGACTCAAATTTGCGAGGCGCTCCGGTTCAATATAATTGATAATCTCGGTATCTGGCGTTTTTCCCTGCTGCCGGGTTTCGCTTGTGTGATTTTCATCTGCAGGCGCCAGCGGTAAATTGAAATGGAATGTCGAGCCACAGTCCACTTCAGATTCGACGTCCATCGTGCCCTGCATTAACTCGACCAATTTCTTGCTGATAGACAAGCCTAAACCACTGCCACCGATTTTTCGGGTGATACCACCATCGGCTTGCTCGAAAGGTTTAAAGATATGATCGAGTTCAGCCCCATTCATACCGATGCCAGTGTCACATACTGTAAACTGAACTTGCTCATGCACGACTGCGGCGCTGATGATGATCTGCCCGCTCTGGGTATATTTAATGGCATTGCCGACCAAGTTGTAGAGAATTTGCTCAAAACGCACCGGGTCTGCCAGTACTTTGGGCAGATTGTCTGGCAGTTGTTGCACTAAAGTGAGGTCTTTTTCAGCGATCAACACTTTAGTGAGCTCCACTATGTGCTTCACTAACTTAGGAGTGTGGGTAGCAACAATATTGACGCGCAATTGATTGTGACGAATTTTATGAAAATCCAGAAGATCATCCACTAACAATGACAAGCGGTTAGCCGATGATGCAACCATATTCAACTGTAACTGCTGGGTGCGAGTCAGCTCTCCGGCCGCACCGTCAGAGAGTGATTCAATGATGCCGATAATGCCGTGCAATGGGGTACGCAGTTCATGTGAGGTATTGGCAAGAAACTCGTCCTTAAGTTTATCCGCTGCCTGTAGCTCGGTGTTTTGTATTTCAATAGTTGCAACTTTGTCTTCCAATTGGGCGTTAACATCATGAATTTGCGAAATTTGTTGGCGGATCGAATGCTGCATTTTGACAAAACTTCGCGCTAAGCTACCGAGCTCATCCCGCCGCGAAGAGCCTCTGATCGACAGCTCCAGGTTCCCTTTAGAGACTCTTTCAGTGGCACGCATTAAAGCGTATAGCGGTTTGGTCATAGAGGCGGATAAGTAGTAGACAATGACACTGATCAGCGCTGTGATTATTACGCCTATGGCGATGATTAAATTGGTAAAGTAGACACTTTTTTGCAGCGCTTCAGCAGCGCTGATATCAACGATCAGTGCCCAATTATTATTCAGAAACTGAATGTTGTCGTAGGCGGCTAAGGTGGCTGTATCAACATAGTTAAAATCTTTAAAATATCCGGTTTTCCCGGCCAGTGCCGCGCGCGCTGCTACGGATTTTAAAGGCCTGTTCTCCACTGTTAAACTTTTTAAGCTATAGTCAGCGGCGTTATGTTGTTGTGCGCTCAGTTCTGACCTGGGCAGTAGGTCTGTCCCCAGCAGATAAGCTTCGCCGGTTTTACCTAAACCATCACGCCTGCCGGTGATTGCGGTGATTGATTGTAACGGCAGGGCGAATACTATGACCCCGCTAAAACGATTGTGTTGAATGATAGGAAATGCCAGATAGGCAACTTCTTGCTGTACTTGTCGATCCCAGGAAAAGTCCACCAACTCGACAATGTTCTTTAAATTATCTCCCGCCTGGTGGCGCTGTGCAATGCGCGAAAAGATACGCCCTACTGGAGAGTCCGTCAATTGTTGATCGGTGACTTTGGCAGCAAAATACTGCTCTTTCTGGCTTGTGTAAACAATCTGTCCATCAGGGGTGATCAGTAAAAGATTGCTAAAGTCGGATGACTTAACGAAATCTTGGTAGCCACCATCAAAACGAAAATGAACCCCGGCGTAACCATCACTCTGGTTTTGAAATTCAGGTGACAAACTGTAAAAACCTTTATCCAGTAATTTGGCCGCAGCCAGTTTTTGCGCGGCTATCCTGGGGTCTTTGTCAATAACATTGAAGGCGTAGGCAAAACCAAAATAGCGACTGATACTGTATCTGACATGGCTGGAGGTAGAGAATATTTTGGCTTGTGATTGGATACTTTGTAAGTGCTGTTCAATTTCGCTTTTTTTACTGTCTCTGATGGAGACTAATTTATCAAAAACGTGTTCTTCAATATTTTGCGAGAATGATATTTGCAGAAAACTGCCAATGGTTGCCAGCGGGATAATAGAGAGGAGCAGGAAAGCTAAACTCAACTTTGCCCGATAGCGCATATTCGCCAAAAAATTAAACATAAGTACCTAGTCTCGTTAACCGAATTCAATACAGAATTGTCTTCACTTGAATTGGTATGCTAATTGGTCTGCATATTTAAGTCCAATTAAGTTACTGTTATTGCTTGTCAGATAAATGCAAATTAACGTCTAGAGCGCCTATATGGGCTGCTGTTAAGGCTGATAGATAATTATTAAATTGACGAGATTGACGGTTGTTTTGCAGATTTTGCAGTTTTATTAACTTGACCCTTAAAGTGATTTTTTGTCTAGATAGTAGCCATTGCTAAAGCGCGCAGTTTTAGCTCTGCACAGAGCCTGCAAGGGTAATGCGCTGCAAATAATAAAAATTTACTTAAGAAAGGATCATCGTAGTGAGTGTTATTTCACCCTTAGTTTTAGGTTTTCAGGGAACCGAGTTTAGCCCTGCCCAGTTACAGGCATTTAAAGAGATTAACCCTTATGCTTTGATGGTAATGCGCCGCAATGTCAGCTCCCGTGCGCAAATAGCCAGACTCAATGCGCAGTTTCGCGAGGCGGTTGGCAGAGCAGATGCTGTGATAACCACCGATCAGGAAGGAGGACGGATCCAACATTTAGAGGGTCCGGATTGGCCTGTTTACCCAATCTATGCGCAGTTTAATGCACTGATAAAACGCGATTTTGCACTGGCCAAAAAGACCATGCGCCGAGCATCCCGAGCGTTGGCATCAGATATGGCAAATGCAGGCTTTACTGCAAACTGCGGCCCTGTGTTGGATTTGGCGTTTTCAGGAGCTTCAGAGGTTATCTCAGATCGAAGCTTTGGCGAAGATGCTGATGTGGTTGCGCAGATGGGCGAACAAATAATCGCAGGATTTATGGAATCAGGGGTAATACCTATGATGAAGCATATTCCCGGTCACGGTCGTGCTATGGAGGACAGCCATAAAAGCCGACCGATCGTAGATACTGATTTAACTGAGTTAGATAAAACCGACTTCGCCCCGTTTCAAAAATTAAAGCACTGCCCCTGGGCGATGGTCTCCCATGTTGTCTACTCGGATTGTGATGCACTGCCCGCCACCATTTCACAGCCGCTGATTAGCGAAGTCATTCGCAAGCGCATCGGTTACGCCGGGGTGTTGATTTCTGATTGTGTGTATATGGAGAGCTTACAGGGCCCGATTGAAGATCGCTGTCAGCAGGTGCAGCAGGCGGGTGTTGACTTAGTGCTCTCTTGTCACGGTGAAGCCCACGAGTGGTATCAGTGGAATGATAAGTTGCAGCCACTGGCCCCTGACGCTCTGCAAAGATTAGCGCGTGCTGAGCAGCAAATGTCTGAGGTAAAGCGCAATATTGATCCCGATCCAGCGGCCACAATGAGCGATGTTTGGGCACTGCTTAAAGACACTTAAGTGTATTGTTGAAAATTCAACCTAAAATATAACTAATTGATTATAAATGTATTAAAAATGAAATTAACGTTAGTGGATTGTTTTATTAACGAAATCAACAGATTTAAGGGGTTAATTTATAGACGTTAAAGCTGTTAGTTTAAGAGTTCGAAAACAGTTGTTGAGAAGCACTGGTTAAACGTTAAGTTGAATATAAAAATTAAAAGAATTGAAACTAGGGAGTTTAAAATGAAAAAATATTTATTAGCGGCTGCTGTTAGCAGCGCAGTAGCAGCGACCGCACTGGCGCCTTCCATGGCTATGGCGGCAGCGGATAGTGAGCTAGTGGTTGTACCGCGCCAGGTCACTGCATGGGTACAGAACTTTAACCCGTTTAACCAGACAACTAAACTACCGACGACACTTGAATTTGTCTATGAGCCGCTAGTGATCTTTAATGCTATGCAGGGCGGTAAGCCCTATTATCGTCTGGCTGAATCACACGCTTTTTCCGATGACCTTAAGACGTTAACTTTCAACTTGCGAAAAGGGGTGAAGTGGTCGGATGGCGAAGCTTTTGATGCCAATGATGTCGCCTACTCCATGGAAATTGCAAAACAGCATAAAGCACTGGATATTCGCGCCGTTTGGGGATTGATTGAAAGCTATGAAGTGGTTGATAGCCACCAGATTAAATTTACCTTAACGAAGCCGAACGCCGCTGCGGCGTTTAAAATTGTTAAAGCGCCTATAGTACCAGAACACATCTGGAAGAACGTGTCTGACCCGATCACCTTTAAAAATGAAAACCCTGTCGGCACCGGGCCTATGACTCAAGTGAAGCGTTTCACTCAGCAAGTCTATGTGCAGTGTCGTAACCCTAACTATTGGGATAATGATAACCTCGCGGTAGATTGCCTGAAGTTGCCACAATTAGGCAATAATGATCAAGTGCTGGCGGCGGCGCAAAAAGGTGAATTAGATTGGTTTGGATCATTCCTTCCGGACATTGAAAAAACCTATGTCTCCAAGGATTCCGACAACCATAAATATTGGTTCCCGGGTGGATCAATGGTGGCGTTCAATTTTAACCTTGAATCTAAGAATGTCGGCAACAAGCAAGCATTTAACAACCTTGGGTTTCGTCGCGCGATGTCGATGGCGATGGACAGAGATGCGATGGTTAATGTGGCAGGATACGGATACCCAACCATTAATGACTATGCATCTGCTCTGGGACGCGGTTATCACGACTGGAACAACGAGAAGGCTCAGGCTGAATTTGGTAAGTACAGCAAGCTGAATATCGATGCGGCCAAAGCACTATTGGCCGAAAATGGTTTTAAAGATTTAAGCGGTGACGGCAAGCTGCAAAATGCTGATGGCAGTGCGATTAAGTTCGACATCATAGTTCCCAACGGTTGGACTGACTGGGTGAATACTGTGCAGATTGCAGTCGAGGGACTACAAGAGGTTGGTATAAACGCTAAAGTTTCTACACCGGAAGCGTCCGCCTGGACCCAAGCTCTGCTCGATGGCAGTTACGATGCCGGTATCAACTCTAACTTTGTCGGCGTTACGCCGCACCGTCAGTACGAGAGCGCATTGCACTCAAGACATAAGAATCTGACCCGATTTTCTGCGACCCGTTTCTCCACGCCAAAACTTGATGTTGCTCTGGACTCTTTCTACGCGACCAATGACAAGTCAGAGCAGAAACAGATCATGAACGAAATCCAGTACATTATCGCGGCCAATACGCCGTATATCCCAGTCTTTAATAACCCTAAATGGTATCAGTACAATACTGCCAGATTTACCGGCTTCTTCAGCGCCGATAATGCTGGCGGCAACCCGGTTATCCACCCGGATAACCCAGAACGTTTGCTAAACCTTCTGTCTATCAAGCCTAAAAAGTAATAGTCAGTGGTTCTTGCCCTGGGGCACCATGTTCCCAGGGCCTTTTTAAAATTCCTCGCAGCATTTTTTGCATTAAATATACAACACAGTTTTGCCCGATACATCGCCTGCATTTTAGGCTATGACAAGAAGCTGGTCCTAAAATATAATAAAAGAGGCCGTTATGCGTTTCGTCACCCGACGCTTTTTTTTCTACCTGGTAGCTTTTTTTGCCGCTGCCACTTTTAATTTCATCTTGCCGCGGATGATGCCCGGCGATCCTATTACTGCGATGTTCTCTTCTCAGGGAACACCGCTGCCACTTGAGAGCTTGGAAGCTTTAAAAGAGACTTTTGGCTTTATTGATGGGCCGTTACATCTACAGTATTTTGCCTACATAAAAAGTGTCTTTACCTGGGACTTGGGCTATTCGGTACAGTATTACCCGCAATCCGTTAACGATGTATTAAACCGCTCTATTTTATGGACGCTATTTTTGGTTGGTGTCTCATCGCTAATTAGTTTTAGCATTGGCTCAATCGCGGGTATTTACGCTGCATGGAATCGAGGTGGGGTCTTTGATACTTTGTTTTCACCACTATCACTGGTAATGCAATCGATGCCAGCGGTCATTATATCGCTGTTGTTCCTGTTTACTTTTGGGGTGGCTCTGGATTGGTTACCGACAGGTTATGCCTACAACATAGACCTGGACCCGGGTTTTACATACGCCTACCTGAGCAGTGTTTTTGAGCATTCACTGATGCCGATTATTACCTTGGTGATAGTACAAGTGGGTGGTTATCTGATCACTATTCGCAACAACATGATCAACCTACTCGGTGAAGACTACATAGTAATGGCCAGGGCAAAAGGTCTTAGTGAGCTACGTGTGATGCTTAACTACGGCGCCCGCAACGCCATTTTGCCATCAGTGACTACTTTTGCCATGACCATAGGGGTAGTGCTAGGTGGCTCGCTGATCACTGAATATGTGTTTAATTATCCGGGGCTTGGCAATACTTTGTATCAGGCAATAGTCAATCGTGACTACCCGGTAATTCAAGGGCAATTATTAATGATGACCCTGGCGATGCTGAGCATGAATTTTTTGGCTGATATGGCCTATGTATTTCTGGATCCGCGGTTGCGAAATGCCTGAGAAAAACCATTTTAATAATAAAAACCACCCTAATGAAGGCTCCAGATGATAAGTATTTCAGCAGTAACAAAACTTGCCAGTCGCAATAAAAAGGCCTCTGTTGGTCTGAGTATTCTACTGGTGTACGTGATGATAGCGCTATTCGCCAACCTCATTACCGATCACAAGCCGAGCAAAAGAGTTGCGCGACCCCATCAGGAACCAAGTATGGAGCATGTGATGGGTACCACCCGAATGGGACGGGATGTCTATACTCAGTTTGTGCATGGCACCCGCACTTCACTGGCGGTGGGTTTTAGTGCCGGTTTTATCATCATGGCATTGGGCACTATTCTGGGAATATCAGCGGGTTACTTTGGTGGAAAAGTCGATGAAGTGATTAACTTTTTTACTAATATTGCCTTGGTAATACCACAACTGCCACTGCTATTAGTACTGGCGGCATTTATCGGCCAGTCATCGCCAACCACCATCGCGCTGATCATAGGTTTCACCAGCTGGGCCTGGGGGGCCCGAGTCACACGGGCGCAGACGATGGCGCTGTGCAAAAAAGAGTATATTCAATCGGCAGAGCTAATGGGCGAGAGTAAGCTGCGCATTATAATGATTGAGTTGATGCCAAATCTCGCCTCTATCATTGGCGCTAACTTTATCGGCTCGATTTTATATACCGTTATCACTCAGGCGACTATCGAGTTTTTGGGTCTGGGAGATCCACTGTCTGTGAGTTGGGGCACTATGTTGTACAACGCGCAGACCACTAGCGCCATGCACGTAGGTGCCTGGTGGGAGTTAGCCGTTCCCGCGACCGCTATCGCTATCTTAGGTATGGCTCTGGCACTGATGAATTTTGCTATCGATGAGATTTCCAATCCTAAATTACGTACCTTCTCCGGGCTGCGGATCTTTAATAAGCGTATCGCCATACTTGAGTATGAAAAGTCTTTAGCGCTGCAGGAGGCCAGAGCATGAGTTATAGCCCAAACCCTTACAATATCTTGGAAGTGCGGGATCTGTGTGTGGACTTTATCTTAGACAGTGGCGAGTTTAGTGCCGTTAAGCATGTCAATTTTAACATCCGCAAAGGTGAAATTTTTGGCCTGGCCGGGGAGAGTGGCTGCGGTAAGTCTACTATTGCTTTTGCTATCAACCGACTGTTACAACCGCCCGCTTATGTATCATCTGGAGAGATTTATGTAGATGGCGAAAATGTTCTGCAGATGCAGCAGGATGCGTTACAAAATATGCGCTGGCGGAAAGTCTCTATGGTGTTTCAGAGCGCCATGAACAGCCTCAATCCGGTTATAACAGTGGCAGAGCAGTTTCGCGATATGCTGCATCGTCATCAGGGGATGAACTCCCAGCAGGCGGCGCAAAGGGCTAAAGAGTTGTTATCGCTGGTGGGCTTGGATCCGCAGAGGCTCAACGATTATCCGCATCAATTTTCTGGCGGTATGCGCCAGCGCATTGTCATCGCCATAGGCTTGGCACTGAATCCTGATTTGGTGGTCATGGATGAGCCCACTACCGCGTTAGATGTCGTGGTACAGCGTGAAATTTTGCAACAGATCTATAAGCTGCGTGAGCAATTTGGCTTTTCAATTTTGTTTATCACGCACGATCTGAGTTTGATGACGCAGTTCTGTGATCGCATCGGGGTGATGCTAAAAGGCGAGCTGGTGGAAGTCGCCAGCGCCAAACAAATTTTACAGCAACCGCAACATCCTTATACACAAAAACTCTGGGATGCCATTCCTACGCCGTTTGGTGATAGTGTAATGGGTCAGTTCTCCAGGGGTAAGGCAGTAGGGGGAAGAGCATGAATAACAGTAGCGTAAGTGGGCAGTCAGTATCAGCTGAGCAACCACCAGTGTTAGAGGTGAAAAATTTATCCAAGACTTTTGAAATGGGCCGGGGGTTTAAACGCACTAAAGTCCAGGCACTGCGAGATGTCAGTTTTAATCTGCATCGGGGCCGCGCTCTGGCGCTTGTCGGGGAGTCCGGTTCAGGGAAATCAACAGTGGCCAGGTTGATTATGAAAATGTACGAGGCGACTTCAGGAGAGATCAATTACGCCGGCGACAGCATTCTTGGAGAGAAGACTAGCACTGAAGCATTGGCTTATCGACGGGCTGTGCAAATGGTCTTTCAGGACCCTTTTGGCTCGCTCAATCCCGCGCATAGAATATTCCACCATATCGCCCGGCCGCTACTGCGCCACGGCCATATCAGCGACCAAAATAGTCTAAAAGATAAGGTATTCGCTATTCTACGCCAGGTTGAACTGGATCCAGAAATCAGTGCCTTTAAATTCCCCCACGAGCTCTCCGGCGGCCAGCGTCAGCGAGTGGCGCTGGCACGTACTTTGGCGGTTGCGGCAAAAGTGGTATTGGCGGATGAGCCCACCTCAATGTTAGACGTCTCTATTCGCATCGATGTACTAAATTTGCTGAAGCGGATGAAGGATGAGCAGGGAATCGCCTTCTTGTATATTACTCACGATATCGCAACCGCTCGCTACTTCGCCGAAGATATAGCAGTGCTCTACCAAGGGCAGATTGTCGAGTGGGGAGCCTGTGCTAAAGTGATAGATAACCCGCAACATTTTTATACCAAATTGTTACTCTCTGCTGTACCTGATGCCCATGTGCGCTTTGATGAAGTCAGTGCCGAGCAGGCCTTTTATTTGCACAACGCCGAAAAGATACGACAGATCAGTGCGCAGACCAGTAGTGAAATCAAGGAAGTAGCGGCACAACATTTTATCAGGGTGCATGACTTTTCCAGTCTTAACCAATAAGGCGCAAAAACGAGTAAAGTGAGAAAAACTATGTCAGACATGTTAGTTAAATTGTATCAGTTGCCCGAGACACAAGTGTTTGGCAAACTTGCTGCAGCGGCCGTGGAGATACGCCCGGCAATGGCACCGGAAAAGCGTTTAGTCTGCTCCTGGATAGCTGAAAAATTTGGTGAGCAATGGGCCAGTGAAGCAGAAGTTGCATTCGCCCGTCAGCCCTGTTCAATCGTTTTGGCCATTGCTAATCAGCAACTATTAGGTTTTGGCTGTTACGACGCTACATGCAAGGGGTTTTTTGGCCCAACAGGAGTCGATGAAAAAAGTCGAGGGCAGGGCATTGGTGAAGGCTTGCTGTTTATGTGTCTGCAAACTATGCGCGCTCAAGGTTACGGATACGCTGTGATAGGTGGGGCCGGCCCAAAAGAGTTTTACCGGGCTAAGGTCGGTGCTGTGGAAATTGCAGGCTCTGTGCCGGGCATTTATCAGGGAATGCTCAGCTAATAATAGCGACTTACAATGGGGCTATGTTCGCTTAATAATTCACTTAAAAATTCGCTTGTGCTCGCAGTAATTGCAGATGTTTTTGGCAGTGCATCAAGCCCCCTTCATACTTAATCCAGGTTATCTTGCCGTCGCCGTTGCTGTCGGTGCCCAAGAGTAAAATATCTGCAAAATCTTGCAGTTGTGATGCCAGTGAGGCGGCTGTTGCCAGAGAAGTGGTAGCACCAATCTGCCTGCTGATTTTGAGCATAGTCACAGCCAGTGCCACTGTGTTTGTTGCACTAGTGGCAATGTGCATGGAGTGGACTTTTACCGCGGGTCCGGCATCGGTGGCAGCTGCGGCCAGTTTAACTTGTCTGATAATTCCCCTGCTCGCTTTTATCAAGCCGATATTCGGCTCTGCACTCATTCCTCGACCCTCCAGAGCAGCGGCGATATAGCGGCTGTGAGTTTTAATCAAGGACAAATTTTCAGTTTGTTGAACTGCCAGTGATGCATGCTGCTGTATGAATTTCGCCTCTTTAATGGCGGCACCTAAAAAGCCAATTGTATCAGCCCCAGCTGTCTGGTTGCCCACTTCTTGTAGGTAGGTCAGCGCCGAGGTACTGGCGATTAACGGGGCACAACAAAGCAGCATAATAGCGATAAGTGTTGTGCGGATAATAGTCACTTTCAACTCCTGATTGAATAGCCTATTATCAGACATTGTAGCCTATTGTAAATCGGACTTCTTCTAGCTTTGCAGATGGAAATACTGATTTGATTGAGGTTGTTACAAAAAACATCTGCATAACTGTAAATGGATGTTAAAAAATTGAACCCTCCCTAACAACTCCAGTCAATACTAGCTACAATAACGGCTTTATAGTGATTTGATTTTAAAGCTATAGTACAAAAAGCAACTAAATATTTGGGAAACAATAATTATGTATCTAAAAGGGATTAAAACCTTGGTCGCTGGTGTTGCCATTTTAGGCTCAATCAATGCTTTCGCCGCCGGTGATGTGCAAAGTATGGCATTGGATAATATCGATGGCTTTATCGCTGAGCAGAATGTTGATAAATCAGCCAGTAACTGGAAGCTAAAGCTCAGTAAACCGCCTAAACAAGTCTTTACTCAAGGCCGTCAATACATCTGGAAACTGCAGACCAATGTCGGTGAAATTGAGATTGAATTAAAACCAAAAACAGCGCCAATGCATGTATCCAGTACACTGTATTTAACCCGCTTAGGTTTCTATGACAACATTGTATTTCATCGAGTGATTGATGGATTTATGGCTCAAGGTGGAGATCCAACAGGCACCGGTCGCAGCGGTCCAGGTTACAATTACAATGGAGAATTCAGCCCAGCAGTTAAGCATAACAAGCCCGGTTTGTTATCAATGGCCAACGCTGGCCCCGGCACAGATGGTAGCCAGTTCTTTTTAACTTTTATCCCAACTAACTGGTTAGACGGAAAACACACCATCTTTGGCGAAGTAGTCAAAGGTATGGATGTCGTGAAAACCCTAGAGAAGCATGGCAGCAAGTCGGGCAAAACTTCGAAAAAACTAGAGATAGTGACTGCGACTATTGAAGTAAGATAAGCCGCTTTTGGATTATGACTGCAGTTAAGCTGTAGTCATAATTTGCTAGGTAATTACCTGTTAAGTAATTACCTGTTAAGTAATTACCTGCTAGGTAATTACCTGTTAAGTAATTACCTGTTAAGTAATTACCTGTTAAGTAATTACCTGTTAAGTAATTACCTGCTAAGTAATTACCTGTTAAGTAATTACCTGCTAAGTAATAAGCTCTTAAGCAATCACCCTATATGCGAGCAGTGTACTGAGTGAAGCGCTTATAGAGGGTGCTACAGTATAAAATCCATTAGGATATTCCCAGCATAGATTAATCAGTCTGATGCCCCTGCCATAAATCTTCAGAGTATTTCCTGTAGCTCACAGGGCAGCCCAGCCGCTTTCCATTCCGGGAACCCCTGTTCCAGTCTCAGCGCCTGTATGCCGTTGTCCCTAAGGGAGTTGACCATCTGATAAGAATACAGACAGTAAGGGCCGCGACAGTACGCAACGACTGTTTTATTAGCGGGCAAATGTTTGATTTTTTCAGGAATTTCTTGAGGTTGTATGTTAACAGCGCCGCGAATATGCCCCTGCAAAAACTCTTTGTTAGGCCTTACATCAAGAATTAATAAATCCTGATCGTTAAATTTATCCGCCAGCTGTTCGCTGCTTATAGTGTTTTCATGCAGTGTATTAGAGCTTATTTTTGTCAGCAGACGGTCTACTTCAGCCAGATGGGTTTGTGCTGTTATACGCAAACTGGCGATCAACAGCACCACATCGTCTCCGGCGATTTTATACAATCGCTGTTTTCCCGCTTTTCTTACTACCACTAGTCCATTATTTTTCAGAATCAACAAATGCCTGGAAGTATTAGCGACTGTTAGACCGACTAACTTGCTTAGTTCATCAACCCCGCACTCAGCCTGAGCCAGATAGTCAAGCATTTCAACGCGCTGGGGCGATCCCAAAGAGTGCGCAATAATGGCAAGTTGTTCAAATAGTTGCTTTTTAATCAGGCTCATAACTCAATAGTACCAAATTCAATCAAGTGATTGAATGTTAGCTGGAACCTCTAACAGTTACAATTCAATTATCTGTTTTGCCCGTTAAAAGCGGCAAGATAAGTCTGTTTGAAAGCGTGTTAGCAAAGGCGCTCAATCAATGTAGAGAGCCCAGAGAGTGCTTGGTTTCTTAGTACGTAGGGTTAAAAAACGCTGTGCAAAATACATACATTCAATCAATCAATTGAATGATTAAATTTAATTTGCTACTCTTTAATCAACTTGTTTTATTAGGAGCAGCTAATGGCGCATAGCCTTGTTAACACTAGAGCCAAAAATGAGTCATTAAATCCTCAAACATCGGGGATTGAACATGGCATACAAAAAAATCTTGGCCAATTCAGTCTTCAGCTGCTGCAGATATTTCTGGTGGGGTTAACCATCGGCATGACTCGGATTGTAGTTCCCGCATTGGCAGAATCTGAATTCGCTCTGGCCGATCGGGCATTCTTTTTACTGGCTTCGTTTGTGGTGGTATTCGGCATAGTTAAAGCGCTGATGAATTTGTTTGCCGGAAAGCTCAGTGAGCGCCATGGTCGCAAGAATATTCTGATTCTTGGGTGGATTGTTGCACTGCCGATACCTTTTGTTTTTTTATACGCACCCAATTGGAACTGGATTATCTTTAGTACTGTTTTGTTGGGGATTAACCAAGGTTTATGTTGGTCGATGGCGCTGAACAGCAAATTGGATCTGGCCAGAAGCGGTCAAAAAGGCCTGGTAAACGGTGTTAATGAGTTCGCCGGTTACGCAGCAGTAGGTATAGCCGGGTTAATCACGGCTTATATAGTGACTCAGTTTGCGGTTAGAGAGGGGCTGTTTTATTTCAGTTTAACTGTGATTTTATTGGGGTTGCTGTTGGCTAAAATCAGCATAGTAGAAACTTTGCCCTGGGCGAATTTGCACTACCAGCAGTCAAAAGGTCACAATACAGTACACAGTAGTGAGCAAAAATCATTGTCGCAATTGTTCAAATTAGCTTCGCTGCAAAGTAAACCATTAATGGCGCTGAATCAGGCGGGGCTGGTGGAAAAATTTACCGATGCCATCGTCTGGATTTTTCTGCCGGTATATTTTGTTTCTCAGGGCCTATCACTGCTTGAATCCGGTGCTATTATCGCCATCTACGGTGTTGTATGGGGCGCCAGCCAATTGATTACAGGGCCCCTGTCAGACAAAATTGGTCGAAAAGCTTTGATAGTCTGGGGTATGTGGCTGTGCGGGGCTGGTATTATAGCCATCCCACTGACTCAATCCATTGGACTGTGGAGCCTGGAAGCGGCGCTGATAGGGGTGGGCATGGCGATGCTCTATCCGAACTTAGGGGCAGCCGTAGGTGATTTTTCGGCTGCTCAGTATCGAGCCAGTTTAATTGGCGTGTATCGTTTTTGGCGAGATTCCGGTTACGCCATTGGCGCATTGATCATGGGTCTGATGGCGCAGTGGTCACAAGATTTAATAACGCCGTTTTGGTTTGTCGGTATAGCGATGTTTATATCCGGGTGGGTAGTGCAGTTGTGCTTGCCTGAGAAAATGAGTGAATGACAAAGGCTAAAGAAAAAAGCAGCCAGGCGGCTGCTTTTGTTTATCTTTGATCATCAACGCGAAAAACAACTATTATCCATCGATTCAACTTTTCAAAGGGTAAATTAAACGAAGATCGCCCCTGGGTTCTCCAGCAGAGACTTGAGTGCCTGAATCATTAAGGCGCCATCGTAGCCATCCACTATCCGGTGATCAAAAGAAGATGACAAGTTCATCATCTTGCGGATAACGATCTGTCCATCAATTACCACCGGGCGCTGCTGCATTTTGTTAATGCCGACAATCGTGGTTTCAGGAGCATTGATAATCGGCGTCGTGGCGATGCCACCAATAACACCTAAACTAGTGATAGTGATGGTTGAACCACCCAGTTGTGCACTGTTGGCTTTACCTGCGCGGGTCAGCTCAGTGACTTGTGCCATCTGTGCGGCAGTACCCCAGATATCCAGCGATTGAGTATCTTTGACGACCGGAACCATCAATCCCTGTTGTGTCATAGTGGCAATACCCACGTGCACAGCACTGTGCTGAGTGAGTATTTCGCGCTCTGCATTGTAGTGCGCATTGCAGTGTGGGAAATCTGCTACGACTTTGACTAGCGCCTGCATGATAAAAGGCAGCAGTGTCAGTTTTTGCTGTTCAGGTTTGCGGTTGTCGTTGAGGTGTTTACGCAGCGCTTCAAGTGCGGTTAAATCAACTTCTTCAATATAGGCATAATGAGGAATGTTGTTAGTTGCCTGCAGCATCTTTTGCGCGATGATACGACGCAGGCCGCTGATTTTGACCTCGGTAGTGGTATTAGTAGAAGAGAGTTTAGTAGCAGCAAGGCTTACTTGCGCACCGCCTGCGGCGATAAAGGCCTCCAGATCAGAATTATTAATTCTACCTGATGCACCAGAGCCTGCGACGATACTTAAATCAATGTTTTCAGTGCGAGCGCGCTTGCGCACTGAAGGTGAGGTAAGTACCAGGCGGTTTGTCACTGGTGTAGTCAAGACGTTGTCAGGCGATTGTGACGCTGTGTTAACAGCAGCGACGTCCGCTGCTGGTTTATCAACAGTTGTCGGTTTAGTAAAAGGGGTGGTTGGCTCAGTATCATCAGCTGCTGAGCTATCATTAGCAGCGCTGTTATTTGCTGCAGTGGCAAACAAGATCAACTCACTGCCTACGGGAATTTCAATACCCGCATCACAGGCCAGTTTTTCTACAGTGCCGGTAACCGGCGAGGTCACCTCCACTACCGCTTTATCGGTCATAACATCACAGATGTGTTGGTCTTCATCCACCTGATCGCCAACAGCAACATGCCATTCGACCACTTCCGAGACCACGATACCTTCACCTAAGTCGGGCAATTTAAAACTGTAATGACTCATTAGTTGCTCTCCAAAGTGCGTAACATCGCCTGAGTAATGCGCTCCTGACTGGGGAAGTATTCCCATTCAAAGGCGTGCGGGTAAGGGGTGTCCCAGCCGGTAACCCGCTCAATCGGCGCTTTTAAATGCCAGAAGCACTCCTCTTGTACTTGCGATAAAATCTCGGCACCAAAGCCACTGGTTAAGGTTGCCTCGTGCACCACAACACAACGGCCAGTCTTTTGCACTGAGGCTTTAATAGTGTCGATATCTAAGGGGATTAAAGTACGCAGATCAATCAGTTCAGCGTCGATACCACTGTTCTTGATAGCCGCTTGTGCGACATGCACCATGTTGCCATAAGTGATGACGGTTACAGCAGAGCCAGGCTCTAAAACGTTGGCTTTGCCAATTTCAATCTTGTAGTGCTCTTGGGGTACATCACCGAGTGGGTGCGCACTCCAGGGCGAGGCGGCCTTGTTGTGATCGCCATCAAAAGGGCCATTGTAGATACGTTTTGGCTCAAAAAATATCACCGGATCGTCGTCTTCAATGGCGGCGATCAGTAGACCTTTTGCTTCGTAGGGGTTAGAGGGCATCACCGTTTTTAAACCACAGGCGTGAGTAAAGATGCCCTCGGGGCTCTGGGAATGAGTTTGTCCGCCGCGAATACCGCCACCACAAGGGGCGCGTATAACCACTGGGGCAAAATATTCACCGCCACTGCGATGGCGCAAGCGTGCGAGTTCTGAGACTATTTGGTCGATAGCGGGGTAGATGTAATCGGAGAACTGTATCTCTACTATTGGGCGCAAGCCGTTAACACCCATGCCGATTGCGACGCCCATAATACCGCCCTCGGCGATTGGCATATCAAGAGCGCGATGTGAGCCGTATTTTTTATACAAGCCGTCGGTGCAGCGAAAAACACCGCCAAAATAGCCCACGTCTTCTCCCATCACCAATACGTTTGGGTCGCGGTCCATGGCAATATCCATGGCGGAGTTAAGTGCCTGAATCATATTCATTTTAGCCATGTCTTAAACTCCTATCTGCTTGCTTTGTTTTACTAAGTGCGGCGGCATCTCTTTGAACACATCCTCAAACATGCTAGTGACCGGCCAGTGTGGGCCATTATCGAGTGAGCCGTGCGACAGAGCTTCTTTCCAATCTTTGGTGATTTCGTCGGTCAGCTCGCTTTGCAGTGCCTGGTGTTGCTCTTCACTCCATTGCTCTATAGCAATTAAATGCTCTTTCAAACGCTCGATAGGATCGCCCAGTGGCCAGAAGCTGGCTTCGTTTTTGCCGCGATAGGCATCGGGATTATCGCTGGTAGAGTGACCTTCAGTGCGATAGGTATAAAGTTCGATAAAGGTGGGGCCGCCGCCTTTACGTGCCCGCTCAGCTGCCCATTGTGTAACAGCGTAAACAGCCAGGAAGTCATTGCCGTCGACTCTGATGCCGGGGATGCTAAGGCCGATACTGCGCGCCGCAAAAGTACTGCCGGTGCTGGCAAAAGACTGGGGTGTCGAGATAGCCCACTGGTTGTTAACCACGTTGAGAATAACTGGCGCTTTATAGGTGGAGCCAAATACCAGTGCGTGATAGACATCGGCAGCAGCAGTTGTACCATCGCCAACCCAAGAGACGGCGACGTTGTCTTCGCCTTTGTAAGCAGAGGCCATGCCCCAGCCAACCGCTTGGGAGTATTGGGTGGCTAAATTTCCGGACAGGGAAAAGAAATTGTGCTTTTTCGAACTGTAAAAAATCGGCATCTGCCGACCTTTTATATTGTCTTTGGCATTGGACAGACACTGGCACATCATATCGACAATCGAGTGGTCTCGAACAAACAACAATCCCTGCTGGCGGTAACTGGGAAATAACATATCTGAAGGCTTTAAAGCCATCCCCTGAGCGACTGCTACGGCTTCCTCACCGGTGCATTTCATATAAAAAGACAGCTTGCCCTGACGCTGCATCTTAAACATGCGGTTATCGAAAGCACGCACGTGCATCATATGTTTAAGACCTTGCAGTAATTTATCTGGCGATAGATCCGGTGCCCAGGGGCCTGCCACTAAATTGTCATCCCCGAGTACTCGCACCAAACCATAGGCCAAATCCTGGATGTCGATAGCTTCGCTCAACACATCCGGGCGATGGCTGGCTATAGGACTGGGAATTTCGATATGCGAAAAATCCGGGGTGGTTTCAGGACGCGATGACGCCTGGGGAACAAAAAGTTTCGACTGATACTGGATCGCAGTGTCAACGGGTTGTTTGTCGGTCATTAAATCTTCCTCTCTTTCGCGCACTTGGGATCTCCAAATGTCTGAATGATCAGTTATTTTTTATTGTTATTCTCAATAACGGCAGGCCACTATTGAGAGACTAAGTATTGCTAATAGTTAAACTTTACTTAAAACGCTCTTCGGCAATGCGATTAGCCACCACTTCTGTCGGCAGCTGCTCAAGCTCTGCCCGATTGAAGATGCTGGTTAAAGTGTCGGCAATAGATTCGATATGCGCTTTAAGGGCTTCGGCGCTTTCGCCGCTGCGTTGATAGGCAATATCGATGATACCGCCGGCGTTGATTACATAATCAGGGGCGTACAGTATGCCTTTACTTTCCAGTTGCGCAGAGATTTCCGGTCGCGACAGCTGATTATTAGCGGCCCCGGCAATCACTTTTGCCTGTAGCACTTCTAACGTTTGTGAGTTGATAATGCCACCCATAGCGCAGGGGGCGAAAATATCGGCTTGTACTGCGTATATTTGATCCGGATCAACGGCCGTTGCGCCGAGCTGATCCACAGCGCGCTGTACGTTCGCGGCAAAAACATCAGCGACAATCAACTGGGCACCGGCCTCTTTCAAGTATTTGCACAAGTGCAAACCGACGTTGCCAACCCCTTGTACGGCAACGGTTAAACCGGTTAAGTCCTGGCGTTGTAGCTTGTGAGCGACAGCGGCCTTGAGGCCGACAAAAACACCGTAGGCAGTTGAGGGGGAGGGATCGCCACCGTGTTCGCCGCTCTCAGAAACTCCAGCGACAAATTCTGTAGTAGTGCCGATCACCTTCATATCGGCAACGCTAGTACCTGAATCTTCGGCAGTTATATAGGCACCGGATAACCCTTGTAAATACTTGCCCAGTGCCTTAAGTAGCGCGTCGCTCTTATGTTTGCGATGATCGCCAATAATCACACACTTACCACCGCCCAGAGGCAAACCGGATATCGCCGATTTATAGGTCATGCCACGAGATAGGCGCAATACATCAGTCAATGCCTCTGCATCACTGGCATAAGGCCACATTCTGCAACCGCCGAGTGAGGGGCCGAGTTTGGTATTGTGGATGGCAACAATTGCCTTTAGTCCACTTTGCTCATCGGTGAAATAGGCAACTTGTTCGTGATTATCAAACTCGATATGTGAAAAAACTGACATGATTTACCCTTAATGCCCAAGGCATCGATTCTTGTGTAAGGTTGATGTTTTATTATTAGCTAAAAATATACCTGTTTTAGTCGGTAGAAATTATTTAAGTTTTTTGCTGTAATAGGGGTGTTCGATATAAAATATACTCATAATTATAGGTATGGGTATATTTATTACCTTTTGTGATAAAACCTAAGTTAAAATCTATTTTAAGAATAGTAAAGCTTTGTGTGTATGTGAGTAAAAATAATGAAAATAGACAAGATAGATCAGCAGATTTTGCAGTTATTACAAGCGGATTCTAGTATCTCCGTCTCTGAAGTTGCCGAGCGGGTTAACCTGTCCCAACCCCCCTGTTGGCGGAGAATAAAACGCCTTGAAGATGAAGGCTATATTTTACAGCGCACCGCTATTTTAAACCCGGCAAAACTGGGCCTAAACCTTGTCATTTATGCCGAGGTGAAATTAATCGCCAACGGGGAACTGGCGAATTTTGAGCGCGAAGTTAAAACAATCAGCGAGATCACTGAGTGTTATGTAATGCTCGGCAATGTCGATTTTCTATTGCGAATCGTCACAACTGACATAGCCGGCTATGAGCGCTTGTACAGAGAACAGTTGTCTAAGTTGCCCGGAGTGCAGGCGTTTAATACCAGTGTGGCGATGAGTGAGGTGAAGCGCAGTACCCAATTACCGGTAACTATGCAGGGGTGATTTTCTGCTTGTGACTGATGTTTAGGCTAATTAATGGGGGTTTTAAGGCTTAGTCACGCAAAATTAACATAATTTGTTCACGGTCTTAAATTTCACTATTTCAGTAGAAACGCCCTGTACGGATACCCCCTGCGTTACGCGACAGAGGGCTCGGCTTCTCGATTACGCGATTAATTGATAGTTCATTGAACTGAAATTCCCTTGGCTTGCTGTGTTGTTCTTATTCTGGGTTGAATTTTAACAACCGCCAAAATAGAGGTGATTAATGCTGCAAGGGCGAAAAATATTCTGTGCCAGTGAAAACCTAACCAGGTTGATAGCTCTGTACTAACATCATTAATTGCGATTGTTTGCTCGGCAAAAGAGGCGTTAGTAGGTAAAAAATAGATCGGAAAATACAACACATTTGCCAATAAGAACCCAATGGTCAACCCCCATAACTTTTTGTTTGTTCCATCTATGAAAAAGACAATGACAGTCAACATTAAAACGCCTGGGCCAAAGGGTATCATCAGTTTTCCTATAGTTGGGCTGTAAAGGGAGAACCAATCCAGAAAATCGCTGGCTTGTGTCGTTTGCCAAAAAGGCACAATTACTAATGCAATTATAAGCATAGCCCCAATGAATGCGCTGTTTAAGGCTATGATTAAACATTGAATAACTTTATTAATTTGTTGCATATTATCTCCTGACGAATTGCTGATTAATTCCCTATTGGATGTAAATGAAGTCGCTAACTACAAAGTAGATAAAGTACAGCCTATAAGCTGGATTATTTGCTTCTGTGATCTAGCTTCGCTATTATGCTCGACAACATGTTGTCATATTAAATATATGACAAGGTGTTGTCAAATGTTTAAGGACACCCTATGAAACTCACGCGACAAGGCCATGCATTCACCGAAATAGTTTTAGAAACATTTAAATTTAGTGGATTACTAACCACTGAAGGGGACAGAATTACTCAGATATACGGGCTGAGCAGTGCCAGGTGGAAAATCATTGGGGCACTTGAAAGGTCGGACACTGCTCTGACTGTCCCGCAAATCGCACGTGTAATGGGGCAAAGCCGTCAGGCAGTGCAGAGGTTAGTGGATAGCATGCATAAAGAGGGGTTACTGGTATTTATCGATAATCCAAAGCATAAACGCGCAAAATTAATCTCTTTAGCCATTGATGGAAAAAAAGTATATACAACATTGCAGCAGCAGCAGGTTCCATGGGCGAATAAACATTCAAGTGAGATAGATGAAAAGGAATTAGAAATCACCCTGGCAACACTTAAGAAGCTTTCGGAAAAGTTTGCACTTTAGGGTATTTTCACCTTAGGTTTCGTGAAGTGTTAAAGAGGGTAGCAGTGCTTGAATTGTATTGGGAAAGCTCAGTTCTCTATTCAATGTCCCGGGGCTGCGTTACATCAAAATATCGATGTGTAAGCTATATGCGCTTATTTGAATGACTGCTGTCTTATATACAAGTAATCCAATTATCGTCATAAAATAATTGAGGGTAATTAAAGGCTGAAATTAATTACCCTCCTTTTGATTATTCTATTTCATCTTCTTGAGGCATTAGCAGGTTTAAGGCAATAGCTATTACAGCAGCGGGTAATAAGCCTGTAGACATTAATGCCTTAGCAGTGCCTGGTAAATGTTGCAGTGCGGAT
>MABF01000186.1 GCA_002163025.1 'Osedax' symbiont bacterium Rs2_46_30_T18
CTAAAAAACTCGCAAAACGTATGTTTTTCTTTCAATGAATTCACTTGGTTTGCTTGTCTTGACTTCCCAATCAACGTTGACTTCATTAAAAGAAAGCAAAAGCTGTCTAATAAAGAGTTCTAAGTTACTTGGGTTGCTATAAAAGCTTTTGTAGCCAATATCGACAAGCGCCCACACGAATTATCTGACCAAATTTTTAAAGAGCGACTTAAACGTTTTAACCAAGCTAGAAGCTTGCTGAGTCGCTGATGTTTGCGGCTCCGTTTAAGTGAGGTGCGTATTATATATTTGCACCTCGTTAAGTCAATCATTATTTTGTTTATTTTTAACTTTAAATCCGAAGAAGATAAAGCAAACAACAAAGATTAAAACTTAACCAGAATGAATTTTATTCGTTATAAAGCAATGCGTTATATTGATTTGTAATTCATCCTGCTCGCTGTGTTTTGAGTGACCCCTGCAGCGAGGAGGCGAATTATATAGATCTGCGGACGGGCGTCAACAGTTAATTATAATTAATCTGAAACTAGCTGATATTGTCCAAAATTCACTCTAAACGGCATACTACTAATGCTACTAGCTGCCTAGTTAATTACTTGAGGGTTAGATAAAGGGTACTGAGTCAGTACCCCTACCTAAGGAGTGCGGTTATAACTTTTACTGTCTACTATAGCGATGTATAACTTAGTGGGACTAGTGTATCCCATAAAATTACACAAGTGACTAACATGCCTACCATAGTACAAAGCCCAACTGTCAAAATAGAAGCTGAGAAGAAGAAAGCCCTATCCTCTGGGATTTCCATTATCACCGGAACACCGATAAACAGTAAGTACACCGAATAGATCAATGCGGCAAGGCCGACACTGACATTTAACCACAACATTGGATACAAGGCGGAAAGCCCGGCTAAAAATAACGGCGTAGCGGTGAATGTTGTCAAGATCAGACATTCATTCATATTTACATGACCGCCGTAAGTCTTCTCCATCCAGTGAATTGAGTAGGCTATAAAGCCAACGGCTACCCAGCAGGCGAAATAGGTTGCGATTGCGGCAGGAATAGCACTATTGACCGAGAGCTTTATATAGTCGACTCCATTTAGTGTCCATCCTATCTGTGTAGTACCTATATACATACTCACCGCAGGTATTAGTGACAAAATACTAATTTGCGCCAGGAATATATGCCAAACACTGTAGCGTTCCTGATGAATTGTTCCCCATTCCTCTTTGGGGTGATAAAACATTCCTACCATATGATTTATAAACATAATGCATCTCCTTTGATTAGATGTAGCACACATCAACCTTAAGTTAGTTGCCACATTAGTTATTTATAGCCAGAACCATTTTCTCCCTTAAGTATTTATTATTAATTGATAAAAATAGTGATCGACTAATAGCGCTGCAAACAGCAACATCAGATAGCTAATACTGTATCTAAACATGGCCATTTGGCTATTTTTGACATCTTTATAGACTCTATATGACCATTGTAAAAAGCGTAGATTCAAGCCTGATACTAAAATCAGATAGAGTATCCCAGCCATGCCTGTCAGGAACGGCAACACAGTCGTCAACACCATTATTACACTGTAGAGCACGATGTGCAGTTTTGTATAGCGCTCTCCATGAGTTATGGGCAGCATAGGGATATCAGCCTTAGCGTAATCTTTCTTTCTGGCTAAACACAGAGCCCAAAAATGCGGCGGCGTCCAAGCAAAAATAATCAGCACTAGCAATAGGCTATTGGCGGTCACTTCGCCACTTACGGCAGTCCAGCCCAGTAGCGGTGGAGCAGCACCTGCTATCCCTCCCACTACAATATTTTGTGGCGTCGCCCGCTTTAGCCAAACGGTATAGACTACGGCATAACCTACTAAAGAGAACAATGTAAGCCAGGCAGTTAAGGGATTGATGAATACCGCCAACAGATAAAGGCCTATGGCACC
Organism: 'Osedax' symbiont bacterium Rs2_46_30_T18; assembly: GCA_002163025.1. Taxonomy (GTDB): domain Bacteria; phylum Pseudomonadota; class Gammaproteobacteria; order Pseudomonadales; family Balneatricaceae; genus Rs1. The sequence goes on from MABF01000186.1 coordinate 1,955, forward strand.
AATAGCCAGGGCGAAAATTAATGCCTGCTGACTTGATACCTTACCTTGAGGTAATGGCCGCCATTGAGTTCTGGCCATCGCCTGGTCAATTTTTTGATCCATCACGTGATTTATCGCTGCCCCTGAACTTGTCACTAAACCAATCCCCAGCAAACCTATCAACATAGTTGAAAGTAACGGCATTGTATCACTGGCCAACAACATCCCCACCAGTGAAGTTATCAACATAACTGCCACTACTTTTAGCTTACAAAGGGCTAGAAAATCTGCTATGTGCAGACCTGTATTTGATTGACTAACGGTCGATAAATTTTGTTTCAGCATCTACTGACTCTCCTGATGGGTGAGAAAAACTACGCGCCAACAACATGGTGGTGCCTACAAGCATTAATACCGCAACGAAATGATGCGCCATTGCCAAAGATGTGGGGATTGCCCACAAGATATTTAACAGCCCTATTACTATTTGCAGCAGCGTTAATAGCAATAGTGCGATGAAGTAATTTTTCCAGGGCTGATGCCTGGCCACAAATATATAAACAGCCGCAAAATACAACACCACCAGTAACGCACCAACACGGTGACTGATCTGTATTGCACCGCGTTCAGCCAAGGGCAACTGCCCCCCCTGATGGGAGTAGGTAGTATCTAAGGTAATGGCAAAAGCATTTGAAAAGTTATATTCGATATCCAGACCCGGATTACATGCCAGCCAATCGCTACATCCCCAGCCGGCATAATTACTACTGGTCCATCCTCCCAATAAAATCTGTAAGAACAAAATCACTAGCCCAGCTAAAAGGGCATAGTTGGGAACCTGCCACTGCTGACGATAGATTTTTTGCGAGGAAATTTTTCCGCGTAACAACAGCAACAACACCGTTGTTAGCAGCCCTCCAAACAAATGCGCGGTCACTATTATAGGTAACAGTTTGAGAGTGACTGTCCACATTCCAAGCAGAGCCTGAAATACCACTAATACCAACAAACTAAGACTCAACCAATGTGGATAATTTGTAATACGGCGCAGCTTTACAGCTATCAGCGCCAAGGCCAAAATCAACAAGCCAAGAGTACCCGCCAAATAACGATGGATCATTTCCAGCCAACTTTTGCTCTGTTCTACGGCAATTTGTGGGTACAAATTATTGGCTGCAGTAATTTCAGCATTGGAATTAGGCACTGTTAATTGACCAAAACAGCCGGGCCAGTCAGGACAGCTAAGACCTGCATCGTTTATTCTGGTCCAGCCGCCCATCAACACCACCAGCAATACCAATACAATGGCGTAATTAACTAGTTTTATCGCCATATTCCTATATTGCTCAGATCCCGCTGCTGCGGTATTTATTATTATATTTTGATCCATTTACCATCCTCTATAACACTACGGAAACATGCCTATAAATCCTCTGTCGTGTCTGCGGGCTCACACTCTACCTCCCTAACCAATCCCGGAGACTTTAAGTAATTTCTTTAGATCTTGAAGTAATTGTTTGGGGGTTAATTCTGGTGAATAACGCATCACTAAGTTACCGTTCGGGTCGACTATCCATACCGCTTCTCCCAGCTCTGACAATTTGCTTGTCTGTAGCATTGTCTGCAGTTTCCCCACTTGCTGTAGCACTACTCGATCGCTGTCTTTGCCCAACAATTTGATCACATTAGGTAGAGTACTGCTCCAATTTTCACATTCTTGACTTTGGCAAGGCACAGGCTGAGTGTGCAATATCTGCCACTGACTGCTCTGCTGCCATGCCTGATCTTGATATTGCAATTGCCATTGAGTTAAGCTTTGGCTCTTAATCAGTTCGCCGTGATTTACAGTGTTTGAAGGACTTAGCATCCCGGTGTAATACATAAAGAAGGCCACAGCCATAGGAACAACACCCACCAACCATATCAGCCAAAAAGTCACCTTGTTTGTGTTACTACTCATAAGCCTTTTCTCCCTTCTCTAATTTGCTGTACCGCCACAACCAAAACAACAGTGCGCAAAGCACAATTGCCATTAAAAACCATTGAAAAGCGTAGCCAATATGCTTTGCGACGCTCATGTTTACTGGCTTCCAGTCGGTGACTAAGCCAGCGACCAGGGGCTTTTCTGCTAACAGTATGTTTTTATATATATTTTTAATTCCTCTCACTTTAGCGATTTTCAACATTTCTACTTGTTGTATTCTCTTCGGCCAACTCGTGCCCCATGCATCAGTTTGCAATTGAAAAGCTCTGTTAACTTTTTTTAACCAACCACTAACTTTTAGCTCACCAGCGGGCAGCTGTATAACCGGCAATTTTGAACGATCCGAACCTGCTGCCAGCCAGCCTAAATTAACCAAAACCCAAGAGTCCTGTTGCACTTTAAGCAGCGCCAGTAACTCATAGCCGACTTTGCCTTGACGAGTTCGATTATCGAGTAAAAATAAATGCTGTCGATCCAGCCTTCCTGAGATCTCAATTTTTTGGTAGTAATCATCCGCATCCCCAGCCAGTGGAAACTTGATCTGAATTGCAGGCTGATGCCATTGTTCGATTAAGATTTCTTTCTGTTTTGCTCTGTCTAACTGCCAAAAACCTAAAGATATCAATAACAACACTAATCCCAGCACTAGAATCAGTACAATTAACTTGCTAGCCTTCAGTTTTTCCGCTTTACTCATACAGATTCTCGTTACCGGACAGAAACCATGAAATATATTATTGTTATTCTATTTCTCGCCATTATCGCGTCGCTATGTTCTAGCTTTTTTTTCTTAATGAAGGATGACAATAAAAGCCATAGAACAGTGAATATGTTATTTGTTCGGGTCGGCTTAACCATCACCTTAATTTTGGTACTTGTTTATGGGTTTTACTCTGGGGAATTGACTCCCCACGGGTTATAGCAGATCAGCTCCAGCTAGAGGATATAGACAAAAATAAACAGCCCCACCCATACCACATCGACAAAATGCCAGTACCAAGCAACCGCCTCAAAGGCAAAATGTTTCTTGCCAGTAAACTCACCTTCCAGCACTCGCACTAAAATGCACAGCAACATGATAGTGCCTATAGTGACATGGAGTCCGTGAAAGCCGGTCAAGATAAAGAAGGTTGAGCCATAAATTCCGGCAGATAACGTTAGGCCCAATTCAGTATAAGCCTCATGATATTCGAGCACTTGGTAATATAAAAACACCGCGCCCAGCACTACGGTAACTGCCAGCCATATTGAAGTCCAAGTTCGGTTATTCAGCTTCAGCGCCTTATGCGATAAGGTTAGGGTGAGACTGGATGAAATCAGTAATATGGTATTAAGCAGTGGTATGTGCCAGGGATCAACTACTTGTGCAGGCCCTTTGAACAAGCTTGGATCCGGAGTGGTCATTAATGGCCACTGATTAACAAACCCTTCCCATAACATGTTAGAAACGCCTTTATCTCCTTCACCGCCTAACCAGGGGACCGAAAACACTCTAATATAGAAAAGTGCTCCGAAAAATGCAGCGAAAAACATCACTTCGGAAGATATAAACCAGCCCATACCCCAGCGAAAAGAGACGTCCATTTGCGCAGAATATAGGCCATCACGGCTTTCTGCTGCAACCTTACTGAACCAACTAATAATTATGAAAAAGAGCAATATAAAGCCGATGAATAGCATTATCATGCCCATATCACCCGTATTGCCTACGGCTGTTAATACTGATGCTGCACCAAAGGCTAAACAAAACAGCGCTACCGACGCGACTATCGGGAAATAGCTTTGCGTTGGAACGTAGTACTCTTGGTATTCTTGCGTTTGCGAATCCATCTATTATTACTCCTCATAATACCTATCGTGGTTCACCCGGTATGGTTTACTGATCAATTGCAACTTTTATCATCAATTAGTACTTGCCAAAACCTTGCTACTCGCTTGGGTAATATCAAATAAAGTATAAGAAAGGGTAATAGTCTTAATATGTGCCGGCATGTCAGGCAATATGTTAAACGCTAACCCCATCTCTTTGCGCTCACCCGCCTCCAGCGGTTGGCGGTTAAAACAAAAACAGTCAACTTTTTGTAGATAGGCAGCAGCTTCAGAAGGCGAAACTGAAGGCACTGCCTGGGCCACCATATAATTGGCGGTTGAATTACTGGCAATATATGCCGTCGAGTAAGTCTGACCCAACTTCACCGTCATCGAATACTCTTGGGGCTTAAATTTCCAGGGCATCGCTTCATTGTTGACGGCGATAAACTGAATTTTAATTTCTCTATTGGAATTACTACTTTTTGAGTAAGCACCCGGGGTCAAATCCACTTTGCCGTTAATGCCAGTCACTTGACAAAAAACGTCATACAACGGGACTAACGCGAAACCAAAGCCAAACATCAGCAAAGTGCTACCTAGGAGTTTGAATATTAATTTGTTATTAGTCACAGCCATAATTTAGTCCACTTTTGGTGGTTTGGTAAAAGAATGATAGGGAGCCGGTGAAGGCAAAGTCCACTCTAAGCCATGTGCCCCTTCCCAGACCTGCTTACTGGCCTGATTTTTCTTACGAATACAGCAAACCACGTTGTAGATAAACAGTAACTGTGAGAAGCCGAACATAAATGCGCCCACTGTCGATATGGCATTAAAGTCAGCAAACTGCAGTGCATAGTCAGGAACGCGCCGCGGCATCCCAGCCAGACCTACAAAATGCATTGGGAAAAAGGTGATGTTGATGCCGATAAAGCTCAACCAAAAATGTATTTTTCCCATTTTTTCGTTGTAGTAATTACCGGTCCATTTAGGTAGCCAGTAATAGGTTGCCGCCATTATCGAAAATATAGAACCTGGCACTAACACATAGTGAAAATGCGCTACCACAAAATAGGTATCGTGATACTGAAAATCTGCCGGAGCGATGGCCAGCATCAATCCAGAAAAGCCACCTATACTGAACAGCACCACAAAAGCTAGCGCAAAGAGCATCGGCGTTTCAAAAGTCATAGAGCCGCGAAACATGGTAGCTACCCAGTTAAAGACTTTCACTCCAGTAGGCACTGCTATCAGCATAGTTGCGAACATGAAAAAAAGCTCCCCTGCCAGGGGCATTCCCACCGTAAACATGTGGTGAGCCCAGACGATAAACGACAGGAAGGCGATGGAGGAAGTCGCATATACCATGGAGCTATAACCAAAGAGCTTTTTACGCGCAAAGGTGGGAATAATTTCACTGACAATACCAAACGCCGGCAGTATCATTATGTAAACTTCAGGGTGACCAAAGAACCAGAAAATGTGCTGGAAAAGTACCGGATCTCCACCACCAGCGGCGTTAAAGAAACTGGTGCCAAAATGAATATCCATCAACATCATAGTCACTACCCCCGCTAATATCGGCATCACTAAAATAAGCAGGAATGCGGTAATTAACCAGGTCCAGACAAACAGCGGCAACTTCATCATATTCATGCCGGGAGCACGCATATTAAGGATAGTCAC